>JAFRGD010000013.1 GCA_017433975.1 Mogibacterium sp. | reverse complement strand
TGGCAGACACGCAGGATTTAGGTTCCTGTGCCGCAAGGCGTGTGGGTTCGAGTCCCATGGCGCGCACCACATTACCGTGACGATCGTCACGGTTTTTTTTGTGTCTGAAAAGGCTGTTTTGCAAGAATCGCTTGCTTTTTTTGAGTTTCTGAACGCTTTTTGACATAAAAACCACGAATAAGTTGACATAAACATTTATCGGGAAACATGGTATAGTTGACTTAAGGAGGACGGAATGAAGTTCAAATTCGTAGTAAGTGACATCCCATACATGCGTGCGCTTGCCGGCGCCATCGAACGGGCAGATCCGAATGTCTTCATCGAGATCGGCAGGGACTGTTCCAGGACCGAAAGTGCGTTGATTGTAACTGACATCTCACAGGAAGAGTATGCGAAGCGTACTTCCAATCAGGATGACAAAGGGGTTGTTTTTCTGGACCGGACGATTTCCCCAGCCTATGAAGAGCTTGCCCCCGGCGGTCCATTCCGAATATGTAAGTATTGCAGGGTTTCCGAACTGCTTGCACAGCTCAGCTACTACTACTATTTATGGTCTGGTAGAAATGACTCAGTATGTGTTGATTCAAAGGTGATCAGCGTAATTACAGATAGGAATCCGTCGGTTGCGGACGCGTTTTCCCAGCTCTTCGCACGCCACTATCTGTATCGCATTGGTGGAAATGTTCTTGTCCTTTGCTTTTCCTGCATTGACCGTATCGCTGCTGTTCATGATTCAGAGGATATGTTTAAAAGACTCGTGTACTACGCAGCTTCGGGCAGGGATGTTCCGCTGGACGCTTTCTTCTATCGCGACAATTATGGGGTCTGTTATCTCAGAACACCGTATGGAATCAATCCAATCTATAAAGCGGATGATACGACTATGAATGATCTTATGCGGCTGATCACCGGTTCGCTGTTTGATCTTGTCATTCTGGATATTGGAACGGAGTTCAGCGAACGCAATATCGGGCTGATCAACCGCAGTGCTGCAAAATTCTGGCTTTATACGGAGAACGAAGATGCGGTTTCGAATGAAGTACTACTGAATCAGATCATTACAACAAGCGATGGACTAACAACACTCTATGCAGGGCGGGGCATTGACGGGCTTTCCCTGACGATTGATGAAAGGATTCGCAGGAGCTTTGGAACAGGCGGATATGAGGAAGGAAACAGTCAAGAGGTATCACGATGAGATTGATTTGTTTGTGAGGACCGTCAAACGGCGGCTCAGCGATACGGACTGCAGCTTAAACAGGGAGGAACTGGCTGCGATCGTCGAGGACATTTTCTTTTCTTCGAAGGTGATCGACAGCGTCCAGGCAGGTGACGTCGCTGAAGTCATACGAAGCGTCCTGATGCGCGTCTCCAGCCGGTACGGCATATTGGCAGGACCATTGGAAGATCCGGATGTCAATGAAATCATGGTCAACGGTCCGCACCATATCTTTATTGAAAAGAACGGCGCCGTACTGCCTTATGATGATGCATTCACGGACGCGCACGAGTTGGAGGACATCATCCGCATGTTTGCTTCTGACGTTCATAGAGAAATCAACGAAGCGAATCCGATCGTGGACGCAAGGTTGCCAAGCGGGTATCGGGTCAATGGGGTTTTGTCCAATGTTGCGATCAACGGTCCCATCCTTACGATCCGGAAGTTCTCGGAGCAGGAGATCTCGCTGACGGACCTGATTCATTACGGCAGTGTGAGCGTTGAATGCATCGATCTGCTCGTGGACCTCGTCCGCGCCGGCTACAACATTTTCATAAGCGGCGGAACTTCGTCAGGAAAGACTACTTTTTTGAATGCCTTGACGCAGGTTATCGATACGCGGGAACGGGTGATTATCATCGAAGACTCAGCGGAGTTAAGGATTGAACACCTTGCGAACAAGGTGCAGATGGAATGCAGAAACGCGAATTCCATCGGCAAGGGTGAGGTTACGATGGATAAACTGATCAAAACGAGCCTGCGGATGCGTCCGGACCGGATTATCGTCGGCGAGGTCCGCGGCAGGGAGGTCATCGACATGATCCAGGCGATGAGTACCGGACATGATGGAAGCATGAGCACAGGACATGGGAATTCCATCCGCGGGATGCTCGGCCGTCTCGAAACGATGTATCTGATGGATCAGGGAATTCCGATTTACGCCATCCGGAGCCAGATTGCCAACGCAATCGACGTGGTCGTACATCTGAAACGGCGGAGCGACGGTTCGCGCGGCGTAGTCGAAGTGGCGGAGCTGGCGGGCTTTGACGGGAACGACTACGAATTGAATTATCTGTTCCAGACGTCCGATGAGAACGGGCTCCGCTCTACGGGAAACGAACTGATCCACCAGGATAAATTGAGGAGATACCGGAATGCCGTACAGTTACGATAAGTATGTCCTTAACCGCAAAGAGAAAGCTCTCTTTTACTGCGCGTATGGATGCGTTTCGATTATGGTTGCATTGCTTTTCTACAGAAATGCACTCTTTGCAGTCGTTTTGATTCCGCTGTCCGGAAGGGTGCGGACTTATGTCGAAGAAGTTTTGAACGACCGGCGGCGGAGAAAGCTTCTGACCGAGTTCAAGGATATGCTGTTCATGGTTGCGACGTCAATCGGTGCTGGCCGGTCCCTCAAGGACGCCATTCATGAAGCCATACCGGGAATCGAAGGAATCTATGGAAGGGAGTCCGTTCTCGTTCCGGAGCTGCAGCAGATTTATCAGAGGATGCATGCAGGAAACGAAAAGGATACAGATGTGCTCCTCGATTTCGCTGAACGGACAGAAATGGAGGATATCATCGACTTTGTTACGATCTACACGACGTGCAAGGTGACCGGCGCCAGTTTAATCATCGCGCTGAACAAAGCGGCCAGTGTGATCATCGACAAAATGTCCATTGAGAACGAGATTCGGGAGCTGGTGCGGCGGAAAGAAACAGAAGGATTGGCGATTTTCGTCATGCCGGTCGTGGTTCTGCTCTTTCTAAATTTGACTGCACCGGACTACATCGGTCCGCTTTATGATACGATAACCGGTCGAATCATCATGACCATTGTCGTCGTATCGAATGTAGGAATCTACTACATGATTAGTCGAATCACGAAAGTTGAGGTTTGAACATGAAAGGTAGTGAACTAATACAGTCCATGATATGGCGGGCGAGAGATGATCCGGCCGTCAGTCGGAGAGTCCGTTATCTGACTGCTGCATGTCTTGTGATATTGACCGTTGCACTGATCAAACCTGCGCGGCAGGATACGCATTACATTTTGAACGAAAACGGTGACTTAATAGCGCTTGACCGCGGTGAAAGCAGCATGCAAGAGTTTTATGTTGAGTTGACCGTGGAAGGAGAAGATGGTGCTGGTTCGCGGAGCCTGGTGCTCATACCGGGCAGGAACGCGGTCGATCCTGCAGTACAGGAACAGGACAGCGTTCAGAACGAAAAGCTGATTCGGGAAGCGGAGATTAATGGAATCGTCAGCGATATTGAATATTCCGGCGAGTCAAGAGTTGATCTCCCGACAGAACTGTCCGACGGTACGCGGCTCCACTGGAAAGCTGGCTCAAAACACAACAACGAATGGATGTACATACCGTTAATGTATCTCATTCTGATTCCCATCGTCGTGTTTGGTACCAGAAATCCGGAGGAAACAAAGCGGATGCAGGTGAACAGGGAGATCGTGAGGCGGATTCCGCGCTTTACGAATCAGCTTCTTCTGCTGCTGAATGCGGGCCTTGTTTTGAATGATGCGTTTTCGCGGATCAGCCAGAGTTACGCGATTTTACCGCCGGAGCGGAGAGGTGCTTTTGAGAGGGAAATCATCGAACGGAAACGACAGTGCGATGCGTCCGGAGCGGGGCCGGCGGCTGCGATTGCTGGGGTTGCGGCGGATTTCAATGTGAAGGAGCTGATGAGAATTGCAGCGTTCATGAATGAAAACGAGAAACGGGGGAGTGACATTGTAGAGAGTCTTTCACGGGAAAGTGAGTTCCTGTGGGAAGAAAGGAAGACGAAGGCCAAGGAACAAGGAAAAGCAATCGATACAAAGATGGCCTATCCGCTCGCTATGTTGTTGTTGCTCCTCATCGTGATAACGATGGCGCCGGCGATGCTGTCCATGTAACAATTACGAATGCATATATCAAGAAAGGAGAGAGGTATGAAGAAACTATTGAAATCCAAGTCCGGCATGGAGATGGTGCAGGTCGCGATTCTCGTAGCGATTGCGGTGGCGGTCGGAATCATCTTCAAAAAGGAAATTGTATCTTTCGTTAACACCACGTTCCGGGCGCTGCGGACGAGTGGCTTTTAGTGATGTGGAAAGCAATAAAGCGGCAATTCCATGTTTTACAAAGTATCCGCGGAGATGAGATGGTGGAGGCTTCCATTGTAATGCCGATTATCATCCTGATCGTCGTTCTGATGCTCCGGCTGTTTGCGTTTTATCTCGAGATCCTTAGCGTTCAGGTTACTGCGCACGTTGAAGCCTCAAATCTTTGGAATGGATACGATAAAGTGGCGATCCGTTCTTACAGGGATAGAAAAACAGTAACGCTGGCAGCCGGTGGCGTTCTCAAAAGCACCGTATCCAAAGACATCATCACGGAGACCTATTTATTCAATGAAGACCTTATTATCAGAACGGGAAACTTGTTTTCTGACAAATAGAAAAGGTTCCTCCGCCATCCTGCTTGCCATCGTCTTTGTGTTTCTGATGCTTGCGGTGATGACGGCAGTCGGAATTGCGCGGCGGATGGTCGTGAACAGCGAATGCAGGGTATTCGGAAACATCTGGACGAAGGCTGCTCTGTCGGAATATGACAGATTTCTGTTGGAGGATTACGGAATCCTGGCCTATCAGGGACCGGACTTTGAAGTCGAAGATAAACTGAACATCTATCTGGATTCATCTGTCAGCATCCTTCCGGGGACGAGCGTCGGCAGCATTCACGCGGACTTAAGCGGCTATGAAATGAGCAATCCGAGGAACTTTAAGAAGGCGATCAGCCGGAACGCTGCTTTCACAAGTATCGACGGACTTCTGTCCGGCGAAGGGAGAAGCCGGCGGACCGGTGACGGGGAGCCGGAGGATAAGGTCATACGCAATCAGGTCGTACTGGATACGCTGCCTTCCGCAGGGGCCGGAAACTCTTATGCAGTCGCAGAAATCGTTGCTTTTCTTGAAGAGGGCAGCGTTCGTGAATACGTAATGTCAAAAGTCGTCGGGGCGGCTGTAGAGATGAACTTCATAAGGCACTATTTCAACAGTCATCTGTTTGTGGCAACGGACCTTCCGGCGTATTACACCAACGAGTGGGAATACGTTATCGGTGGAAAGACGAGCGACAGCGCAAATCTCAAAATCTGCCGGAGACGGATCTTTTTAATCAGGAACGCTCTAAATTATGCGTATCTATCAAAAGATGCGGAAAAACAGGCGCTTCTCACCGGCGTAGCAGAGCTGATCACCCCCGGACCGGCTTCGTTAGTTACCAAGTCCCTGATTACAGAGGCATGGGCCGCAGCGGAAGCGGAGTACGACGTTCAGACGCTGCTCGACGGAAAGCGCGTTCCGCTGATGAAAACGGACGCCACATGGCATACGGATATCAACGGGCTTCTTCGGAGCAAAGAAATCACAGGCCACCTTGATGAAGAATCAAAAGAATTATTGGAGGAACATGCCGGAGAGATCTCAGAGATGCCGGCGGGGCACGGTGCGGCGTCGGAAGTACTGGATGGTCAAACGTATGAAGATTATTTGCTCATTCTGCTCCTTGCGATGAATGAAGACGTGAGGCTGCTTCGGATGATGGACATCGTTCAGATCAACATGAAATACAGATACTACTCAGACTTCAATTTTGAAGAGTATTACGATGGGGTCAGATTCAATGTAAAGGTCAACGGGAAATACTATGAGTTTGAGGAAACGTATCGGTAAAAAAGGGAGCTATATCGTCGAAGCGGTTCTGACGATTCCGGTATTTCTGATTGCCGTGATCGTCATGCTGTCTATCATCACGCTTTATGCAGACATTGAAGAATCGAACTATGTTCTCGCAAACGAGATGCGAAAAGAAGCGATCCGGACGGAATTTATTACCGGAGAATTCTTCTTTTCCGGCACGACAGCCAACCGGATTCAGAAAGCGAGCCCACATATCCGGAAATTAACGATAAATGATTATCTGTATAGAGAGCAATATTTGCAGATCGATGAAGTTCTATTTCTGGAATATGATACACAGCTGCATGTCGATAACCCTTTGGGCCTTCTGACAGACGCGAAATATAAACTTGCACTGATGACACGTGCATACGTCGGAAAGTGGCGGGATATTGATCCGATGTCAGACGATGACCTGGCGGGCGACGATTCCGATCCGGTCTATGTATTTCCGAAGATGGGCAGGCGCTATCATGTAAAAAGCTGTACATATGTAAGATCTGCGTATGTTACGGTTCCCTTGACGAACGCTCTGCGGTCAAAGTACGCGCCCTGCAGCGTTTGTCATAGCGGAAACGCGGCACTCGGTACATCGGTCTGTTACTTCCCGGAATATGGCGACGCGTATCATTTGAAAGGATGTCGGGTTCTTTCCCGCGACTATATCGAAATGGAGCGGAGCACTGCAGTTGAGCGGGGCTATACCCCATGTACCAAATGCGGAGGCTGATTCTTTCATGAGCAAACAATTAAGAAAAACAATCCGGGACTGTACAATTCCCGAGTATATGATCGATATTCTGACCGGAGGGTTCTGCGACTGTTTTCTGCGCATGAGCATACTGCACGAAAACAGGACCTATGTATTCTCCTATGATACATCATATTATGACGGAATCAGTATGAAAGACCTGTCACCGCAGGAACTGTTGGAGCTCACAAATACACTGATTAAAATCAAAACAACGTGCGAAAACCATCTGATATCTGCGGAGGACTTCATGATCGAGCCCGCATGCCTTTGGAAGAGAAGCGGCATGGCGATTTGTGTGGGGCTCCGGCTGGCTTTTGTACCAGACCCTTCCCGCAGACCGTTTTGCGAGAAGTTGCTTGCAATCATGGAGCGGCTGAGATATGATTCCGGGTCCGGAGAAGACGAACTGCTAAACCGCGCCAGAGAAGAATTGAAGAGAGGAGACCTGCGCCGTGCGGAGGCACTGCTCGAGAGAATCCGGAGCAAGTACAATACGCATGGATTATGACGTTTTGCTTGTTACACTTTTTTACTTGATGTATAATCTCTACGGTACCTACGCAGGAAAGAGCGTTTTATTCTTGACGGCCGGTGGTTGTTCCATCGGCCGTTTATCTAAGGAGTCAGACATTTGGAAATCATCAGAGCGGACCACTCCGGCTTTTGTTTTGGGGTGCAGCGGGCCATCAATATGGCCTTTGAAGCTGCGGAACGCGAGAAGGTAAACGGCCGCAGGGTTTTTACCTGCGGGCAGCTCATTCATAACCAGTCCGTAACAAATCGGCTGAGCGAGAACGGCGTTGGCAGGATCGATTCAATCGGAGAAGCTGACCGCGGCGACGTTGTCATCGTCCGGTCGCACGGGGAGCCGAAGTCCTTTTACGATGAAGCAGACCGTATGGGGGTCGAACTGGTCGACGCGACTTGCGTTTTTGTTCAGAAGATTCATACGCTGGTTCACGATGCATATCTAAAGGGGCAGGAAATCATTCTTATCGGCAGTGCGGATCACCCGGAGGTCACCGCGACCAACGGGTGGTGTGAGTATCAGGCGGTTATCCTTGAGACACCGGACGAAGCGTTAGAGTATGTTCGCATGCGGAATGAATCCGGCAGGGTGGATCCGCCGTTGATCGTCTGTCAGACGACGATCCGGCAGGAGTTGCTCGACGATATCCTTCGGGTGTTTGACAGCGCCGGTATCATTTATGAATTGAAGAATACGATTTGCAACGCCACGCGCGACCGGCAGGACAGTTGTGCTGCCCTTGCTGCCAAGGTGGACGCGATGATTGTTATCGGTGATCGGAACAGCTCAAATTCCAGAAAATTGTTCGAAATTTCAAAAAAATATTGCAAAATCGTCACATTTCTTTCAGATGTTTCAACTTTAGAGTTGAAAGACTTCAAGAAATGTAATAAAATAGGTGTTACCGCGGGTGCGTCCACACCCGAATGGATAATTAAGGAGGTTATTGCTGGAATGAGCGAAAATGTCACTGGTAACATGGAACATAATCCGATGATGGATTATATGGATGACATTGAGAATTCTTTACGTCTGCCAAGACCTGGAGAAATCGTTGATGGCACAGTGCATCAGGTAATGGATAACGAGGTTATCGTTAATATCGGATGCAAAAAGGACGGTATTTTGCCAAAGAGCGAAGTATCACTGGAAGAAGGCCAGACGCTCGCCGACGTGTTCAAGCCGGGCGATGCGATCGAAGCCAAAGTCGTCAAGTCCGACGACGGCGAGGGCGGCATCATGCTTTCTAAGAAGCTTCTGGAGATCAATGCGAACTACAGGGAGCTGAAGGAGTTCATGGAGAGCCGTGAGCCGATCACCGTTAAGCTGACCAGAGCGGTCAACGGCGGTGTCATCGCCGAGTACAAGGAAGTCTCGGGCTTCGTACCGATGTCGCAGCTGTCCGACAAATACGTCGAGAACGCTGACGAGTTCATCGGACAGACGGTGGATGTAAGAGTTCTAAAAGTGGATGACAAAAGGAACAAGGCGGTCTTCTCGAGAAAGTCCGTCCTTGTGGACGACAA
Organism: Mogibacterium sp.; assembly: GCA_017433975.1. GTDB lineage: Bacteria > Bacillota > Clostridia > Peptostreptococcales > Anaerovoracaceae > RGIG2439. The sequence continues at coordinate 13,902 of JAFRGD010000013.1, read as the reverse complement.
AAAGAAACAGGTCCAGGAAATCTGGGCCAATCTGAACGTCGGCGACATCGTTGAAGGTAAGGTCATGAGATTCACGGACTACGGCGCCTTTGTTGACATCGGCGGCGTTGACGGTCTGCTGCACATCTCTGAGATCTCCTGGGGCAAGCTCAAACACCCGAGCGAAGTCCTCGCGATCGGCGACATCATCAACGTAAAGATTCTGTCCCTCAACGAAGAGCGCGGGAAGATCTCCCTCGGCCTCAAGCAGACACAGCCTGAGCCATGGAGCCTTGTCGGGACCAAGTATCAGATCGGTCAGGAGATTAAGGGCAAGGTCGTTCAGATCAAGGAATACGGCGCATTCGTTGAGCTCGAAGCCGGCCTCGACGGTCTCGTTCACATCTCCGAGATCGCGAACAAGAGAGTCGAGAACGTTTCTGACGAGCTGTCCCTCGGCCAGGAGATTTCTGCGAAGATCATGGACATCGACGCGGAGAGAAAGAGAATCTCCCTCAGCATCAAGGAGCTCCTCAAGGAAGCCCCTGCTGCCGAAGCGCCTGCAAAGACAGAGGAATAATCCATATTCGTTCATGAAAAGAGCACGTCGCAATCCGGCGTGCTCCTTTTTCATGTCTTTTTTTATTTTTTGAATCGACATGATCCTATCCGTTGGAATCAGACGTTCCGGTCGCGAACCCAGAAGCTCTTGAAGAAGATCATCGCGAGCGGATAGATCTCCAGCCGCCCCGCGAGCATCAGAACGGACATGACAATCTCCGAAAAACCACTGAAACCGTTCAGCGCGTTGTAGGAGTGCGCGGTCAGTTCGCCGAAGGTTTTGCCGGTGTTTGTGATCATGGCCTGCGAGAAGTCAAAGGCGCTGAATATGTCGTTGGTATCAATACCAATCAAGAGTGCACCGATCATGAACACCATCATGAACATCGCGATATAGAGGTTTGCGTTCATGACGTCCGCGATGGAAAGGCTGGTGTGGTTGTACTCCAGGTCCTTTGTCACATGCGGATGGATGTATTTGTACATGCTGTTTTTGATGCTCTTGCAGCCGATGGCAAACCGGCCGACCTTGATGCCGCCGCCCGTTGACATGGCGCAGGTTCCGATGAACATCTGAAGCATGATCGCATAGTTGCAGATCAACGGCCAGTGTTCGCAGTGGCTGACCGTGTAACCGGAGGTCGAAATGCAGGAGACGACCTGCATGAGCGTGTTCCCGAAGTCGGCAGGGATGTTGGACGCCCGGTCGAAGTGGATCAGGACCGCGGTGATGAAGAGCGTCGTTAACAGGATGCGCGCGGTGTAGAACGTCAGCTCCGTCTGGGACCGCAGCCGGCGGAAGCGTTTCAGGACGATCAGGATGTAGAACGAGAAGTTGATCGAGCCGAGAATCGAGAAGGTCGTAATGATGACCTTGATCGGTGTACTGAGGTCCGTGACGATGCCGTGGTTGATGTGCTGGATTCCGCTTGTACTGATACTGCTGAGCGCAGTCAGTAACGCTGTGAACGGAGCCATTCCTGCGATGATCAGGAGAATCAGCTCTAGTATTGTGAGCGCGATGTAGATCTTGATGATCAGGCGGTAGGTACGCTTGAATGTATCCGAAGTCTTGAGGAACGATGGCCCCGGAATCTCCGTAATCGCGAGGCTGTGTCCGGTGAAATTCCACTCCGGCAAGAGGCCGACGACGATGAGAATGATACCGATGCCGCCAAGCCAATTGCAGGTCGCACGCATGAGCAGCATGCCTGAGGTCAGCTCAGCATGGACAACAGCCTCGGCGCCGGTCGTCGTCCAGCTGGCAGTCGCTTCAAAAATCGAATCCGCGACGCTGAGGTCCGGGCTCGCGAAGAAATTGATGATGGACGTCATCAGGATCAGCGTGCACCACACGAAGAGCGTCGTGAAGAAATGCACGCGCGGCTTGATCGTGGACGCGCGGTAGGTGAGCCGCGCCTTGGCGGTCATGCCGATGATGAGACAGAGTACGATTACGGCGATGACCGTATGACTGAACAGGGTCTCTTTGTAATATACGGACACGGCAAACGAAGGAAGCAGCGCGACCGCGTAAATGATCAGCGCCGTGGAGAAGATATTCAGAATGAATTTCTTGTTATTTGTAAGTTTCATTCCGCCTCCTGAAGAGTGTAAAGCCGTTCTTTTGCACTGCGTGATTGTTCCAGAAGTATTTCGTAAACACGATGAAGAACGTAATCAGTTCGAGTCTGCCGATGATCATCGTGAGCGCCAGGACGACTTTGGCGAAGTCCGGATAGAACGCGAAGTTCTCAAGCGGACCGACGTTGGCCATGCCCGGCCCGACGTTGCTGATGCAGGACAGCGTGGCGGTGAAGTCCGTTACGAGGTCCTGGCCGCTGCTGAACGAGACGAGGAACGTCGCGACGATCAGCACGATAATGTACATGGTTATGAATGAAGTGATTTGGGAAATCGTTTCGCTCGGCAAGCGCTTGCCGTCCAGCTTGACCTCGTCGACCATGTTGCCGTGAAGCTTACGCTTGGTAAAGTGTTTCATCAGGCGCAGGGAGACGAGAACGCGGACGACTTTGAGGCCGCCGGCGGTGGAGGAACTGGAAGCGCCGACCAGCATGACGATGATGATGATGATCTGGGCGAAGGCGGTCCACTCCACGTAGTTCGCAATCGAATACCCGGTCGTCGTCATCATCGTGACGACTTCGAACGACGCGTCGGTCAGCGCCCGCCAGTAGCTGGTGTAACCGCTCCTAGTCATAAGGGAAATCATGACCAGGACGATCGCGATTCCCATGATCTTTGCATATAGGCGGAACTCCTCGTCGCGGAACATCGCGCGCGGTCCCTTGGCTATCAAAACGAAGAACAGACCGAAGTTCGTTCCCGCGAGGAACGTGAAAATCGTCAGCATCCAGTATACATAATCGCTGTCAAAGTGGGTTACGCCGGCGTTGTAGGTGGAAAAGCCGCCGGTTGCCAGAGCGGTGAACGCATGGCAGACCGCGTCATAGAGGCTGACGCCGCCAAGCATGAGCATGATGACGAGCATGCCGGTTAAGATGATGTAAGCGATGTAAAGGCTCTGGGCGGTGCCGGAAAAACGCGAAGAGACTTTGCTGAAAATCGGTCCAGGCGTCTCGGCGGATGCGATGTTCTGCCCCTTGATCCCGAAACTCGGAAGCAGGGCCATGAAGAGAACCATGATGCCCATGCCGCCGAGCCACTGCGTCAAGGCCCGCCAGAACAGGATGGACCGCGGGAGGGATTCCACCTCGGTCAGAATCGTGGCGCCGGTCGTGGAAAAGCCAGAGCAGGTCTCAAAAAACGCGTCGACGTAGCTCGGCATGGCGCCGCTCAGGACATACGGAAGCGCTCCGATCGTGAGCGCGAGAAACCACGACATGGCAACGATAAAGTAGCTGTCGCGCAGGCGGAGCTTGGTGCTGATAAAGTCTCCTTTGGAAATCCGCATGTTAATGAAGCCCGCAACGAGGCAAATGGCAATCGTGATCAGAAAGGCGCGGATCGAAGAGGTTTCCCTGCACGCCAAAGCGATGATCAGCGGGAGCACGAGGCAGGCACCGAAAAATATTAAGAACAGTCCGAAGAAATTTCTAATCCGGGTTCTCATTGGAAATGCCTATTTGATCAGGTTGAGGATGGCGCTCTGCTTAAACAGTTTCTCCACATAACCGATGTGGGAGAGCAGGCATACAAGGACAACGCGGTCGCTCGGCTGGATGCGGGTATTGCCGTCAGGAATGATGGTCTTGGTCCCGCGGTGGATGGCCGCGATGATGATGTATGGAGGGAGTTTGAGCTCGCTGAGGGACATGCCGATGATGCTCATGCTCTCGGACGCGTAGACCTCCATCAGCTCTGCCTGGCCCTGCAGAAGGACCGAGGAGATGACGCGCTTGTTCTCGCGGATGACGCGGAGCAGCGCGCTCGCGGAGATGTCGAGCGGGTTGAGGACCATGTCGATATCCAGCTTGGAGATGAGCTCTGTATAGATCTCGTGGCTGATCTTGGAGATGACGTCCTCGATGCCGTGCTGCTTTGCGGTCAGCGCGAGCAGGAGGTTCTCTTCATCATAGCCGGTGGCCGTGATGAACGCGTCCATCTTGTCGAAGTCTTCCTCCTCGAGGAGCGACATGTCGCCGCCGTCGCCGTTGAGGACCATGACGTTCTTGAGTTTGTCCGACAGATAGTGGCAGCGCTTGCGGTCCTTCTCGATCAGCTTGACGCTCGTCCCGTATTCAGACAGCCTGCGGGCGAGGTAATAGCCGGTCTTGCCGCCGCCGATGATCATGACCCTGCGGACGTCGGCCTTGTGGCGCTTGGTGTGGACTTTTTTTGCAAGGTCAAAGATCTCCTCTTTGGTACTCATGACGTAGAGAAGGTCGTTTTTTTCAATGATATCATTGCCGTGCGGGATGATCATCTTGCCGTTCCGTGAGATGCCGACGACGATCGCGTTCGGCATGACGTTGCGGAACTCGATCATGTTCTTGCCGATGACCTGAGGAAGCTTGTGCGCTTCGAACTCGATCAGTGCGATCCGGTTGGAGGTGTAAATACCGTTGCTCAGGGTGTATTTCTCGATGAGGTAACGGTAGATCTCGGAGGTGATCAGCAGGTCCGGGTTGATGATGACGTCGATGTTATAGTGCTCGCGGATGAAGTCGAGCTGGTTCATGTGCTCCGGCTCGCGGATCCGGCAGGCGACTTTTTTGCACCCGAGAACCTTGGCGAACGACGCGGCAAGGATGTTGGTATCGTCCGACGTGGTGCAGGAGAACAGGAAATCCATCGACTTGACGTCGATTTCCTTGAGAAGCTCGACCGTCTTGCCGTCGCCGACGACCGTCATGACGTCGAGTTGCTGTGAAATCTGGGATAGCTTTTCTTCGTTAGTATCTACAAGCGTGATGTCGTAGTCGCCGTCGAGCAGGGCTTCAGTGACCTTGAGACCGAGTTTGCCGGCGCCGAGAATCGCAACTTTCATATCAATTATACCCCCGTAAAAAACTGGATTATTCAGTAATTTGTGGAACTCTTTTGAAAAAAAGAGTATAATTTGCAATAGAATAATTATAGTACTGAGGGTATGGTTTTGCAATCGTTATTTTGCCGAAAGGCTTGAAATTGGAATGGATACAGACCGCAAAGACATCAGATTGATCGCACTGGATATCGACGGAACGCTCCTCGACAGCACCGGACACGTTCCGGCCGAAAACCGCCTCGCACTCGAGGAAGCCACCGACCGCGGGATCCTCGTCGCCATCGCTACGGGGCGGGTTTTAAGTTCGCTCCCGGAGGAGATTCTTTCCATCCGCGGGCTGAATTACGCCATCACATCGAACGGCGCCAGGATTTTCGATCTCATCAAGGGACAGAATGTCTTCAGCAATTGCATCGCAGCATCGTCCATGCCTGTAATCATCGAAATCGCGAGGGCGAACCACCTGCAGCTTGAGGCGTTCTGGGAGGACCGCGCGTACATCGACGCAAACCTGTACCGCGACATCGATGAGCGCGGCAGCTCCTACCGGCGGCGGGAATACGTGCTGCGAACCCGGCATCCGTTCGAGAATCTGTACGATGAGATGCTGGCGCGTGCCGGCATGATCGAGAATATCAACATTTTCTTTGACGATCCTGCTGACGGGGACAATGTTCGTGCCATGCTCGCGGACATCCCGGACGTAACGCTGACCAGTTCGCTCCGGAACAACGTCGAAATCGGCGGAGGAACGACAAGCAAGAGCAACGCGATCGCGCATCTCGCCGCTGCGAACGGAATCGCGAGGGAGCAGGTCATGTGCTTCGGCGACGCGCCGAACGACATCGCGATGATCGAATATGCGGGTATCGGCGTCGCCATGGGTAACGCGTGGGGCGGCACCAAGGACCATGCGGATTACGTCGCCGAGACGAACGACGAGGCCGGCGTCGGCAAGACGATCCGCAGGTTTTGCCTGTGAAGATCCGAATTATCACATTTACAAATGACTACGAACATCGGCAGCCGAAAGGCTGCCGAAAAACTTTTTTGCAAAATCGTATCTATTTTCGACATTGAAATCCCTAAATTTTCAAAACCGCAGACAAGGCCCGGGAGATGTGATATGAATGCTTTGGGATGCGAAGAAGGGAGACAGAATGGATACAAAATACAGAGTCAGATTCGGACGGTTGGGGGAGGACTTTGCCATCGGACTGTTGCGGGACATGGGATACGTGATCCTCGCGCGGAACTACCGCTGTTATCAGGGGGAGATCGACGTCATCGCGCGGCGGGGCCAGGTCATACACTTCATCGAGGTTAAAACGCGGTTCGGTAGCGGAAACGGCCGGCCGGAGGAAGCGGTGACAGACAAGAAGCAAAAGGCGATGCGGAGCGCGGCAAAATACTTCATGAGCCGGGTCGGCTCCGACGAATACGACGTCGTTTTTGACGTCATGGCGATCGAAGTCGCGTTCATCGAAAACTGTCTGTGAGGAGGCTGCCATGATATCAAAAGTGACAAGCGCGGTCTACGAGGGGATCGACGGCAGGCGCGTGGACGTCGAGGCCGACGTTTCGAGCGGACTGCCGAATTTCAATATCGTCGGGCTCGCGGCGACGACGGTCGTCGAGTCAAAGGACCGGATCAAGGCGGCCATCATCAACTCCGGCTTCGAGTACCCGCGGGGGCGCGTGACGGTCAATCTGGCGCCGGCCGGCTTCCGCAAGAACGGCAGCCATCTGGACCTCGCCATCGCCATGGCGATTCTGGAGTGCGAAGGCTATCTCGATTATAACAGGACGGAACAGTACGGGATGATTGGAGAGCTGTCGCTGACGGGGGAGGTCGTCAAAGTGAACGGCGTGCTTCCGATGATGATGGCGCTCGTGAACTGCGGTGTGCGGCGCGTCATCGTCCCGAACGAAAACTATTACGAGGCGGTCATGGCGCCCGGAGCGGAGGTGATCCCCGTCGCGTCCATCGCGGAGTGCGTGGAACTGATCAATGACGACCGGCCGTGGCGCAGACCGCCGGTTCCGGCAAAGCGGAACTCAGAGGAGGGGCAGATCGACTTTGCGGATATCAAAGGGCAGGAGAACGCGAAGCGCGCCATCACGATCGCGGTTTGCGGCAGGCATGGGCTCCTGATGATCGGAAGCCCGGGGTGCGGCAAGTCCATGCTCGCGAGCCGGATTCCGACGGTCATGCCCGAGATGTCGGAACAGGAGATGGTCGACTGCACGATGATCTACTCCGTCGCGGGCAAGATCGACCCGGCGGTCGGCTGTATCCGGACGCGGCCGTTCCGAACGCCGCACAGCTCGATCGGCCAGGCGGGGCTGCTCGGCGGCGGGACCTACCCGGTTCCGGGGGAGATTACGCTGGCGCACAATGGTGTACTGTTTCTCGATGAGGTCTGCGAATTCAAGCGGAATGTCATCGAGTCGCTGCGCGTCCCGCTGGAGGAGAAATACATCACGCACTTCCGTCATGGAGAGGCGTTCCGCTTTCCATGCAATTTCCTGCTGATCATGGCAGCGAACCCGTGCATGTGCGGCTACTACGGGGACCCGGAGAAGCCATGTACCTGCACGCCGACGCAGATCGAAGCGTACCAGAAGAAACTCAGCGGACCGTTCCGTCAGCGCGTTGACCTCGAGATCCGGATGGAAAAGGTCGAGTACGCGCAGATTTCGGACGATTACGGGAAGAGCCTGTCTTCCGTGGAGATGCGGGCGGCCATCGACGGTGCCCGCGCTTTTGCCCGCGGCCTCGGACGGACCGCGCCGAATGCGGATCTGACGGACCGGGAGATCACGGAATACTGCCGGTTGACTTCGGAGGACGAAGCGTTTATGCAGATTGCGTATGACAGGCTGCATCTTTCCCCACGGACATATAAACGGACGCTGCGCATCGCGCGCACGGTCGCGGACCTCGACCGGTCCCCACAGATCCAGCGGAAACACCTCGCCGAAGCGCTGAACTACAGGAGGGGGGACGCCGCATGAAGAAGCACGAAATCCATGTGATGGAAAAAGAAGACCCGCTTTACCCGGAAGACTTCCGGAGAATTGCGGATCCGCCGGAGCGATTCTTTTATTCCGGGGATCTTTCGCTTCTCCAGACGCGGAGAGCCGGCGTCGTCGGTTCGAGAAAATACACTTTGTACGGGAAAGTGACGGCCAAGATGATCGGCCGCGTGCTGGCGGACGGCGGGGTAACCGTTGTATCCGGGCTGGCGTATGGAATCGACGCGTTTTCACACGAAGGCGCACGGGAGGCGAACGGCAAGGCAATCGCAGTTCTCGGAATGGGAATCGACAACTTTTCACCGCAAAAGAACGCGGAACTGTACGAATGGGTGTGCCGGACCGGACTGGTGATCAGCGAATATGAACCGGATTTCCCGGGTGCGAAGTATTCGTTTCCGGCGCGGAACCGCCTGATCAGCGCGCTTTCCGAGAAGCTGATCCTGGTCGAGGCGGGCTTTCAGAGCGGTGCACTCATCACGGCGCGGTATGCCGCGGAGCAGGGAAAGGACATTTACGCGGTCCCGGGCAACATCAACAGCCAGTTCAGTACCGGAACCAACCTCCTGATCCGCGACGGCTGCCGGCCGCTCATCGTGATTGATGACGTATTGAAGGACATGGGAATTACCGCAAAGTCAGTAGAAACCGCGATACAGAAGCTCGACGAGGACGAGATTCCGATTGTGGAGGCGGTTATGAAATTCAATGGAGCCAGTGTGAATGAAATTTCACACGAAGTCAACAGAAAAGCGGAGTCCGTCAGTGCTATACTTACAGTACTTGAAATCAAAGGAGTGGTCTACTCGTACGGCGGTAAATTTCATCTTGCAAATTGAACCTTTGGGAGGTATATTATATTTTACTGCGCAAACGCAGGGCAGAACACTCTGTCGGAGAGGTTACAAATGGCAAATTTAGCAAAAGCAAAATCAACAAAGCCGGCAACATCGGGACCGCAGCGGACGCTCGTGGTGGTCGAGTCGCCGTCCAAGGCCAAGACGATCGGCCAGTATCTCGGTTCGAGATACAAGGTGATCGCCTCGGTCGGACACGTGCGCGACCTGCCAAAGAGCAAACTCGGCGTCGACGTTGAGAACGACTTTGAACCGAATTATATTAATATCCGCGGCAAGGGCGACAAGATCAAAGAGCTTAAGAAGGAAACGCTGAACGCAAAGCGCGTCCTCCTCGCGACGGACCCGGACCGCGAGGGGGAGGCCATCTCCTGGCATCTCGCATATCTCCTCGGCATCGACCCGGCGTCGGACTGCCGTGTGGAATTTCATGAGATCAACAAGGCGACCGTTACAGAGGCGATCAAGCACCCGCGTCCGATCGACATGGGGCTCGTCGACTCCCAGCAGGCGCGGCGCGTGCTCGACCGGCTGGTCGGGTATCAGATCAGCCCGCTTCTCTGGAAGAAAGTCCGCCGGGGACTGTCCGCCGGCCGCGTTCAGTCCGCTGCGCTCAAGATCCTGTGCGACCGGGAGAACGAGATTCTGAACTTCATCCCGGAGGAATACTGGAACATCATCGCGGACTTCGGGGACGGATTCCAGGCCAAACTGAGCAAGATCAGCGGGCGGAAGGCGAATGTACGCAACGCTGCGGAGGCAGATAGGATCGAGGCCGACCTGCAGAAGGGCGAGTATACGGTTTCAGACGTCAAGCAGGAGGAGAAGAAAGTCAAGGCGTATCCGCCGTTTACGACGAGCAGCCTCCAGCAGGACGCTTCCATCAAACTCAATTTTCAGACGCAGCGCACGATGCGCGTCGCGCAGGAACTGTACGAGGGCGTTAAGATTGACGGCCTCGGCCAGCGCGGTCTGATCACGTACCTCCGTACCGATTCCACGCGCGTTTCGCAGGCCGCGAAGGCCGACTGCCTCGAGTATATCGGAAGCAAGTATGGTGAGGCGTACAAGGGCAACAACTACTTCAGCAGCCGCAAGGACAGCCAGGACGCCCACGAAGCGATCCGTCCGTCGGACGTCACCATTCTGCCGTCCGCGATCAAGGACTCACTGACTTCGGACCAATATAAATTGTATCACCTGATTTGGACGAGGTTTGTCGCGTCCCAGATGGCGCCGGCTGTGTACGACACGGTCTCCGTCGGCGTCAAGAACGGCCGGTATGAATTCCGGGCGAACGGTGCGACGCTGCGCTTTGACGGCTGGAAAAAAGTGTACAAGGCAAAGAGCTTTGAGTCGGAGGCGACCATCCCGCCGGTCAGCAAGGGCGACGTGCTCACGCTGGTGCAGCTCATCAAAGAGCAGAAATTCACTCAGCCGCCGTCGCGGTACACCGAGGCGAGCCTGGTCAAAGAGATGGAGGAAAAGAACATCGGGCGGCCGAGCACGTACGCTTCGATCATTTCCACGCTGACCACGCGCCAGTACGTCAAGCGCGATAAGAAAACTCTGGTTCCGACCAAACTCGGCTTTGACGTGACGGGAATCCTCGAGGTTTACTTCTCGGATATCGTCAACGTGGAGTTCACGGGCGAAATGGAGGACCGGCTGGACGACGTCGCGCTCTGCAAGGAACGCTGGCAGGACGCGATCGGAGATTTCTACAAGGGCTTCAGTGAGGAACTGAAGGTTGCAGAGAAAGAAGCGCAGCACGTTGAGCCGGAGGTCGTCCTGAGCGACGAGGTCTGCGAGGTCTGCGGACGGCCGATGGCGATCAAACAGGGCCGCTTCGGGACGTTCCTCGCGTGTACGGGGTATCCGGAGTGCAGGAACACCCGGCCGATCATCAAAAAAATCGGGGTCGCCTGCCCGAAGTGCGGCAAGGACATCGTACAAAAGGTCTCCAAGCGGGGCAAGGTGTTTTACGGCTGCAGCGGCTATCCGGCGTGCGACGTGTCGTTCTGGGATAAGCCGGTCAACCGGACCTGCCCTGTCTGCGGATCGCTTCTGGTCGAAAAACAAGTGCGGGGCAAGCAGTATAAATGCTCCAACCCGGAATGCAAGTATAAAGAGTAGTGTTTTAGTTAAAGGAGTAGTGCCATGGTACAATTTCATGCGACGACGATCGTGGCGGTCAAGCGGCCGAACGGCGACATCTGCATCGGCGGCGACGGCCAGGTCACGATGGGCGAGAGCACCATCATGAAGAACGGGGCCAAAAAGGTGAAAAAGATTTACAAAGACAAGGTCCTGACCGGCTTTGCCGGTTCGGTCGCGGACGCTTTTTCCCTGACGGACAAGTTCGAGAACAAACTGCAGGAGCACGGCGGCAACCTCAAACGTGCCGCGGTCGACCTGGCGCAGTTCTGGCGTAACGACAAGGCCGTGCGGAGCCTCGAGGCGCTCATGATCGTCTGCGACGCGAACGACCTCCTCGTCATCTCCGGCAACGGCGAAGTCATCGTCCCGGACAAGGACGTCGTGGCGATCGGCTCCGGCGGCAACTTCGCCTATTCTGCAGCGACCGCTCTCTTTGAGAACACGGACCTCGACGCGGAGTCCATCGTGCGCAAGTCGCTCGAGATCGCTTCCAACATCTGCGTTTACACTAACAATAATATCTCTGTAGAGAAACTGTAGGAGGGCACCATGGCTCAAACGATTAAAAGCATGACGCCGCGGGAGATCGTCGCCGAACTGGACAAGTACATCATCGGCCAGGACGAGGCCAAGAAATCCGTCGCCATCGCGCTCCGGAACAGGTACCGCCGCAGCCAGCTCAGCGAAAAAATGCGCGAGGAAATCACGCCAAAGAACATCCTGATGATGGGGCCGACCGGCGTCGGCAAGACCGAAATCGCAAGACGGCTCGCCAAGATCATGGACGCGCCGTTTGTCAAGGTCGAAGCGACCAAATTTACAGAAGTCGGCTACGTCGGCCGCGACGTGGACTCGATGGTCCGCGACCTGGTCGAGGCGTCGGTCCGTCTGACCAAACAGAAGATGATCAGCGAGAAATACGACCTCGCGGACCAGATTGCCGAGGAAAAAATCGTCCAGGCGATCATCCCGGGTCAGACCAAACAACGCGAAACCGCGCGGAACCCGTTCGACTTCATCCTGAACAGCGGCGGCTATACCAGCCAGAAACAGGAGTATGAGGAGAAGCAGGCCGAGCTGTCCCGCCGCGCGGAGTCTGACGACATCGCGATGGCGAGAGAGCAGGTGCGCCGCGACCTCCGGGCCGGCAAGCTGGACGACCAGCTGATCGAGATCGAGGTTGACGACGTGCCAAAGACCAACCAGCTCGACATGCAGCAGGAAGGCATGAGCATCGCCATCGGCAATATCTTCGGCGACATGATGCCAAAGAAAAAGAAGAGAAAGAAAGCGACCGTCCGCGAGGCAAAGAAGATCCTCCGGGAGCAGGAGGCGCAGAACCTCATCGATATGGACCAGGTGATCGACGAGGCGCTCGAGAACGCGGAGCAGAACGGAATCATCTTCATCGATGAGATCGACAAGATCGCGTCCGGTAACTCCATGCGCTCCGGCGCGGAGGTCTCCCGCGAGGGCGTGCAGCGTGACATCCTTCCGATCGTCGAGGGTAGCGTTGTCAATACCAAGTATGGGCCGGTCAAAACGGACCACATGCTCTTCATCGGCGCGGGCGCGTTCCACGTGTCCAAGCCTTCCGACCTGATTCCGGAGCTGCAGGGCAGATTCCCGATCAACGTCCAGCTGAAGAGCCTGGACAAGGAGGATTTCAAGGCGATCCTTACCACGACCGAGAACGCGATCACCAAGCAGCAGAAGGCGCTGCTCGAGACCGAGAACGTCCACGTTGAGTTTACGGACGACGCGATCGACGAGATTGCCAGCATGGCGTTCCTGATGAATGAGGAGACCGAAAACATCGGCGCGCGGCGGCTCTATACGATCCTCGAGACGCTCCTTGAGGACCTGTCGTTCAGCCTGCCGGACCCGAGCATCACCGATGTGGTGATCGACCGCAAGGAGGTCCAGGAGAAATTCCGGGAGAAGATCAAAGAAGTCGACGTCGACAAATATATTCTGTAGTCATGTTCTTGTACAAGACCGTCGCGCAGAGCGGCAGCACCGAAACAACCATCAGCAGGTCGCGCTTCATCGCGCACGTCAGCCCGATTTCGTCGTACGAAGAAGGGCAGGCTTTTGTTGCCGGAATCCGCGAGCGGTACAAGGACGCGACGCACAACGTTCCCGCGATGATTGTCGGGAACAAGCAGGAATTGCAATGGATGAGTGATGACGGAGAGCCGCAGGGAACTGCCGGCCCTCCCATCCTCAAGATGCTCGCGGACGAAGGGCTTACCAACCTCGTCGTCGTCGTGACGCGGTATTTCGGCGGGATCAAGCTCGGAACCGGCGGCCTGGTGCGCGCGTATCAGGGCATCGCAAAGGAAGCCCTGCATGAGGTCGGACTCGCGGCTGCATACGAAGGCGCAGCCCTCACGTTCGACGTGGACTACGCGCATCTGGACAAACTCCACAACCTCGCGCAGTCCGGGCTGTTCGATCTGACCGACGATTCTTTTACGGACAGAGTGCGCGTCACGGCCGTCTGTGAGGCGGAAAAAGCGGACGAGGTGAGGGGGATTTTCATGGACGTGACCGCCGGCCGCTGCACTTTTTTAAATAAAAAAACAATTGTAAAATTGGTTGACATCACCGATTGACTGTGGTAGTATCAATAATGCAATTTGTCAAAGCATTGACATCGCCGCACATGGCCGAGTAGTTCAGTAGGTTAGAATGCCAGCCTGTCACGCTGGAGGTCGACGGTTCGAGCCCGTTCTCGGTCGCCAATTCCAGTAGAACTACACCACATGACATCATGCTGATGTGGCTCAACGGTAGAGCAGCTGATTTGTAATCAGCAGGTTGGGGGTTCGA
>JAFRGD010000012.1 GCA_017433975.1 Mogibacterium sp. | reverse complement strand
ATCGCTAAGCGCCGGCTGCCGGCAGGCCCCGCCCCGCGCCCTGCCGGGACCCGACGGAGGGCGGTCCCGCCCGAGATCGTCAAACAACATATAGTAAATCTGCAATTCTCAGGGTCTGGTTGCCGCGGCGGCCAGGTACTACAGATGTTTGTGTCCAACGGGGTCTGGTAGTGATCGTCACGACGGCCTCGCATTGCAACTGTTTGTGTCCAACGGGGTCTGGTGGCGACGGGCCGCCGCTCCTTTTGGTGGCCGGTCGCGGCGCGACCGGCCGGGACAATCGAAAACCGCATGACGCGGGCGTCATGCGGTGTCCTTTTCGTATTTGTATTGCGTGCGTTCACTTTCGTATTTGTATCGCGTGCGCCTACTCCACGCCGCGGCGGCGCGCGCGTCTACTCTACGCCGCGGAGCTCGGCCGTCGGCACGTACTGGCGCGCGATGTCGAGGTAGCGGAACATCGCCTCGCGCGACGGCGCGTGGAAGCCCTCAAATGGGACGGTGTCGCGGTCGGTGAACAGCTGCAGGTAGTACCGGCGCGCGCCGCGAATCCACTGGCCGATCGCATCGATCGCTTCCGCGTCGTGGAACTCGTCGACGACGGTCGTCCGGAACTCGTAGTCGACCGTCCCGTGCATCAGGAGCTGCATGCTCTCGTTAATCTTCGTCAGGTCGAAGCCGCCTGACTCATCGAGGCTTTCGACTTCGCCGGCGCTACCATCCGCGGCGGCGCCCATCGAGAGGCCGGCCGTCACGGCGTAGCGCGCCGGGCTGTTTTTGATGTCCATGGCGACGTAGTCCACCAGGCCGCGTTCCAGCACTTCGCGGAGGACGGCCGGGTGGTTGCCGTTGGTGTCCAGCTTGACCGCATAGCCGAGGTCCCGGAACTTCTGCAGGAGGTCCGGCAGGTCGCGGTGCAGGCACGGCTCGCCGCCCGTGACCGCGACGCCGTCCAGCAGGCTGCGCCGCTTCGCGAGGAAAGCGAGCAGCTCGTCCTCGGTCATGACCGGCGGCGCGGAGCCGTCGACCAGCTCAAAGTTGTGGCAAAACGGGCAGCGAAAGTCGCAGCCTCCCAGGAACACCGTGCACGCGACGCGGCCCGGAAAGTCCAGCAACGTCATCTTCTGCAAGCCGAAAATCTTCATTCTGCTTCCTCTTCTTTATGCTTACATGTATTTGTCGAGCAGGGCGTCGACTGCCGGCATCTTCTTGTATTTCAGGTCCTTGTAGAGCTTGCCGCGCAGCATGACCAGCCGGACGTTCCGGAGCACCGTGAGGTCCTCCAGCGGGTTGCCGTCCATGACGATCAGGTCCGCGCTCTTGCCCGGCTTGATGCTACCCGTGATATTGTCGATGCCGGCAATCTGAGCGTTGCCGAGCGTCGCGCTGTACAGGGCGAAGGCGCTGCTCACGCCGCAGTACTTCTGGAAATAATAGAGCTCGCGCCAGAAGTTATAGTTGGTGATGAACGGGCAGCCGACGTCGCTGCCGAGGCCGACCGGGATATCGTTCGCGAGGCAGGCCTTTGCGCAGTCGATGACGCCGTCCATGACGATTTTGCCGTTGATTTTGCCGATTTCCGGGGAGTTGCTCTCCGAAAGCGCGAATTCCGCGTACGGCAGGGCCGGGGAACTCGTGCAGATGTCCGCCGCGCCACGCTCTTTGAAGAGCTTCAGGATCTCCTCATCCGGCTTCGCGCCATGCTCGATCGTGTCGACGCCGTTCTCGAGCGCCACGCGGACGCCCTCCGGGCTCTCCACGTGCGCGGCGACCTTATATCCAAGCAGGTGCGCCTCGTCGCAGGCGGCTTTGACGAAGTCTGGCGGCATGCGGAGCACGCCCGGCTCACCCTCCTCCGACGCGTCCATGACGCCGCCCGTGATCATGAGCTTGATCAGATCCGGCTTGGTCGCAGCGATCTGACGCACGTTGGCCGCGGCTTCCGCCGGGGTCCTGGCCTCGGTCGCGAGCGACCCCGCGAAGTGCCCGCCCGGCACCGAAACAGCCGTATTCGCGGAGAGGATCCGCGGGCCGTCGAGTTTCCCGGCCATAACCTTGTCACGGGTCTTGCCGTCAAAATCCAAAATGCCGCCGACCGTCCGGAGCGTCGTCACGCCGCTCATCAGGGCCGTCCGCGCGGACTGGTCGCCCTGCCGCTGGAAAATCGCCATCGCAATGCGGCTCTTCGTCAGAACGTTGAACAGTTTCTTATAATCCTTTGGCTTTTCGTTCGGCTTCGGCGGTTTCCCGCTCGCCGCGAGGTGGACGTGCAGGTTGATCAGCCCCGGCAGCAGGTAGCCGCCGGCGAGGTCCACGACCTCGTAGCCGGTCAGGTCTGCCCCGTCCTGCTGAACCAGGTCGACGATGGTCCCATCGTTGACGAGTACTACCATGCCGCGCACCGGCTTCATATCCTTGGTTCCGTCCAGAATCGTCCCGTTCACAAATGCGTATTTCATAAGCAACCTCCTTGCTCTTCCGCAGCCGTTACCGCGGAATCAATGTCTCAATATAGTGCTGCCGCGTGTGGAATACCCTGGCAACATACACAGCTCCATCGACGTACTGATAAAAGCTGATATATTGTTCAAATAACACGTAGCGGTACCCGCTGTACTGTCCTCCCGGGAGATACCATTTAGCACCCGCTTCCGGATGCTCCCGAAGTATCTCGGTCGACTGCATAATTCCTTCCATAAACCGCTTTGCGGCAGTTGGGTTGAACAATTGCAGTGCGATATACTCCCAGATTCCGTCCAGGTCAGCTTGATACTCAGGGGAATAATATATCTTACAGTTCATCTGCCCTCTCCCTGAAGTGCTGCCGCAGGTCTTCCGCCGACAGCCAGCCCTCGTCCTGGCCGCGTTTGATGCCGCGGTTCAGGTCCTGCAGAAGTGAGAAGGCTGCTTTGATCTGAAGCAATTCTTCCATCTCGTGAATGTCGACGACAGCATAAACGCCGTGGCCGTTCCTGGTCAGGTACACCGGCGAGCCGTTCCGGACATCGTCCAACACCGTATTGTAATTGCGAAGATCGGAAATCGGTTTGATCGTTGGCATAAATATCACCTCTACTTTCGTAAAAATTTTAGCATAATTTTACGAAAGCAGCAATCTTTTTTGTGATGCTTTGTAGATTCTTTTCTGTCAGCTGACCAGTTCGTCGATTACCGGACCGTTCCGGAGCGCGGCGGCGAGCGCGTGCGTCAGCGTCAGGAGCTCCCCGGCGATCC
This sequence comes from Mogibacterium sp., assembly GCA_017433975.1. Lineage (GTDB taxonomy): Bacteria > Bacillota > Clostridia > Peptostreptococcales > Anaerovoracaceae > RGIG2439. The sequence continues at coordinate 125,861 of JAFRGD010000012.1, read as the reverse complement.
GGTCATAATAAAGGATCCGGTCCGTCAGAACCTCGGACGGGTGGATCCGGGCGTTTGCGCTCGGCGCGAGGCTGATCAGGAACTCCGGGTCCTCCACCGCCGACTGCGGCAGGATCAGAAGCTCGTGCAGTGAGACCGGCAGGACGAAGTAGCTCTCTTCCACGATATGCTCAAGTTCCCGGAGCATCCCCGGGTAGAACAATGCCGCCGCCCCGAACGAGCCGCTCCGCGTCGTCAGGCACAACATTTTATAAACGCCCTCCGCCACGTCGTCCTCCGGCTCGAGGTCGTTCCCCATCATGCGCGGCGGATCGATTCGCGGGGCGTTCCGGAGTGCGTCCCGGAACATGCGGTCGACGTCGTAACCTTCTTTGTCGACGATATCCTGGTTGATCGTCGTCTTGTAGATCCCGTCCTCCTCCGAAAAAAACGAAATGTCGCAGACCAGCACGAGCCCGTTCCCCACCTCGCGGTACGGGACATTCTCCAGGAACAGTTCGTTCCGGGCCTTCTCGAGCAGCCGGAGCGTGAACTGCTTCTTTACCTTGTTATACGGCGGCAGCTCCGCGTCCGCGAGCACCGGCGACACCGCCGGCCCCGCCCGATACGTCTTGTACAGGCGCTCCATCAGCTCCTGCATCGGCGTCCCCTGCAGATACAGGTCAAAAAAGTCATCTACATAATAGGTCGGCGCGGACAGCGACCCCTCGCGCTGGAAACAGATTCCATACAACTTCTGGTCGTTCGCCTTGGTGATCTCCTGCGGGCGCACCGTGACCTTCATTGACGCAGGAATCATGTCCTGCAGCATCGTGATCGCGGCGTCGCGAAATTCTTCTTTTGTCATTGCTCCCTCCTTGCGTTTCAAAAAGACACTTCAACCCAGCCGGTCGGGGGTCCTCTGCTCCCGACCGGTCCGTCGTTTTCCGGGTCTCATCGGCGGCCGCTCGATGCCTGGAACCGCACTATACCGCATCCGCCGCTGCGGCGTCAACACTTTGAAAAATAAAGGGATTTAAATGTCGAAAAAAGGCACTGACAGAACGATAACACCATTATTTATGGTACAATGAAGAGGCAAAATCCGCCGCCGCGACCACGCGTTCCGGCACGCATTTTCGGAGGCTTTTGTGGACTGGCTGACGCTCGGCGCGTTCTGCGCCGCACTGCTTTTGTGCATCCTTTTGAATATTCCGATCCTGTACGCCCTGGCGTTCGGGCTGCTGCTCTTCCTGCTGTACGGCCGGCGGAAGGGCTTTTCGTGGGGTGAACTCGTCCCGATTGCCTTTGACGACGTCGTCAAGGTGCGAAAGCTACTGATAACCTTCATGCTCATCGGCATGCTGACCGGGCTCTGGCGCGCTGCCGGAACGATTCCGTCCATCGTGTGCTACGTTTCCGGCTTCATCCGGCCGTCGGTGTTCCTGCTGATGGCTTTCCTACTGAACTGCGGCGTATCGATGCTCACAGGGACCGCGTTTGGAACGGCTGCGACCATGGGCGTCATCTGTGCGACGATGGGCGCGGCCATGGGCGTCGACATGCGGCTGGTCGGCGGCGCGGTACTCTCGGGCATTTTCTTCGGGGATCGCTGCTCCCCGGTCTCGACCAGCGCGCTTCTGGTCTCCGAACTGACAAAAACCGACATTTTCGATAACATCCGGCGCATGCTCCGGTCGGCGCTTCTGCCGTTTCTGCTGTCCTGCGCGATTTACGCGGCGGTCGGCGTTGTCCGGTTTGGCGGCGGCTCCTTGTACGGCGAAGGTTCCGCGGCAGGCGAAGCGGTCGACCTCTACGCGCTGTTCGGGCGGGAGTTCCGGATCCATTGGCTGGCGTTGATTCCTGCCATTGTAATCCTCGTCCTTTCGCTCTGCCGCGTGCGGGTGCAGCTCGCGATGTCGGCGAGCATTCTGTCGGCGGTGCCGATCTGCCTGGCGCTGCAAAAGGTCCCGCTGGCACAGCTGATCTCCATCCTGTTCACCGGCTACCGCGCGGCGGATGCAGAGGTTGCGGCGATGATCAACGGCGGCGGCATCATTTCGATGCTCAAGGTCGCCGGAATCGTGTGCCTCTCCGCATCGTACTCGGGACTTTTTGAAAAAACCGGTCTCCTGGACCGCGCAAAAGGATCCGTCGGAACGCTCGCGGCGCATTCGACGTCGTTTGCGGCGCTCCTCGTCACGTCGATCGGGGCGTCGATGATCGCCTGTAACCAGACGCTCGCGGTCATGCTCACGCACCAGCTCTGCGGCGATCTGCCAGGCTTTACAACGGATGACACAACATCCGCCGGCACGAGCGACCTTGCGCTCGCCCTCGAAGACTCCGCCATCGTCATCTCCCCGCTGATTCCGTGGTCCATCGCCGGCGCCGTCCCGCTCTCTTCCATCGGCGCCCCGACCTCTTCCATCCTGCTCGCCTGCTATCTCTATCTGCTGCCGCTGTGGCATCTTGTAAGGTCATTCCGCCGGTAACACTGACTGCAATATACAACCAAAATCCCCACAAAACGACCCGTCGGATCGCTTTTGTGGGGATTTGTTTATTAATGACCTCACAATCAGTCACAACAAAACACTGATTGCGGCAACCGAACGTCCGTGTCGCAGACAACCGCTACATCGTGACCAGTTGCAAGCCGTTACAGTTCGATGAACAGGTCGCCAACCGGACGGTATTCGGTGTGCCGCGGCGCCGGTACGGCGTCCTCGGCCGCGTAGCCGAGCGGCATGATTGCAACCGGCTTGATCTCCGCCGGCAACGCGAAGACCTCGGCCGCCTGATCGTGGTCGAAGACCCCGACCCAGCAGGACGCGATGCCCTGCTCCCAAGCTTCGAGGATCATGTGCGTCGCGACGATCGTCGCGTCCATCTCGCCCGAATTGTAGCCGGCCGTCTGCGGATTATGCCAAGCTTCCTCTTCGTTGTAGCAAAAGAGCAGCGCCATCGGCGCGCCGTAGATGCACGGTGTGAGGCTATTCATCTTTGCCATCGCGTCTTCGCTCTTCATGATGTAAACGCGCTGCGGCTGCAGGTTTTTGGCCGTCGGCGCAACCCTGCCCGCCTCGATGATTTTATCCAGTTTCTCCTGCTCCACCGGCCGGTCCGTGAACTTGCGCACGGAATATCTTGCTTTTGCGAGTTCCAAAAAGTCCATGTTACCCTCCTTATTCCATGAAATCCTCATAAGACATATCGACCAGCTCGTCGTAGGATGTGCCGGTTTGCTCCGTCACGTAGTCCAGAAATTCGTCATACGACATACTGTTATCGTCTGCCTCGGCCAGGAGCTCTTCGCTGAAGTGCGTACTATCCATGTAGCTATAGAAGATAACCTTTTGTGCGCCCTGCAACTCCGCGTCGTAGTCGTCCACGACGGCCTGAAAATTCTCTTCCACTACTTCACGATCGATAAAGATGCCGGCGCCTTCAATATTCCACTTGCTAAATTTAACATCGGAACTCACATCGTCGGAAACCCGGACCTGCCAGTCCTTTCTGCCCTCCGTTTCCTGCAGCTCGTCACCAAATTGATACGCGGTCATCCAGTATTCGCCGCTGGTGGCGCCGCCCTGCGCCGCTTCGAGGCAAGGCCGTCCCTCTGCATCGATGAAAAACGCGTACTTCGGGCCCCAGGAAACGCAGCTGTAAAGGAACGCCCCGTCGTCGACGGTTCCCGGCGTGACGAAGTCGTAATTGCTCCGAACCAGTTTGCCGTCCTTGACGGTGTAAAAATGAAGGGTTTTCCTGCCGTACCCGTTCCGGTCGTATTCAAAAATAGCCAGATCCGGGAGCCCATCGTTGTTCAAGTCGCACAGCGCGACGTTGTCGTCCTGCTCTACAGCCGAAACGCTGTCTGCGCTTGGATTGTTTCGTACCGTGGACAGGACCTGGCAGGCATACAGCCGCAGGGCTTCGTCGATCTGCTCCTGTGTCGGGCCGGTGGAGCCGCCGCTGGAAGAGCCGCAGGCCGCCAGCGCGGTCGTCATGACGAGAATCATGAGGACGGAAAGAATCTTTTTGTAAAGTTGTTTCATGGTATGACTTCTCCTTCGTTGTGTTCTGTCCACATTATAGTTCAGCCCTGAAACAACTTCAACTCGGGTGCCGCGGAATGCCCATTGCCCGCCTCAAAATGCATCTTCCCGTCCTGCCGGCGCGGTGTCGCCGAAGAACGACCGCATCCTTCTGGCGATCGGTTTGAAATCAACTACGATTTCTCCGCCGGAAAGCCCGATCGGAACCGCGTCCTCAAAGGTGTACGTCACGGGCGGGAGGCCCCTCTCGAATTGATATACGTAAATCAGCTCCTCCCGCGGGTCAACGATCCAGTACTCCCGGACGCCGCCATTCCAATACTTGTTAAACTTGAGGATCCTGTCATAGCCGCCGGTGGACGGGGAGAGGACCTCCATCACAAAATCCGGCGCACCGTACACGACACCCTTGCGTTTTTCAAATTTCTCCTTGTCACACACGATGATCATGTCGGGCTCAAGCATGTTCTTTTTGTCCTTGTTGAGCTGGACCCCGACCGGAGACATCAGCGGCAGACAGTGGTCGTTGCCGGCATCTACCAATTTATTATCTACCGTCCTGAAAACCTGGCCGATCAAATATTGATGCACGGTGGACGGCGGCGCGAGGTCGTACAGCCGGCCGTCGATCAGCTCCATCCGAACCCCGTCAGGCAGCTGATACCAGTCGTCCACAGTGTAGTCCCCCTGCCGCTTGCCGGCGTACGCGGTGTTATTGTATCCGTAATAAGCCAGATTGGAGCTCTCTCGAACGACGACAGGCTCCTGAACCGAACTGCTGCGCAAGATATCCTCATAGCTGACCGCCGCCCGCTCCTCCGGGCTGTCCGGAAAGAGAACGCGCTCGATCTTCTTGAGCGTATCATATCTCGGCGCCGATGTACTGCCGCCGAAGATCTTTTGAACCGTGCCGAGCGGCACGCCCGAAAGCTCCGCGACCATCTCGTTCGTGTAACCGAGTTCGACCTTTCGTGCCTTGAGCTGAGAAACCTTCATATCATTGCCCTCCCATACGTCCGCTCCGGAACGTTTGTATGTCAGGCTCATTATAGCGCACGCAAATCCGTTTGTCAACCGCAATCAATCCAAATAAAACCCATTTCGATAGTGCAACCGAAATACCGGAACGAATCATTCCTCCTTAGAATGCGCTGAAGCTCCGTTCATAGATCAAGGTTTCTCCTTGAATGATCATAACATCCATCGAAACGCCGCTGAAGCCGGTCGCCGCCTCGATCGCTCCGAGCTGCTCACCGATCTCCATCTCGGAATCGTCAAAGGCCGCGTCAACCACCTCCTGAACCATCGGAAGTGTTTCATCGTCCAGTTCGTCATCGGAGCCGTACATGGCAGAAAAGTCTACCAACAGGATGATTTTGTTTCCGTCAATCGCGACTTCTCCATAGTACTCCTCGCCGAAAAGCGTCTCTTCGAGTTTCCAAACGACTTCAGGGTTTGCCACCAGGTAATCTTCGAGCGTCAGCGCCCCGTTGCCGTCCGGGACGCCGGCCGTGTCTGCGTCGGCCGAAGCGTCTGCGTCGCTGTAATCATCGGAACCCCATACGTCATCCGCCGCATCTTCCACAAAGTCCTCGAGAACCTTGACGCCGGTAATCGAGCCTCCCAGGATGCCGTCGACGAAATCTTCGTTGCTCCGGAGGTCGGTCTGCCAGCCGCGGTTTGTCTTTGTGCAGTGGATCACGACCGTCCTGGAGAAAGACTTTTCCCTGAGGTTCAGAAAATTATCGACGACCGCCTCCTCAAAATCGATTCCACCGAAGAACGCCTGGACCGCGATTTCCGCCATTGATTTCGCATTCGTTTCACCGAACGGGTACGTCTTAATCGTGACCGTCACTTCAGCGTAGTTTCCGTCCTCCGAAATCGTTTCGCTGTTGATCTCATAGTCAAAGTCCATGACCTTGTCGAAGATCGCCTTTGCATATCTGTCATTGCTGACAATTCCGCGAAAGAGCGCTTCGCCTTCCCCGTTGCCCATTTCACTCAACAGGTCATCGAAACTGATTTTTTTAAAGTCCTCGATGTCTTTCATTACCTGATCGCTCGGGGACGGGCTCCCGCAGGAAACGAGAAGCATGCCAAGCAACAGGATAGTAACGATCTTCCAAAGTCTGTTCATTTTGACTTTCTGTTCCATAATTTCCTCCCCAAAATAAACCTATGTTTTAACCTTCTGTATATTAGTGCCATTTTGATTCCGCGAGGTTTGATGAATTTTAAAAAATTTCCAAAAAATCCCTGCATGATCGACAGTTTTCACTGCTTCACACACAGGGATTGGGGAGGAGCGCTTTCAGTTCAGAGGAATCCCTTCCCCTGTTTCATATATGTATTTGTATTTAAGGCTTCCGAACCACACGATGCAATACGTTGAAGTGAATTTTTCCACCAGGATGTTATTCCCGTTGTCGAGGTGGAAATGCGCAATCTGCTCGTCACCCGAGCCGTCCGGATTGCGCCTGTGCACCTCTGCTGTCTGCTGGTTATCCGAGTAAACGGTGTAATAGAACTTCCCGTCTATGACATCGGTCGCGACGGAAACGCTGCTGCCAAGGCTGGCGACATGCTTCATGCCATCTCCGGTGAGTTCGTATATGTCCGCCGGCATGAATTCCTGCGGGTTCAGGGTGCTGTGGCCCATTACCAGTACATACTTACCGGACCGCTCCTGCATATATCCGTGCTCATTCAAGGCAGTAAGCTCTCCGCTTTCCAGATTGAAGGCCCAGAGCCTGTCCTTGTCCGTAAAGCCGATATACGCTACACCATCGTACACTGCTCCTATATAGTGTGAAACGTTCGGATCCGGGACGCCCTCAAACTCGTACAAAAGCTCTTCTGTTCCGCTTGCGAGATCATATTTCTTAAGATAGGTAGGAGCGCCCAACCACTCGTCACGGTTCGAATACGCGAGATACACTATGCTGTTTCCATCTGAATAAATGCTGCCGATTCCCGCGACGGCATCCCCGTCGAATGATTCGTTCAGCTTGCTGCCGATTCTGCCATAGTTCAGCCTGCCGGTATCGTAGTCATATCGGAACAGCGTATTGCCCGCCTGCTCCAGGGTCCCGTCCCGCTTTATCTGAACGAATGCTCCCGGATCATCGGAAGTGCTTCCATTGCTGTCATCGTCCTCTTCGATGACCTGTCCCAGCAGATAGGCAACAATCTCATCATAAGTCATGGAGAGACAGCCCTGGAATTTCTCCGGCGCAATTGAAACGCTGCCATAGTCATCGACGCTGTGCCAGCCGTTTGTTTTGGCGTCCGGCAGGTACTGACCGGAACCATAGGAGAAGAAACCCTCTTGTCCTCCGTACAAAACCATGTCGTCCATGTCTTCAATCGCGGCGTTCATCTCAGCGGCCGGATCATCGGAAGTAAAGATTCCCGCCAGCGCGTCTGTGACAAACGTTTCCGACAAGATCGAAAGTCCGCTGCTGCCGGCGTCGCTTTCCATGGAATACTTCCGCATACGGATCTCATATTCCTCGGAACCCGTATTCGTAGTCAGGATATAGAGCGTCCCTGCGGTCTTTCCGGTAAAGATCACATATGTCGAAGAAGGATCGACCCCTGTGGTGAAATGGACCATTCGCCCATTATGGTTTATACCATAATATCCGAACCACTCTTCATAATACTCAGCGGGGTGCTCGCCCGGATAGTCCATTTCGTACTTCAGTTCACGGAGTTTCCCGTCCTTATATGTAAAGATGTGCAGGTCTGCGTCGAGAACAACGACGGAATCGGTTCTGCTGTCAATCACAGAAGTCATTATGAACAGTTCCGGAACCCCGTCCTGATCGATGTCCTTCAGAGCACAAGGCCGCGCTGTGAAGTCCGGCGCCCCCTCGGTCTGCGACACAGGCGTATCAGTAAAGCCATAATGATATTCGACATCAAAATAGTATTGCCAATCGTAATCGCGGATGTCTTTCTCATACATGTAGAGCACTGACAGGTACGCCTTACTGTAATCGCTGATCATCCGTTCAGCGCTTGCTCCTCCGGCAAAGTGTTTCAATACAGCTGCGCCGGCGCCGCCAAGCAAGCCCACTGCGAGGAGGCCCGCAATCAGCTTGCGGATCAGCGCAGCCCTGCCGACCAGCCTGAAACGGCTGGCCCGCATCTCTTCTCTTATATTCTTTTTCCTCCGCTCGTTTTTCGCGCGGTTTTGATTGAGCTCCGCAAGGTCGTCATTCTGCGCTTTGCGTGCCTTTTGCCTCTCAAGCCGCCGAGCCTCCTCCGCCGCTTTGTCTGCCGCCTGATCCTCTATTCCCCCTGCGTGAGATGCGGAATCAACGCCGCGCGGCATGGACGGATTGCCCGGAGCGGGAGTCGGCGCCGGCTGCACTGGAGTTTGTACCGGTGACGGCTGCGGCGCGGAGTACGTTGGTGTTTGTGCCAGTGACGGCTGTGACGCGGAGTACGTTGGTGTTTGTGCCGGTGACGGCTGCAACGTCGGCCGCGGGGCTTGTTGTGGAGTCGGCTGCGGTGCTTGCTGCAGCGTCGGCCGCGGGGCAGATTGCGACGTCGGCCGCGGCGCAGACTGTGGGGCCTGCTGCGGCGCAGGCTGCGGCGCCTGTTGCGGTGCAGACTGTGGCGCCTGTTGTGGCGCCGGCTGTGTGCCGGTCTGCGGCACCTGCTGTGGCGTCGACTGTGTACCAGTCTGCGGCGCGGACTGTGGCGCCTGCTGTGGCGCAGGCTGCGGTGGCTGTTGCGGCGTCGGTTGCGAACTGGTCTGTGGCGCCTGTTGCGGTGCTGACTGTGGAGCCTGCTGCGGCGTCGGCTGTGTACCAGTTTGTGGCGCCTGTTGTGGCGTCGACTGCGTGCCGGTCTGCGGCGCCGGCCGCGTGCCAGGCTGTGGGGTCGACTGCGGCGCCGTGGTTTTAGGAACAGGCAGCTTTGCCAAGGAAAGACCGGTCGCCTCCACCACCTGCTGGAAGATCCGCTGCAATGCTGCGCCCAACGTGTACTCTGCGCCTGCAAAGATCTGCCGCAGCGCGCCGATGAGAATCGAAGCCGGCGCGAACTCGTGCAGTCTGACGCCAGTCCGCTGTTCGTACTTCTCGATGCCGTGCTTCATCGCTTTTCTGCCCGCAAAAAGCCTCGACTTGGTCGTATTCTCCGAAGCGCCCATCATCTCCGCAATCTCGCGAACCGAAAGACCGTCGTAATAGAAAGCGACCATCGCTGTGCGCTGCGCTTCCGGCAACCGCTCCAGCTCTTCCTTGACGATGTCCCCGATTCCAGCGACGTCTACCACAGTGTCAGGACGGTAGGACCAGTCTTCGTCTGTTATGTTCTCAATGATTTCCAGATCTTCCTCGTCCCGTGCCAGCACGGCCTTGGTTTTGCGCAGCTGATGCATGTAAACATTGCGCATGATTTGAACGCTCCACGTCGTAAAAGCTGCCGGGTCTCTGAGGGTTCCAATCGACTTCACGATCTGGATCATGGTATCCTGCAGCAGATCTTCCGCCTCAGAGCGGTTTTTCATCATGACCATCGCATGTCTGAAAAGCTTGTCACTGATTAGCGAATAAATCTGCCCGAAGGCGGCCTCATCGCCGTTCTGATATGCGATGACCTGTTTCGTCAGATATTCTTTGTTCATTTCTGTCATTTGGCTCATTTAGCTTTACCTTCCCGATGAACATGCGTCTGAATGGATTAATGACGGTTTTTACATAACACATTATATGTTTCGTCTGCGTTGCCTGTCAATTGCGTTCGGACTGCTTGCCTTTTGTCTATTAGTGCCATTTCAAAAGAGTTCGGTTTGAGGAAAACGAAAAAAAGTCAAAAATGTCACGAAAACGGTTCATGATGTGTTTTCAGGATAAGAAAACCGTCCCCGCGTCAGGGACGGTTTGATTGGCATCATTGGTTTGACGGGCACCGGGAAGGTAGGAAACCCTACCAGGACACCGCGATGTCGAGCTGCTGCGGGTTGGTTCTGGCGAACGTGCCCGTGTCGCAGACGATCGCGAGGCCGCGGCTCGACCGGACGATGGAGCCGCGCGGGTGGACGTTGAGGTCGGCTGCCACCATGACGTAGTTGCCCAGCATCTTGCAGCCGTCGCTGCGGACCCAGTACGTGTCGGTATTGCCCATGCGGCGCATGATTGCGACCACGCCTCCCATGTTGAGGTTGTAGTACGTCTCGCGGCCGTTCGGGCCGGTGACTGTGCCGATCATCGGATTGATTACCGGGCCGTCCCACTCGTAAGCGCCCTGGACCAGTTTGTACGTCTCGGACTCTTCGATGTCGTAGTCGCGTTCTTCTTCGATGTATTCGAGGTTGCGGGCCGTCTCCCGCAGCCGTTCGATCCGTGCGTGGATGACCGCGTCGGACGCTTCCTGATTGACGACGGTTTTGCCCTGGGCGACGACCGGCGAAGCGTTTGACATGAACTTTGTGGCGGACGCGACGGCGATCGCATCGCTGCGCTTTTCCGCGGCCTGCACCTGTACCGTGTCAAACAGAAGGAACGTCATCAGGACGGCGGCGACGAGCTCCGCGGCGATCACGCGGCGAAGGCGCTTGTTCTTCTCCTCCTGCGTGAGTTCCCGTTTGGCTGGCTTTTCCGGCTTTGCCGGGCGCTCCGGGGCTTCCGACTTGTCGGACGGTTCTGCGGTTTCCGGGGCGTCCGACTTGTCGGAAGTTTCCGCGGTTTCCGGGGCTTCCAGTTTTTCTGACGTGGCCGGTTCGAAGTCGTCGGCGGTGAGGGCCGGCGTTTCGTCAAGCGGTTCCGTCGCCTCGTCGGTGGTTGCGGCGACAGCGGACGCCTCGACGGCAAGGTCTTCCGTCGCTTCGTCGCTCACGGCTTCGGTGGCGACCGGTGTTTCGGCCTCTGCGGCCGCTTCGGTCACGGCTTTGTCGGTCTCAGCCTCAACAGGCGCCTCGGCCCGTTCCATTGCGCCGGCCTCTTCATCCGTCAGGACCAGCAGCAGGTTGTCATATTTGTTGACCAGCTCGCGGATGAGGTCCTGGTCGACGGTCGCGCCGGAGAGGTGCGGCACCTGGTAGATCACCGTCGGCAGGCCGAGGTCGAGGGCTTCGAGGAACGTCTCGCGCTGCACGACCGGGTTGGTCACGTTGCGCGGCGAGCACACCGCGAACGCGCGCACGCCGATCCGCCGCAGAGCCTCTCTGGTCCGCCGCTTGCCCGTCAGCCGCTGGAACAGCTCGCACCAGCGCAGGATCTGGGTGACCGTCTCCTCCGGGTCGCGCCGGAGCACGCCGACCATCAGGTCGAACCGCTCGTGCGACTTTACCGTCAAATAATGTTTCAAAATCGCCTTTTGGCGCTTTTCCGAGAGAATCCGTCCGTCCGTGGACGCCACCGGGACCAGGATGCCCTGCCCGGCTTCGTACCGCTCGGCCATGTCGCGGTCGAGCCACGACGTATTCACGTTACCGTGTTCGTCGAGCGAAACGGCCGGCGTATACCAGGATGACGGAAGTGTCTGTTTCTTCATCATTGTCTGCTCCGCTGCGCGAACCCCTTGCGTTGCAACGCGTTCAGGCGCGCGGACTCCTCCAGGATATATATGATAAGTATACCAAAGTGCAAATTTTATCTTTTGTTTATCCGTCAACCGTAGCACAAAAAAACCGGAACTTTTTTGGTTCAGCCAACAAAAAAGACCGGAAACCACTACATGATGTGGCTCCGGGCGCTTTTCCCGACAAGTCGGCTGTTTTCGTATTTGTATCGTAATCAACGCTGCTCAATAAAGCGATACAACTTTCTGCCGTTACGAACCGCTTTGGAAACACTTTTGACGTGCGCTTTCGATTCTTTTGTATCAATTCATGGTTTTTCATTGAATGTGGATACAAACAGCCCTTTCATATACGACCAACCCGTTATGTTATTTGTATCATTACCAACCACACGCGCTGCATCCGATACAAAAGTGAAACTGACATCGATTCCATATGCATTGAAACACACATCACAGCCGCAACGTTTGCCGCTTTACAACGCTACCGTAGTAAAGTAAAATGGATGCATCACATAGCCCCTGGTTTGCGCAAACCGCACGCGTTCGCGCAGGCCGCATGCATTACAGAAAGAATGACTCATGGACTCATCGCAACCTAAGAAACTCAGCCTCGGCACGCTGCTCAGCTACGGCGTCGGCGCGGTCGGCGAAGGAATCGGATATAACGTGTTCTTTTCCTTCTTCTCCTTCTTCCTGACGACACAGGCGGGCATCAAGCCGGCCGTCGCGGGCGTCATCTCGGCGCTCGCCGTCCTGTGGGACGCCATCACCGACCCGATTATCGGCAACTGGTCCGACCGGACGCGCAACCCGCGCGGGCGGCGCCGGCCGTTCATCATGAGCGGCGCGATCCTCTTCGGGGTCTCGATCTCGCTCCTGTTCGTCAACGTGAACCTGCCGGGCGGGCTCAAAATCGCCTACTACATCGTCGTCAACATGTTCTATTGGCTGGCGCTCACGATCTGCGTCATCCCGCACATCTCGCTCGGGTCCGAGCTCTCGGAGGACTTCGACGAGCGCACGCGGCTCCGGTCTTTCGCGGTCGCCCTGATGGGCATCGGCACGCTCATCGCGGTCGGTACGCCGCTCCTGCTGGTCGAAGCGTTCACCAACATCACCGGCTCGTCCAACGCGGGCTGGGCCATGTCCGGCGTGATCTACGGCGTCCTGACGATGGTCGTCTACGAAGTCAGCTGCTGGCTGCTCCGCGGCAAAGAGCCTGCGAACCCGAACCTCCAGGAGAAGCTGCCGGGCAACGCTGCCGCCGTAACGTCGGACGGCTCCGACGCGGCCGAAAAAGGCTTATTCTTCCGGAACGCCCGTAAGGCCTTCCGCAACAAGTCGCTCCGCCAGCTGATCTGGATCACCTTCTTCGTCAACGTGACGGTCACCCTCGCCTCCGGGCTCGCGGTGTACCTGCTCACCTTCACCTACGGCTTCAACGAGGGCGAGACTTCCATCGTCTACGCGCTACAGGGGGTGCTCGTCATCGCCTGCGCCGGTGTGGTCGGGGTCGTCGCAAAAAAACTCGGCAAGCGGCCGGTCATGATCGCGGGGCTCGCAATCTACGCGGTCTCTTACGTGCTCATTATCCTGCTGCCGATCTCGTGGGGCACGATCATCGTCCACGTCATCCTGTTCGCAATCGGTAACGCGGGGTACTGGACCATGGTCTACGCGATGTCGTACGACACCGCCATCGTCGAGCAGCTGCGGAGCGGGGAGCGGCCGGACGGCCTCTACACCTCGCTCATCGGCCTCTTCATGAAGTTTGGCAACGCGGCCGGATCGCTGGTCGTCGGCGTCGGGCTGCAGATCGTGGGCTTTGTCGAGAGCTCCGAAGTGCAGAGCGCCGCGGCGGTCGCCGGCATCCGCTGGCTGTACGGCCTTTCGCCAACCCTGTTCCTCGTGCCGGCGGTTCTCTTTGCGGTCATCTACCCGCTGACCCGCGAACGTTTCCGGGAACTGACGCGCGCGAACGAACTGCGCGAGCAGGGCGAACCGTTCGACCCGGCGGTGCTGAAGGGCCTGTAGACGCCCGCGCGCAGCTTTTCGAACCGATTTCTATAGAATGGCGGGGCCGGACCCGCCGGGAGACTTCTCATGAAAGACACACTGATTTTCGGGAACATATACACCATGGACAGCGCCAAGCCGCACGTCGAGGCCATCGGGATCCGGGGCGGCAAGGTCGCCTTCGCGGGCAGCCGCGACGAGGCGTACGGTTTTGACGCGAAAGAAGTCCTGGACTTCGGCGGGAACACGGTGCTGCCGGGCTTCATCGACACGCACGTGCACGTCATCCCGTCCGGGATTTTCATGACCAGCGCGGACCTCTCGGGAGCGGCCAGCATCGCGGACGTGCTGCGCCTGATCCGGGAGCACGCCGCGGCGGGCGAAGGAAAGGGCTGGATCCTCGCCGCATTCTTCCAGGACAAGCTGATCGAGGAGAAGCGCTTCCCGACGCGCCGGGAGCTCGACGCAATCTCCGACCAGCGGCCGATCCTCATCTGCCACAACGACCTCCACCCGATCGCGCTGAACTCCAAGGCGCTGGACCTCCTCAAGGTCGACCCGGCCAAAGAAGGTGTCGGCACCGACGCGAACGGTGAGCTCACGGGCATCATCGAAGACCCGGCCTGCGTGAACATGCTCGGGGACATCCTCGCGAAGCTCGGCGTCGCGAACATCGTGGACGGGATCATCCGCGTGGACGACTACGCGGTCGCCCACGGCGTGACGACGGTCTTCGGAAAAGACGTCCCGGACGTGCTCCTGCTGACGGACCTCGTCCGCGGCATTCTCAAGGCCGAGTTCGTCCCGATGTGGTACAGCGACGGCTGCAAGGACCTCGCCGCCGTCCAAAAGATCGTGAAAAATAAAAGCCCGCGGCTCCGCCGCGCCTGCCTCTGCGCCTTTGCGGACGGAGCCTTTGACGGGCACTCCGCGGCCATGGCCGAGCCGTACACCGACCGGCCGGACACCTGCGGGATCCTGAACTATACTGATGAAGAAATGTACGACTTCACGATGGCGGCGCACCGCGAAGGCGTCCAGGTCTCGTTCCACGCGATCGGCGACGCCGCGATCGACCAGGTGCTCCGCGTGTACGAGCGCGTGCTGAAGGACTGCCCGCGGGACGACCACCGGCTCCGGATCGAGCACTTTGAGGAGCCGACGCCGGAGGCCATCGCCAAGGCGGCCGAGCTCGGCGTCGCCCTCGGCATGCAGCCGCTCCTGATCGAAGTCTGCGAGCGGATGGACTTCTCCGGGTATGAAGGCTTCATCGGCGACCGCGTCCGGCGCTGCAGCCCGTACCGGTCGGTGCTCGACGCCGGCATCCTGGTCGGCGGCGGCACGGACTACACCGTCACCCCGATGGACGTCCTGCACGGGGCGCGCATCTGCATGACGCACCCGGTCGAATCTGAGCGGATCACCCTCCAAGAGTGCCTCGAGATGAACACCGTGAACGCCGCAAAGCTCGGCTTCCTCGAAGACCGCAAGGGCCGCCTCGCCGTCGGCATGGACGCGGACTTCATCGTCCTCGACCGCGACCCGTACGAAGTGGCCGCAGAATCCGTCGAGGGCCTCTCCGACATTCAAGTCCTCCGGACCTACCGAAGCGGGTCGCTCGTCTACGACCGGGCGGCCTTCACCCCGACGCCGAAGCGCTCCCTCCCGGGCGTCGTGCTCGCGGTTCTCGGGAGCAAACTCCGCCGGAAATAGGGCAACCAGGCTACAGTAGTCCACGAGGCGCCGCCCTCGGATCCGGCGCAAACCATGCGAACCACACACATTAAAAAGAAGCAGCGGTCGTACGGCGCGCTGCCTCTTCTTTTGTTCTTGTACTTTTGTCTTATTATATGGTTTATCGCGTGAGTTCCCCGCGGAGGTTCTGCTCCATCAGCCGGCGAATCTCCGCGCGCGGCAGGCCGAGGCTGTAGAGGTACGCCAGTTTGGTAACAGTGGCCTCGGTCGTCATGTTGTAGCCGCTGACGGCGCCAGCCCTGAGGAGTGCAGAGCCGGTCTCGTAGGTCCCCAGCGTGACGGTCCCCTGCGGGCACTGCGTGCAGACCACGACGATGGTCCCGTTCTCGATGGCCCGCGTGATGAGCGGCAGAAGCGACGCGTCGTATCCCGGAATGTTCCCGGCGCCGAAAGTCTCAAGCACGAGGCCGTCCAGCCGGTCGGTCATGATCGGTTCAAACAGATCGAATTGAATTCCCGGAAAGAGTTTGATCACGCCGATCCGGGACTTTTTGATTTCGGTCACGGTCAGGCCGTTCGCCGGGGTCTCCGGCTCCGATCCTTCGGCGTCTGCCCCGCCAGCCGTCCCGAACCCCGCGGCCTTCCGCAAAGCGGCCAGGTCCACGGTGCTCGTCGCGTTGGCGTTCAGGCTCCGGACGCGGTAATCGATGTGGATACCGGCCCGCGCGAGGTCCGGATAGTCCGGGGAAGCGAACGCGATCAGCCCGTCCGCGCTCTGTTTGGTCGAGCGGTTCCCGCGCAGCAGTCGATTGCCAAAGTACAACGACACTTCGTTCGCGATACCCTGGCTCGCGATTAGGAGGGCCGTAATGAGGTTGTCCTTCCCGTCGCTCCGCGGTTCGCAGAGCGGGATTTGGGCGCCGGTAAAGACGACCGGCTTCGCCAGCCCGTCCAGCATGAACGACAGCGCCGACGCGCTGTAGGACATCGTATCGGTCCCGTGCAGGACCACAAAACCGTCATACTTGTCGTAGTTCGCCTCGATGGCCCGCGCCATCTGGTTCCACTCCGGGTACGCGATGTTGGACGAGTCCAGCAGCGGGTCGAATTCAAAGAGGTCCCACTCCGGCATCTCCGGCCGGTGCAGGTCCCGAAGATGCCCCATTTCTTCCTCCAGATAGCCCGCCTTTGGCGCGTAGCCGTTGTCTGTCCGGACCATCCCGATCGTCCCGCCGGTATAAAGAATGCAGATCCTGCTCATCGTCCGGCTCCCTTCCCCAGCACCTTCCGCAGATATTGCCCCGTGTAGGACGCTTCGCAGCGGGCGACCTCCTCCGGCGTGCCGGTCGCGACAACCCGGCCGCCCTCGTCGCCGCCCTCCGGGCCGAGGTCGATGATATGGTCGGCCCGTTTGATGACATCCAGGTTGTGCTCGATGACGAGGACCGTGTTCCCGTCGTCGACCAGGCGGTCGAGCACGTAGAGAAGCTTCTCGACGTCCGCGAAGTGCAGGCCCGTCGTCGGCTCGTCCAATATGTACAGGGTGCGGCCGGTGCTCCGCTTGGAGAGTTCGGTCGCGAGCTTGATGCGCTGCGCTTCGCCGCCCGAGAGCTGGGTCGACGGCTGGCCGAGTTTGATGTAACCGAGGCCGACGTCGTCAAGCGTCCGCAGATATCGGCGGATGGCCGGGTGGTTCTCAAAGAACGGCAGCGCCTCGGCGACGCTCATGTTGAGGACGTCGCTGATATTCTTGCCTTTGAATTTAACCTCGAGGGTCTCGCGGTTGTACCGCGCGCCGCCGCAGACTTCGCACGGCACGTAAACGTCCGGCAGGAAGTGCATCTCGACCTTGGTGATTCCGTCGCCGCTGCAGGCTTCGCAGCGCCCGCCCTTGACATTGAAGCTGAACCGGCCCTTGGTGTAGCCACGGGCCTTGGCCTCCGGCATCTCCGCGAAGAGGTCCCGGATGTGGTCGAACATGCCGGTATAGGTCGCCGGGTTGGACCGCGGCGTCCGGCCGATCGGGGACTGGTCGATGTCGATGACCTTGTCGAAGTTCTCGATGCCCAGGATCTCCTTGTGCTTGCCGGCGCGGTGCTGGGCTCGGTTGGTGACGCGCGAAACCCCTTTGTAAATGATCTCGTTGACCAGGCTGCTCTTGCCAGACCCGGACACGCCGGTGACCAGGACGAGCTTGCCCGCCGGGATCTCGACGTCGATGTTCTTTAAATTGTTCTCGGCCGCGCCGATGACGCGGAGGGACAGGTTGTTGCCCGGCCGGCGCGTCGCCGGAACCGGGATGGACCGCTTGCCCGACAGGAACTGCCCCGTGACGGACTCCGGGCAGGCCATGATGTCCTCGACCGTGCCCTGGCAGACCAGCCGACCGCCGTAGATGCCGGCGCCCGGGCCGATGTCGACGATGTGGTCCGCCGCGTACATGGTTTCCTCGTCGTGCTCGACGACAATCAGCGTGTTGCCCATGTCGGTCAGGTCGCGGAGTGCGGAAAGCAGCCGGCCGTTGTCCCGTTGGTGCAGGCCGATGCTCGGCTCGTCGAGGATGTAAAGCACGCCGACCAGGCCCGACCCGATCTGGGTCGCGAGCCGGATCCGCTGGGACTCGCCGCCCGAAAGCGATCCGCTCGACCGGGACAGGGTGAGGTACCCGAGCCCGACCGTCCGGAGGAATTTGAGCCGGGCGATGATTTCTTTGGTGATCAGCTTGGAGATTGCGCGTTCCCGCTCCGTCAGCGCCAGGTTTTCGAAGAAGTCGATCGCCTGGTTGACCGAGAGGTCGGTGATCTGGATGATATTCTTGCCGCCGACGGTGACCGCGAGGACTTTTTCCTTGAGCTTACGGCCTTTGCAGACCGGACACTCGGCCGCCTCCATCAGCGAAGTGATCTTTTCTTTGATATAGTCCGAATTGGTCTCGCCGTACCGCCGCTCGAGGCTCGGAATGATGCCCTCGAACGTGTGATTCATCTGCGAAACGCGGCCGGAACGGCTGGTATACGTATATTTGAGCTTGCGGCTGCCCGTCCCGTAGAGCATGTCCTGGCGGAAGTCCTCCGGGAGGTCTTTGTACGGGGTGCGGAGGTCGACGCCGTGGTCGTCCGCGAGCTGTTCGAGCATGTGCCGGTACCAGCCCATCGCGTCCATGCTGCCGAAGACGTGCCCGAGCGCACCGTCGATCATGCTCTTATTCTCGTCCTCCACGAGATTCTCGGCCGGAATCCGCATGGTGAAGCCGAGGCCGGTGCAGTTCTCGCACGCGCCGTACGGGCTGTTGAACGAGAACATGCGCGGCTCCATCTCCTCGATGCTCACGCCGTGATCCGGGCATGCGAGCATGGTACTGTACGTCTCGACGAATTCATTCCGGAAGCCGTCCTCCGTCTCGATCTGGTAAAGCACGTTGCAGATGCCCTCGCCTTCTTTGATCGCGAGCTCGACGCTCTCGGCGATGCGGCTCCGGTTGTCGCCCCGGATCGCAATCCGGTCGATGGCGATCTCAATGGTATGTTTATTATTCTTGGCCAGCGTGATCTCGCCCTCGTCGAGCCGGCGCATCTCGCCGTCGACCCGCACGCGCGTGTAGCCGTCGCGGCGGATGCGGTCGAAAATCGCCTTATGCTCGCCCTTGCGGCCGCGGATGACCGGCGCGAGAACCGTGATCCGCGTCCCGACGCCGTGGTCGATGATCCGCTCGACGATACTGTCGATGGACTGGCTGGTGATCTCCCTGCCGCAGATCGGGCAGTGCGGGATACCGATGCGCGCAAAAAGCAGACGGAGGTAGTCGTAGATTTCCGTGACCGTTCCGACGGTCGACCGCGGGTTCTTGTTGGTCGCTTTCTGATCGATCGAAATGGCCGGCGAAAGGCCCTCGATCGACTGCACGTCCGGTTTTTTCATCAGGCCGAGGAACTGCCGCGCGTAAGCGGACAGGCTCTCGACATATTTCTTCTGCCCCTCTGCATATATGGTGTCAAACGCAAGCGAAGACTTGCCGGACCCGGACAGTCCCGTGAACACGACCAGCTGGTCGCGCGGGATCGTCACGTCGAGGTCCTGCAGGTTGTTTTCCCTTGCGCCTTTGATGATGATGTTGTCCTTCATTGCATTATCCTTGATATGTACTAAAGCTAGTGCCGGCCGCGGTTGTCCGACGCTCTGCGGAGCGTACGGCTCGCGCCTCGTTCCGGCGACGCAGCGGTACTAAGCTCACGCTTCGCTGCCGCTCGCGAATCGCTAAGTACCGGCTGCCGGAAGGCCGCTCCGCAGAGCGCCAGACTCCCCCGGCCGGTACTGCCTTTACTACTTAGCCCGCGTGCTGCCCTTCAGCTACTCTTGATTACCTAGCGCGCGTGCTGCCCTTCAGTTCGAACAGCAGGTCGCGGAGCGCGGCGGCGCGTTCGAAGTCGAGTTGCTTGGCCGCCTCGCGCATCTCTTTGTCCAGATTCTTGATGGCGGCCTGAAGTTCCTTGGCCGTCATCGCCTTTGGATTCTTGAAGTCCTGCTCGCCGGTGTACTCGCTCGTCGCCTCGATGACGGAGCGGATCGGCTTGACAATGGTCCGCGGGGTGATGCCGTGCGCCTTGTTGTACGCGTCCTGGGTCCTGCGGCGGCGGGCCGACTCGTCGATCGTATACCGCATCGCTTTGGAGACCGTGTCCGCGTACATGATGACGCGGCCGTGCTCGTTCCGCGCGGCGCGCCCGACGGTCTGCATGAGCGACGTCTCGGTCCGTAGGAAGCCTTCCTTGTCCACGTCCAGAATCGCGATGAGCGAGACCTCCGGCAGGTCGAGGCCCTCCCGCAGGAGGTTGATGCCGACCAGCACGTCGAACTTACCCATGCGGAGGTCGCGGATGATCTCGAGCCGCTCGAAGTTGTCGATCTCGGAGTGCAGGTACCGCACGCGGATGCCCATGTCCTTGAGGTACCGTGAAAGGTCCTCCGCCATCCGCTTGGTCAGCGTCGTGACCAGCACCCGCTCGCCCCGGTCCGCGGTCTTGTAAATCTCGCCGATCAGGTCGTCGATCTGCCCCTTGGTCGGCCGGACTTCGATCTCCGGGTCCAGCAGCCCCGTCGGCCGGATCAAGTGTTCGGCGGTGATTCCACCCGAGCTCTCGACCTCGAAGGCCGCCGGCGTCGCGCTGACGTATACGGTCTGCCCGACGATGTCCTCAAACTCCTCGAACTGCAGTGGCCGGTTGTCGAGCGCCGACGGCAGGCGGAAGCCGTAGTCCACCAACGACGTCTTGCGCGCGCGGTCGCCGCGGTACATCGCGCGGAGCTGCGGCAGCATCGCGTGCGACTCATCTATGATGGTAAGAAAGTCCCCGTTCGGGAAGTAGTCCAGCAGCGTGTACGGCCGTTCGCCCGGCTGGAGGAAGTTGATGTGCCTGGAATAGTTCTCGATGCCTTTGCAGGTGCCGACCTCGAGCATCATCTCCATGTCGTTGTTGGTCCGCTGCTCGAGCCGCTGCGCCTCCAGGAGCTTGCCGTTGTCCCGGAACCACTGCACCCGCTCGTCGAGTTCTTTCTTGATGGAAGCGACCGCCCTCTGCATCTCGTCGCGCCCCGTGATGTAGTGCGACGCCGGGAAAATCGCGATGTGGTTGCGCACCGCCGTGATCTCGCCGGTCACCGGGTCGAGCTCCTTGATCGACTCGATCTCGTCGCCGAACATCTCCACGCGGACCGCGCTCTCGCCGCCCGCCGGGTAGATATCGAGGTTGTCCCCGCGCACGCGAAACGTGCCCCGGTGGAAGTCCATGTCGTTCCGCTCGTACTGGATGTCGACGAGCCGCCGGATGATCTCGCGCCGCTCGGTCTCCATCCCCACGCGAAGCGAAATGAGCTGGTTGCGGTACGAATTCGGACTGCCGAGGCCGTAAATGCAGGATACGCTCGCCACGATGATGACGTCCCGCCGCTCATAAAGCGCGGACGTCGCGGAGTGCCGGAGCTTGTCAATCTCGTCGTTGATGTCGGCGTCCTTCTCGATGTACGTGTCCGTCGACGGCACGTACGCCTCCGGCTGGTAGTAATCGTAGTACGACACAAAATACTCCACGGCGTTGTCCGGGAAAAACTCCTTGAACTCGCCGTGCAGCTGGGCCGCGAGCGTCTTGTTATGCGAAATGACGAGTGTCGGCCGCTGCATCTGCTCGATGATCTTGGCCATCGTAAACGTCTTGCCCGAGCCCGTCACGCCCATCAGCGTCTGGTGTGCGTGCCCCGCCCGGAGGCTCTTGACGATGTTGTCGACCGCCTGCGGCTGGTCGCCCGTCAGTTCAAAATCTGCGTGTACCTTGAATTCCATGCGTCTATTTTAACGCAAACTATTTTTAATGTAAACACAAAAAATCGAACAGATATTCGATTTATTGCATCTTTTCGGTTCAAAATTGCGCAAAAAACGCCGCCACCCCCGGGAGGCCCAGGGGGTGGTGACAAGTCACTGAAAGAATACTTGTATGAGTAGAAATGACAACTTTACCTTGTCTTAATGGCAACAGCTTTTCTTTTGCGCGGCGGCGTGGTACGGGCACTGCCCGCTGTCCGAGAACGGGCAGCCGATGCACTTCGCGCCGCGTTGTTTGGACTTGATGATGTATCGCGCCGCAAAGAATATGATGCATGCGAGCGCGATGACTGCGATGATCGTTGCTGCATTCATGGCGCACACCTCCTTATATATGTTGCAACGTTACGCAACGTTCGTCTGCGCGTTCTTGTGGAGCTGGTACTTCGCGTCGAAGCTCGCCCGGATCTTGCGCGAGATGAGGATGATCACGACGACCATGACCGCGATCGCGATCAGTCCCGGAACGAAGGCCGTACCGAAGTGTCCTTCGGTGAACAGGGTTCCGAACTGATAAATCAGGAACGCTACCGTATAGCCGGTGCAGAGCTGCAGGCCGATGGCGCTCCAAAGCCAGCCCTTGTGCTGCATCTCGGAGTTCATCGCGCCGATCGCCGCGAAGCACGGCGGCGTGTAGAGGTTGAAGAACAGGTACGCGAGGGCGGTGACCGACGTCAGGCCCATGGTCATCGCGACGGTGTTCGCACCGCCGGTCATTTCGAGCTCTTCGACGTCGATGAACGCGGTCAGACCGTAAACGACCGCCAGCGTTCCGACGACGTTCTCCTTGGCGATGAAGCCGGTGATGGCCGCAGCCGCGAGCTGCCATACGCCGAAGCCGAGCGGGATCAGCAGGATCGCGAACGGCGAAGCGATGGAAGCGAGGATTGACGTGTTCTCCGCGCCTTCTTCGACGACCTGGAAGTGCCAGTCAAACGTCTGCATGACCTGAACGACAGTGTTGCAGATGAGGATGATGGTCGCAGCCTTGACGATGTAGGCCTTCGCCCGCTCCATCATCTGCCGGAACGCGAACTTGAGGCTCGGAACTTTGTACTTCGGCAGCTCCATGATGAAGAAGGACTTTCTGTACTTATATCCGGTCACGACCTTGATCAGCAGCGCGCCGAGGAAGATCAGTACCAGTCCGAAGAAGTAAGCGGTCAGGCTCACCCAGCCCGCGCCGTTGAAGAACGCTCCCGCGAAGAGCGCGATGACCGGGATCTTCGCGCCGCAAGGGATGAACGTTGTGAGCATCGTGGTCGCTCTCCGCTCTCTTTCGTCGCGGATCGTGCGGCAGGCCATGATGGCCGGGATGCCGCAGCCCGTACCGATGACGACCGGGATGACCGACTTGCCGGAGAGGCCGACTCTCTTGAAGATTGGGTCCATGACCGCGCTGACTCTCGCCATGTAGCCGCAGTCCTCCAGCAGTGCGATGAGGAAGTACATGACCATGACGAGCGGGAGGAAGCCGACGACCGCGCCGACGCCGCCGACGATACCGTCTGCGAGGAGCGCCGACAGGATTGGCGGGCTGTTCTCAAGCTGACCTGCGACGAATTCCTGGAAGGCTTCGATGTATCCGACGAGCCAGTCCGCGACGAGCGGCCCGAGCCACGCCTGGGACACCCAGAACACGAACCACATCACGCCCGCGAAGATCAGGATGCCCGCGATCGGGTTGGTCAGGACCGCGTCGATCTTGTCTTCTTTGTTGGTCTCCTGCGAAAGGACCTTGCGGGTCTCCACCTCGGCGACGATTCCGTTGACGAACTGGTACCGCTTGCGGTCCTCCGCGTCGACGGCCGCCTTGTCGTGGAGGTCGATGTCGGCCTGCAGGTACGGGGCCTTCTGCTCCGTTCCGCAGAGCGAGATCGCCTTCGCGATCATCTCGCTGAGCCCGTTGTTCTTCTCCTCGGTCGAAACGGTCTTGAAGACCGGGCAGTTCAGTTTGGCGGAGAGCTTCCCGACGTCGATTTCGGTCCCTTCCTTTGCGTTTACGTCGCTTTTGTTCAGCGCGACGACCATCGGGATGCCGAGCTCGAGGAGCTGGGTGGTGAAGAAAAGCGACCGGCTCAGGTTCGTCGCGTCGACGATGTTGACGATCGCGTCCGGGCTGGCGGTACGGACGTATTCGCTCGTGATGCCCTCCTCCGGTGTAAACGGGGACATCGAATAGGCGCCCGGCAGGTCGACCGCGATGACCTCCCTGTCCCCGGCGAATTCTTTCTTCAGTTGGTACTCTTTGCTGCCTACGGTGACGCCGCCCCAGTTACCGACCTTTTCGCTCCGGCCGGTGAGGGCGTTGTACATGGTGGTTTTGCCGCTGTTCGGGTTTCCGGCAAATGCGATTCTCATGCTGTCCTCTCCTTTTTAACTAATGCATTAAACTACGATCGCGCTTGCGAGGAGCGCGTCCAGGCTGTACCGGCCGTCCTTGATGACGACGATGCAGGCCTTTTTCTTTTTGGAAATAACGGTAATCGGCTCGCCGCTGTAGCAGCCCAGCCGGAACAGGAACGCGTTCATGTCCTCATCCTCGGTGTCGATTCTCTTGATGATGTAAGTTCCCGGTTCGACCTGAAGCAGAGTTCTCTCGTCTGCGGGATCGAACGATGTGTCCGTTGTTCTCGTTTCCATTTTGCCAAATCTCTCAAAAGACATTCTGTTGACGGCGGCAGCGCTGTTCATGATTCCACCTCCATTCAATCGATCAATAACGTACATCTTTTTCCCTCGGAGTTAATTTGTGCTTACTATAGTAAGTTCACTTTAACTAACTCTGGTTAATTATATTTAACCGTTTGGATAAAGTCAACACTTTTGTGCAGATAAAATTGACAATATGTTCATTTGGGATACAATTTGGATAGCGAAGTAATTCACTTACCGGGACGAATTGACAGGGATATGGCCAAAAGAAGCAAAACCATACGAAATATTGAGCTCCTGGCGCCGGCCGGCGGCGAGGAACAGCTCATCGCGGCGGTCGAGAACGGAGCAGACGCGGTCTACCTCGGCGGCACGCTCTTTAACGCGCGCATGAACGCGGCGAACTTCGACGACGACGCGATGCAGCGGAGCCTCGACTACGCGCACGCCCGCGGCGTCCGGATTTACGTGACGATGAACACCCTGCTCCGGGACGATGAGCTCCCGGAGGCGTTGGAATACGCGAAAAAACTCTATGCGATGGGCGTGGACGCCTTGATCATTCAGGACCTCGGGCTCGGCCGCGTCATTCATCAGGCGCTGCCGGACTTTCCGCTCCACCTGTCGACCCAGGCGACCGTCTCCGACGCGGACGGCGTCCGCGCGGCGCAGGCGCTCGGCTACAAGCGGGTCGTCCTCGCCCGGGAGGTCTCGCTCGACAAGCTCCGCGCGATCCACGCGGCCCTCGACGAGGACCCGGGCCGCGGCGCTGCGCCGGACCTCGAAGTCTTCGTCCACGGCGCCCTCTGCATCTGCTACTCCGGCCAGTGCCAGCTCAGCCGCTACTACGGCGGCCGGAGCGGGAACCGCGGCGCCTGCGCCCAGCCGTGCCGGCTTCTGTACACCGTGACGCCGGCTTCCACCGCCCCGTATAACGCGTACGCCCTCAGCCCGAAGGACCTCTGCATGATCGACCGCCTCGGCGACCTGATCGAGGCCGGGGCCGCTTCCTTCAAAATCGAAGGCCGCATGAAGTCCGCCGAATACGTCGCGACCGTCACGGCCATCTACCGCAAATACATCGACGAATACCTGCAAAACGGCTATTACCGCGTCAGCGACGCAGACCGCTTCGCCCTCGCCCAGATCTTCAACCGCGGCGGCTTCACCGAGGGCTACGTGAACGGGGACCCGGGCAGGAAACTGATGTGCAGCGGCCTGCCGAAGAACCACGGAATCCGCATCGGAACCGTCTCCTTCGCAAAAAAAGGCTCCGCCCTCATCGACGTCGCCCTCGACGCACCCGCTTTGACGAAAGACTCCGGGGGCAGCGCCGCGTCTGACGGTTTCCCGCTGATGATCGGCGACGCGATCGAAATCCGCCGCACCGGGCAGAACGCGCAGACCGACCTCATCGTCGAGAGCCGCATGATCTCCTACCTGAAGCCGGTCGCAGCCCGGCCGCTCCCGCAATCCGGCAGGCGCCCTGACAAGGCTGCAAAAGGCGTCCAAACGCCGGCACCAAAGACAGTCCGCATCGGCGACCTCAAGAGCGACGTCAAGCCGGGCGACATCGTATTCCGCATGTCGTCCAAGGCGCAGCTCGACGCGGCCTGCAGCACGGTCAGCCGGCCAAGCCGGAAGCGCGACGTCGACCTGCAGCTGTTCTGCTATGGCGACACATTCACCCTCAACGCGGAGACCGTCGCCCGCCCGGGCGAGCAGGAATGGGCGAGCCTCCGGAAAGTCCGCGCACAGACCTTCCTGTCCGCGGCGGAACTCGGTGATAGCAGTACCACAATACTCTCCGCAGACCGCATCGAAGCGCAGCTCCGCAAGACCGGCAGCACCCCGTTCGCGGTCCGGAACGTTATTATAAAAGGAAATGATTTTGAAGGGCTCCGGATCTCGGACGTCAACGATCTCCGCCGGCGCTGCCTCGAAACGCTCGAACAGGAGACGGTCTTCCGGCGCGACCTCCCGGCGGAAGCGCCTGCCGAACCGATTATGGAGGTTCCGCCTGCAGATGCGTCTCTTGTCCCGTCCGCCGGCGGTCCGCTTCCGAGCTACGATGCCCTGGCCGACCTGCCGGGCGGCGCGGTCATGGTCCGCGACCTCGGGGCGTTGTACCGCGCGGCTTCGGTTGCTTCGCCGACCACGCCGGTTACCGTAGCAACAACCGCTTCGGCCGAGACACCAGCTGCAGCACCGGTCATCGCCGACCGCAGCCTGAACGTGTATAACCGCGAAACCGCCGCAGCCCTGCAGTTCCTCGGGGCGGCCGGCTTCCGGCCGAGCGCGGAGACCCTCGAGCCCGGCCCGGGCTTCGACTGGCCGGTTATGGTCCTCGAGCACCGCATCGACGACTGCACACTCGAAAGTAGCCGCGGCCACCGGCTCCGCGTCGTCAACCCGGCCGGCTGCGACAAGACCCTCATCTTCGCGGCCGATTCGACAGGAGGGACCCAATGAACATCTGGGCACACCGCGGCTGCAGTTACCGCTTTCCTGAAAACACCCTGCAGGCCTTTCGTGAAGCCTGCCAGTACGATATCACAGGCGTCGAGTTCGACGTCCACTTTACCAAAGACAAAGAACTCGTCGTGATCCACGACGAGTGGGTCGACCGCACCACGGAGGGCACCGGCGAAGTCCGGGTGTACACCCTCACCGGCCTGCAGTCGCTTCGCATCAAAAGCCAGACCGGCCTGTTCCCGGCCACGCCGGAGGTCAGAATCCCGACGCTCCGGGAAGTCCTCACCCTGCTTCGGCCGTTCTGCCGGGAGCGCGGGCTTCGGATCAACATCGAACTCAAAACCGGCAAATTCCTGTACCCCGGCATCGAGCCGGCGGCGGTCCGCATGGTGCGGGACTTCGGCCTGATGGACAACGTGGTCTTTTCGTCGTTCCACCCGAAGTCGGTTGTCCTCGTCCGCCGCGCCGCACCGGAGGCGGAGGTCGGCTTCCTCGCGGACAAAATGAAGACCTGCGTCCTGCTGACGCGCCTCACAGGCGCTTCGGCCATCCACCCGGGCCTGGCCGACTACCAGCAGGCGCTGAACCCGGGCACCGTCCCGGTCCGCGTCTGGAGCGAGCCCCCGACCGAGTACCTCTACCCGGACCAGACCCCGTTCGACGCGCTCGACATCGCAGCCCTCGAGCGGCAGGGCGTCACGGACCTCTTCACCAACGTCCCGGAGCGCTACTGCGCGCGGGTTTAGAAAGGTAACGCAACTTGGAAGAAAAGACAATCATCCGGCGGATCACCGCCGTCGGCATCTCGGGAAATATCGTTCTCACGGCGTTTAAACTGTTTGCCGGCATCTACGGCAAGTCCAGCGCCATG
Source organism: Mogibacterium sp. (assembly GCA_017433975.1). Classification (GTDB taxonomy): domain Bacteria; phylum Bacillota; class Clostridia; order Peptostreptococcales; family Anaerovoracaceae; genus RGIG2439. Next base: position 98,194 of record JAFRGD010000012.1, on the reverse strand, counting down.
GTTTCCGACGCGGTTCATTCGCTGTCGGACGTCTTCGCGACCCTGATCGCCTTCCTCGGCGCGGTCCTGGCGAAGCGCCCCGCGGACGAGCAGCACCCGTACGGCCACGAGCGCGTGGAGTGCGTCGCGTCGATCATTCTCGGGCTGATCCTGCTGATTACCGGCCTCGGCGTGGGCAAAGCCGGCCTCTCGGTCATCCTCTCCGGCCATTACGAAACGCTGGCCACCCCGGGCGTCATTGCGCTGGTCGCAGCGGTCGTCTCCATCGCCACCAAGGAAGGCATGTACTGGTACACCCGGCACTACGCCAAAATCCTCAACTCGCCCGCTTTCATGGCGGACGCGTGGCACCACCGGTCCGATGCGCTCTCGTCTATCGGCTCCCTGATCGGAATCGGCGGATCGATGCTCGGCTTCCACGTGATGGACTCCGTGGCGAGCGTCATCATTTGCTTCTTTATTCTTAAGGTGTCCTACGACATCCTCAAAGACGCCATTCAAAACATGATGGACGAGTCCTGCGGCCCGGAATACGAAAAGACCCTGTGCGACTTCATCACAGGGCTCGACGGTGTGGATGGTATCGACGCGGTCCAGAGCCGCCGCTTCGGGAACAAAGTGTACATCGATCTGGAGATCGCGGTGGACGGGCAGAAGACGGTCATCGAGGGGCACGACATCGCGGAGCGCGTTCACGAGCAGGTGGAGCAGCGGTTCCACGAAATCAAGCACATCATGATTCACGTCAACCCGGCGAAGTCGCAAAAAACAACATAAATCGGTCAATTGTATATTTTCAAAATAAACGATTTTTGATTTTCAGGAGGTACAGATTATGAAAGAGCAAGTTATTGAAAAAATCAAGGCGCTGATCGATGCTCCGACGGCAAACGACGCGCTTAGGCTGGCAGCGAGCAATTATCTCGACGTCATCGGCACGGTAGACGAAAAACCGGCCGCCGAGGCGCTGCTCCGCTCCCTCGACGAGAACGTCAACTCGATCGATGAGTCGCTCGGGTTCTTCAAGTCCGACGCCGCCAGAGGGATCTTCAGCGACAAAGTGGACGGCATGATCGCTTCGTTCGAAGCGGCCAAGGCCAACGGCGAGACCCACTGCCTGTGCCCGGCCTGCCAGCTCGGCAAAGAGATCTACAACATGCGGGATGAGCTGCTGAAATAAGGTTGCGGTCCAAAAGGAAATCTGCCCCGCAACAAAAGGGATAAAAAAGCTCGAAAAAAGACAAAAAGCCCAGCCATCGGTTTCCGCTGATGCCTGGGCTTTTCTTTCCTATTCGTTTATCGAAGGCCTGTTATCTGTCCTCCGGTTCCGGCTCCAGCAGGTCCGCCATCTGGCAGCCGAGCGCCCGCGCCAGCTGCCGGACCGTCGCCGCCTGCGCTTTGTTGATGTCCTTGTTCCGCTGTTCGTACATCTGGATGGACCGAAGCGACACGCCGCTCGCCTCCGCGAGGCCGCTCTGCGAAAGTCTCGCGGCGCTGCGGATTCGCTTGAGGTTCGTCTCCCACCGACGCAACCGCCGCCGCTGCTCCATCGCGTCCGCGAACCTGCTGACTTCGGACTCGTGCAGTACCTCGTACATCCGGCGGATCTCGTCGTACTCCGCGACCCGGAAGATCTCTTTGTAAGAAATGCCCGTCTGCCATTGATAGTATGCGACGGCCGCGCCGCACCAGTACTCCGGGCTTCTGTCATATCGCTCCGCCGGCGTCCGCTCCACAACCCGGCCAGTCGTCTCCGCGACGACCTCCAGCGCGAACTCGACACCGCTCTTTCCGAACAGATACCGCGGTTCGGCGTTTTCCAGCCTTCTACAAAGCCGGCTGTTCACGAAAAGCCCCGCGAAGTCCGCGCCTGACATTCCGAGCTCATTGACCGCGAAGTCGAACGCGTCTCCAACGCGCTCCATCGCCTTGCTGCGATACAATTCGCGGGTCGCGTGCACCACCGCGTCGTTCCGCGCCTTCCGGGCCAGGTAGTACCTGTCGCGCTCTGCGGTATTGAAGTCGATGAAGCGGAGCCGGTCAACCGCCCGCTGCGACTTCAAAACGACCTGCTCGTTCGACTTTGCGGCCTTTCTCCGCGATTTCCCGAGCCCCATCGCGCGCGACAACTTCTCCTCTGTGATGTCTCCGTCCAGGAACGCCTCCACAAAGCCAAAGCTGGCATCGTCCGCGTGGTATCCGATCACAACGTCATAGGCCTCCAAATCGATCGAATACTGCTCCACCAGATACCGTTTCATGCGGGCCGCAGCCGGGGTCTTGACGAGAAGCAGCCGGTGCGCGACTGCGACCGCCAACCAGTTCAGCAGCGAATCCTTTCCATTGTTCAGATCCAGCACCCGCAGCCCGTCCAGGTCCAGCTGGTAATGGTTGACGAAGCCGTCGTCCACCGACGAGCAGGCCCATTCCCGCGCCATGGACTCATTTTCGGTACAATAAAACCCCGGACCAAACTCGTTGTGTCTGCGTCCGAGGTCGTATTGCAGCCGGAGGATCACCTCCGGCGACCCGTGATATAAGTCCAGTTGCGTGGCCATGATTCACCCCTTTTACAGGGCAATCATATCACCACAGTGATATAAAATCAATCATTTTCGCTTCCATAAATCATTTCTTCTTGAAAATGATGATTTCTTCTTCGTAGTCTTCCTCTGCAATCGAGAGCGTTTTGCCCTGAAGCGACGCGTCGAGGTAAATCACATCACCCTCATCATAGACGGTGACTCTGTACTCTCCCTTCGCGGTTTTTTCCCAGGAACCACGATACGAGACGGACGGGTCCGAGTCACTGTAATAAGCGTCCAGTGAAAATGTGTGGTCTTTGTTGAACGACACCGTTAAGCTGCTCATACCGAAATCTTCATTGATTTCATATGTTTCCCCGTAATACTGCCGTTCTGTGGCTTTCCATGTTCCAATGACTGGATCGCGCAGGAGATTGAAAATCAGGAAACCGCCGACCAGTACGGCCAGGATTGCCACAATCGGAATCCACCGTTTCTTGGAACCGCTGACGGCGGGGCTTCCGGCAGTGCCCCCGACCGCGCTCCCAGCGGCACTCGCGGCGGTGTTCACCGGGCCGGCTGCTTCGGACCAACCGCGTTCGACGGGCCGACTGCCTGTAATCGGCCGCGTCTCCTCATACCAGCTGTCCGGCGACTGCCTGCTATTTCCCGGATCCCTTTCCAGCGGCGCACCGCACATCGGGCAAAACCTGCTGTCGTCATCTATTTCATGTCCGCATCTGTAACAAAACATCTCGCACCTCTTTCTCTTTCTGTCCGTAAGGTCCAGTTCCGTCTGGACTTCTTTTCTCTTTCTTTCTGTCTACAATATAGCAGATGCGAATTCTGCTTTCTTTAAACCGCCGTAGAACGCACAGTTATATCCTTGAGCGGCACTCCGTCCCACGAGCGTTGTATGGTACGCGGAAGCGCCGCACCGCGGGCGCTATTTCGTGATCAGTACGTCCTTGAGGCTGCGCTTCGGGACGCAGTGCTCGCCCTTGTCGTTCCGGTAGTACGCGGTCAAGCCGCTCGCCGGGACGCGGACGATCTTGGCGGTCTCGGCGGACTTACCGACGGCGATGATCAGCTTGACGCGGAGGTTCGGCGCGAGGCCCATCGCCTCGTGGACCTTGACCTGTGAATAGTTCCCGATCATACAGGCCGCGAGACCCATTTCGGTCGCGGCAAGTGTAATCGACTGCGCCGCGATGCCGACATCCATCAGGAAGTGGTCTTCTTTGTCGCTGATGTCGAGGTCCTGGCAGATCAGGATGTAAGCCGGCGGTTCTTCGCCCTTGAACGGCAGCTTGAGCTCCGGCAGCATCGCGCCGAGCTTGGTCAGCTCGTTCAACTTGGCCGCCTCCTCGCGGTCGTTCGTGATGTAGTATTTCAGCACCTGGAGATTGATGCCGGCGGCGGAAAGCCGCGCGCAGTCCACCATTTCGGTCAACTCCTTTTTGGTGACCCGGCGGGAGCGGTCGTACCCGCGGCAGCTGCGGTTCGCTTTGATCAGGTCCTTTAACATGTCTCTACCTCCTTAAAAAAATGAACTCGGGAACCGTCCCTTTTTCACCTCTTTCACCTGTGGAAAAGCCGGCACCAGAATCGATGCCGGCCCTGCGGATTATTCGTTTTCGTCGTCCGGGACGTCTGCGATCGTCATCTGGCTGTCCGCTTTCTTTTTGGTCTTGCGGGACGTCGGCTTCTTTGCCGTAGCCTCGTCGTCGGCGACCTTGGCGAACGAAACGATCTTGTCGCCCTTCTCGACCTTCATGATCTTGACACCCTGCGTCGAGCGGCCGGACTGGGAGACTTCCTTGGCCCGGATGCGGATGATGACGCCGTTGGAGTTGATGAGCATGATCTCGTCGTCCTTGGTCACCAGCGTCGCGCCGACCAGTACGCCCGTCTTGTTGAACTTGGTCTTGTCGTAGGTCGCGACGCCCTTGCCGCCTCTGGACTGCAGCCGGTATTCGGAGAGCGGGGTCCGCTTGCCGTAGCCCTGCTCGGTCATGACAAGCATGGTCCGCGAGCCGTCGCTGTCGAGCTCCATGGAGACGACCTCGTCGTCCTTGTCGAGCATGATTGCCCGGACACCGCCGGCGCTCCGTCCCATCGCGCGGACGTCGTTCTCGTTGAAGGCGATGGCCTGACCCTTCTTGGTGACGACGACGATCTTTTCCTCACCGCTGGACTGCGCGACCGCAATCAACTTGTCGCCGTCCTTGAGCGTCAGCGCGATCAAGCCGGTCTTGCGGTTGGTCCCGAACTCGGACAGGGACGTCTTTTTGATCGTGCCCTGCTTGGTGATCATGACGAGGTAGTCCTCGCTGTCGAAGTCCTTGACCGGGATGACCGCTGTGACACGCTCGCCCTGGTCGAGGTTGAGGAAGTTGATGACCGGCGTGCCCTTGGCCGTCCGGGACGCCTCCGGAATCTCGTACGCCTTGATTTTGTAGACTTTGCCCATGTCGGTAAAGAACATGAGGTAGTCGTGCGTCGACGTGATCAGGAGGTCGCGGACGAAGTCCGTGTCGCGGGTCGTCAGGCCGACGATGCCTTTGCCGCCACGCCGCTGCGCCTTGTAGGTGTCCTCCGGTACGCGCTTGATGTAGCCGAGGTGCGTCATGGTCACGGCGACCGTGCCCTCCTCGATCAAAGCCTCTTCATCGAGCGTTCCATCGTCCGAAGAAATCTTGGTCCGGCGCTTGTCGCCCCACTTGTTCTTGATTTCGAGGAGCTCGTTCTTGATGACGCCCATCAGTTTGCGCTCGTCCGCGAGGATTTCCTTGTAGTACGCGATGCGCCGTTTAAGCTCGGCGAGCTCGTTCTCGATTTTCTCGCGCTCGAGGCCCTGCAATCTCGCGAGCCGCATGTCGAGGATCGCCTGCGCCTGGACTTCGGTCAACCCGAAGCGGATCATTAATTTCTCCTTGGCGTCGTTGTAGCTCGACCGGATGACGCGGATGACCTCGTCGATGTTGTCCAGCGCGATGATGAGACCCTCCAAAATGTGCGCCCTGGCCTCTGCCTTGGCGAGGTCGTAGCGGGTGCGCCGCGTGACGACTTCCTTCTGGTGTTTGAGGTACTCGTCGAGGATCTGATACAGGTTGAGGATCTTCGGCTCGCCGTTCACCAGCGCCAGCATGATCATGCTGATGCTCGTCTGGAGTTGCGTATGTTTATATAAGCGGTTCAGGATGACGTTCGGGTTGCCGTCCTTCTTGAGCTCGATGACGATCCGCATGCCCTCGCGGTTCGACTCGTCGCGGATCGCCGCAATCCCGTCGATCTTCTTATTCTTGACCAGGTCGGCGATGGATTCGATCAGCCGCGCTTTGTTGACCTGGAAAGGGATCTCCGTTACGACGATCCGGACCCGGCCTTTGGACGACTCCTCGATCTCGCACTTTGACCGGACGTTGACCTTACCGTTGCCGGTGCGGTACGCCTCGTGGACGCCCTCCCGGCCGAGGATGATCGCTCCGGTCGGGAAGTCCGGCGCCTTGACGCACTGGATGAGGTCTTCGACGGTGCAGTCGTCCTTGTCGATCATGGTGACGCAGGCGTCGATGACTTCGCCGAGGTTGTGCGGCGGGATGGACGTCGCCATGCCGACCGCGATACCGTTCGATCCGTTGATCAAAAGGTTTGGTACGCGGGACGGCAGAACCACCGGTTCCTTTTCCTCGCCGTCGAAGTTGTCCATGAAGTCGACGGTGTCCTTCTCGAGGTCGCGGACCATCTGCAGCGAGAACGGGGACATCCTCGCCTCGGTGTAACGCATCGCCGCGGCGCCGTCGCCGTCGACCGAGCCGAAGTTCCCGTGCCCGTCGACGAGCGGGTAGCGCGTGGAGAAGTCCTGCGCCATCTTGACCATCGCGTCGTAGATGGAACTGTCGCCGTGCGGGTGATATTTACCCATGACCTCGCCGACGATACGCGCGGATTTCTTGTGCGGCTTGTCCGGCGTCGTGCCGAGCTCGCTCATTCCGTAGAGAATCCGGCGGTGAACCGGCTTGAGGCCGTCGCGGACGTCCGGCAGCGCACGGCCGACGATGACGCTCATCGCGTAATCGATGTACGAGTTTTTCATCTCGTCGTACAGCTCGTGCTCTATGATTTTGCTTTCATCTATAATGTTGTCTGCCATTTCTGCTCCTTATTTGTTGCTTTAACTGGCTATTGATCTGTAAAGGCGGTTGTGTGCGCCTTTTTTCAGTGGCTTTCCGGCAGCCGGTTCTTAGCGATAGCCGAGCCCGCTGGCGATGGCTGAGCTTAGAACCGCTGCGTCGCCGGAACGAGGCGAGAGCCGTACACTGAAACAGGTGTACGGAGCCGCCTTCACTGTCATCAAATATCCAGGTTTTTCACGTAACGCGCATTTTCCTCGATGAACTTCTTGCGCGGCGGGACCTTGTCGCCCATCAGCGTGGTGAAGATCTCGTCCGCTGCCGACGCGTCCTCCAGCTTGATCTGCACCAGCGTCCGCTTGTTGTAGTCCATGGTGGTGTCCCAGAGCTGGTGGAAGTCCATTTCGCCGAGGCCTTTGTACCGCTGGATGTCGATCTTTTGGTTGCTCTTCCGCAGAGACGCGAGCAGCCGGTCCTGCTCCTTGTCGGAGTACGTATAGTACACGTTCTTGCCCTGCTTGACCTGGAAGAGCGGCGGCTGGGCCGCGTAAACGTAGCCGCCCTCGATCAGCGGCGTCATGAACCGGTAGAAGAACGTCAGGAGCAGCGTCCTGATATGCGCGCCGTCGACGTCCGCATCGGTCATGATGATGATCTTGTGGTACCGCAGTTTATTGATGTTGAAGTCGTCGCCGAAGCCGCACCCGAAGGCCGTGATCATGTTCTTGATCTCCTCGGAAGAAAGCGCCTTGGCGTGGCTCGCCTTCTCGACGTTCAGAATCTTGCCGCGGAGCGGCAGGACGGCCTGGCGCTTGCGGTCTCTCCCCTGCTTTGCGCTGCCGCCAGCGGAGTCGCCCTCGACGAGGAAAATCTCGGAGAGCGCCGGGTCCTTCTCAGAGCAGTCCGCGAGCTTGCCCGGGAGCGACGTCGTCTCGAGCACGCTGGTCTTTCGGATGATCTCTTTGGCCTTGCGCGCGGCCTCCCGCGCCTTGGCCGCGTTCACGCACTTCTGCACGATGGCCTTGGCCTGCGTCGGGTGCTCGTCGAGGAAGAACGACAGCTGCTCGTTCATGTTGCTCTCAACAAAGCCGCGGACCTCGCTGTTCCCGAGCTTGGCCTTGGTCTGGCCCTCGAACTGCGGGTTCGTGATCTTGACGGAGACGATGCCTACCACGCCTTCGCGGACGTCGTCACCGGTCAGGGAGTCGTCGTTTTCCTTGAGAATATTGTTCCGGCGGGCGTAGTCGTTGATCGCGCGGGTCAGCGCGGACTTGAAGCCCATTAGATGGAAGCCGCCCTCGGTCGTGTTGATGTTGTTCGCGTAGGAGAGAACCAGCTCCCGGTACTCGGTCGTGTACTGGATCGCGACTTCGACTTCGAGGTCGTTGCCGCGGATGCCGTGCTCGTTCTCCTCGCCTTTCTTCTTGGTCTCGAAGTAGAAGATGTCCTTGTTGACGATGTCTTTGTTCTTGTTCAGGTAACCGACGAATTCCTTGATTCCGCCCTCGTAGTAGAAGCTGTCCTTCTGTTTCTTGCCTTCGCGTTTGTCCTCAATCGTGATTTTGAGGCCTTTGTTGAGGAAAGCCATCTCACGGAGGCGGCGCTTGAGGGTCCCGTAGTCGTATTCGGTCTCGTCAAAAATCTCCGCGTCCGGCCAGAACGTGGTCTGAGAGCCGGTGCCGCGCGCGTCGCCGACGATCTCCAGCTTGGTCGCCGTCACGCCGCGCCGGTACTCCTGCCGGTACAGCTTGCCGTTGCGCTTGACCTCGACGACCATGCGCGTCGAAAGCGCGTTGACAACGGAGGCGCCGACGCCGTGCAAACCGCCGGAGACCTTGTATCCGCCGCCGCCGAACTTGCCGCCGGCGTGGAGCTTGGTGTGGATGACCTCGACCGCCGGGATGCCTTCGGTCGGGTGCATGTCGACCGGCATGCCGCGGCCGTCGTCGATGACGGTGATGGAGTTGTCGTCATTTATGAATACTTTGATGTGCTTGCAGTATCCGGCGAGTGCCTCGTCGACCGAGTTGTCTACGATCTCATAGACCAGATGGTGCAGACCGGCCGGTCCGGTGCTGCCGATATACATGCCCGGACGCAGCCTGACCGGCTCGAGCCCCTGGAGAACCTGGATCTGCGAAGCGTCATAATTCTGCTGCTTTTTATTTTCTTTTGCCATGCCGTTTTCCTTTTTTTGCAAAAATAAAATCGATTTCTTTTTTGAAACCGATTTATTTTACCATATAAGGACTTTTTTTGCAATAGGTGCCACAATATCTAGTTTTTTTCAAAAACACCCTTTATTCGTCAAAATTTAGCCTTTTTTTTCGATGAACCCCTCAGAAACGTTGAAAATACTGGTATTTGAAAATTTTTCTAAAAATTTATTTTTGAGCTCTGTCGTGGTGATCAAAATCTGCACATCTTCGATTTCCTGCAGCAGATAATTCTGCCGTCCCTCGTCGAGCTCCGACAACACGTCGTCGAGCAATAAAACAGGACTTTCGCCGGTCGCTTCCCGCGCAATCCAGATTTCCGCGAGCTTCAATGCCAGCGCGACGGTACGCTGCTGCCCTTGGGAACCGTACTTTTTCGCATCCTTTCCTTTGATATAGAAGTCGAGATCGTCGCGGTGCGGCCCGACTGATGAATACCCGAAATACATGTCGCGGTCGCGGCTCTCGCGGATGTTATCCGCCAAATCCGTACTGTCCGACGACATCTTATACCGGATCACTAGCTCTTCTTTTCCGCCCGAAATCCCCTGCTGAATCTCGTTTGCCTTGCCGGAAAGGTCCTCGATGAACTTTTTCCGGTACGAAATGATCTCCTCACCGTACTTCGCGAGCTGCTCGTCGTACACATCGAGCATGTATTCGTCGATATTATCCTTTTTTTCCTTTAAAATCGCGTTTTTCTGGCGGAGCGCCTCGTTATAGTTGCGGAGGCACTCGTGATACCGTGGCCGGAGCTGGCTGATCTCCCGGTCGATAAAATACCGGCGCTTGTCCGGGCTGTCCTTAATAATCCTTAGGTCTTCCGGCGAAAAAATGACGACGACCAGATTGCTCAATAGATCCGTCGTCCGACGGAGGACTTTTTTGTCCTTCTTAATCATCTTTTTGCCAGAGCGATTGATCGTCACACTGAGTTCTTTATTGATTTCTTCGCTTTCAATCCAGGCCGTCACATTTGCTCTTTCGCAGCCAAAGCGGACCATTTCCGCAGCGTTATTGGTGCGGAACGACCGCGCAAAGGCGCACAAATAGACCGCTTCCAGCAGATTCGTCTTTCCCTGGGCGTTTTCTCCGATGAAAATATTTCTAGAGCTGTCAAACGACAGCTCCAGAGTCTCATAATTGCGAAAGTCATTCAGTTTGATTTTGGTGATTTTCATCGATTAATTGATTCTTACCGGGAGTATCAGATACAGATAATCTTCACCGCTCAGCGATTTGATGATGCACGGGCTCACGTTATCCTTCATGTAAAGCATGATTTCTTCGTCGTCGATGACTTTGAAGACGTCCATCAGGAAGCGTGCGTTGAAACCGATCGTGATGTCATTTCCTTCTTTGATGACGTCGATCTTCTCCTGAATGTTGCCTTCATCTGACAGTGAATTGATTTTCAGCTCCTGATCGTTGATTTCGATCCGAATCAGTTTATTATTCTGCGACGAAGTCAGGATGGAAGCGCGGTCGATGGCGCGGACGATCTCGTCGCATTTGATCCGGACTTCAATTTCACTTTCCTTCCTGATGATTCTCTTGTAATCAATATAGTTGCCGGAAAGCGTATTGACCGTGACTTTATTATTGTCGAAGCGGAAAATCACCTTGTTATCGACGATGTCGACGGACATCATGTCCTCGGAATTGTCGTCGCTGATGATTTTGGATACTTTATTGATCAGTTTCGCCGGAATGATGACGCGCGCGGTTCTGCCGGCGGCCGCCTCTGCCTGATAAACCGCCATGCGGAACGTGTCGACAGCGACCATCCGGATGCTTTTTTCATCTATTTCCGTGAGAACGCCTGTAAGAACTCCATTCAGTTCGTCTTCGCTCGCGGAGAACGCGGTCTTGCGAATCAGCTTCTTGACGGTATCCTTGCTGATGTAGATTTTGTCATCGCTCTCGGCGATCCGGACCTTCGGGAAGTCGTCCGCCCGGAAGCAGATGATTTCCGCCTTGAATTTACCGCTTTTGACCTTTAATTTCGTCTTTGCGGCTTCGTATTCCAGCATGACTTCTTCTTCCGGCAGCTTGGATACCATGCCGGAGAACAGTCTGGCCGGAATCACAAAGGAGTCCGTCCCGTCAGCGCTGACCGAAATCGTCGCTTCCGTCGTAATGTTTGTGTCAGTCGCGGTGAATTTCATCTCGCGCTCAAAAACTTCGGCCAGGATTCCTTCCAGGATCCTCGTCGTCGTTCTCGTCGGAACCGAATGCGAAACGTTATTCAAGGCCTTGTTCAATTCGCTCTTCTGACAAAAGATTTTCATCTCAAACTCCTTTTTTTATTTAAATATATTTTTAGTAGTAATAGTAGGGTGTGTTGATAATGTTCATAATCCACAAACCGAGGAAAAATCAACAGATGCAGAGGTCGTATTCTGTTGATAAATCGTCGGAAAAGGCTGTGGATGAAATGTGAACAACTACTTTTTGTCTTTGATTTTCTCCCGGAGCGCTGCGAGGTCCTTACGGAAGGCCTCGTCCTTGCGTTCCATCTCCGTGATTTTTTCGAAGGAATGAATGACCGTCGAATAGTGGCGGTTTCCGAACATTTTTCCAATCTTTTGGTGAGAAAGATCGGTATTCTCACGGCAGAGGAACATCGCGACCTGGCGCGGCAGCGCGATCTCGGCGTTTCTCTTCTGCGAATCCATGTCGGCGACTTTGATTTTGTAGTGACGCGCAACGATGGTACGGATCCGCTCCGGTGCGACAGCTTTGTCACTATCATTAATTACGTCTTTGAGGATGCGCTTCGCGAACGGAACATTGATCGGCTCATCGAGCAGGTTTGAAAAACCTACTACATTATTAAAAGCGCCTTCCAGCTCGCGGATGTTGTCCGTAATCTGTTCTGCAATCAGGCTGCAGACGTCGAGCATGTCGTTGTCCCATGCGATACCTGCGTTTTCCGCCTTTCTCTTGAGGATTGCGACGCGCGTCTCGAAGTCCGCCGGCTGAACGTCCGCAATCAGATTCCACGAAAATCTGGAGCGGAGTCGGTCTTCGAATTCGACCAGATTGTTCGGATGTCTGTCGCTGCTGATGACGATCTGTTTGTCATTCTCATATAACGCATTGAATGTATGGAAAAATTCCTCCTGAATCGAGTATTTATTCTCCAAAAATTGAATATCATCAATCAAAAGAACGTCAACCTTGCGGTATTTATTCTTGAAGGAACGCATTTTGTTCTCGGAAAGCGCCCGGACCATGTCGTTGATGAACATCTCCGACGAAACATAGAGAACCTTGGTACCCGGTTTATTTTGAATGATATAAATACCGATGGCCTGCATCAGGTGCGTCTTACCGAGACCGGATCCGCCGTAAATAAAAAGAGGGTTATAGGCTTCTGCAGGCGACTCCGCAACCGCAAGGGCAGCTGCATGCGCATATTTATTGCTGTTGCCGACGACAAAATTGTTAAAATTAAGCCGCGGATTGAAAAGCTTGGCCTCGTCCGGCTTGCGTCCGGTCGCTTCGATCAGCGTCTTGCCGCCCGGCAGATAGTCCTTTTCATCCTTAATGACAACTTTATACTTTGTTTTTAAAATGCTCTCAAATGCGTCCTCAATCTGACCCATGTATCTGTCTTTCAAAAAAGGAAGAATGTATTCCTCTTTTGAAGCAAGATAAATGATGTTCACATCCTCGTCTACATGGTTGATGTATAGAGGAGTGAACCAGGTCTCATAACTGACTTCCGTAGTATTGGCCTTAATGATTGAGAGAAATTCGTCCCAGACTTTCTTCGTATTCACTTTCAGTAACTCCTTCAAACTTGCACCTATTTTATAGGTTTTGAAGGGGTTTGACAAGCGCCGTCAAGCGGGCGGAAAAATCAATATATTGTAGATGTCAACTTTTTGAAAGGCTGAAATATTAACGTTTTTTCAACGAAATTATGCACATTCGAAAAAAGCGTAAACACTTGAAAAATTGAATTTTTTTGGGCCGCAAAAAGCGAGTTTTGCACATATTGTTGATAACTTTGTTAATAAGGGGCAGTCACCACTATATATTGTGAATATCTCACTTTTTGAAAAGTACATAGAGAATACAAAACCCAAAAGATGAGAAGAATCAAAGGAATCATTGACTTTTTATTCCGTCAAAAGTATAATATCTTGATGTCTGTCCCTTTGAAATTCAGAAGGGAGGACCAAGAGTATTTTCATTATATCATAATATCACCTGGAAGGAGATCACCATGAAAAGGACATATCAGCCAAAGAAGAGACAGAGACTCAAAGAACACGGTTTCAGAAAGAGAATGGCCAGCGTCGGCGGCCGCAAGGTACTCAAGAGCAGAAGAGCAAAAGGCAGAAAGAGACTGAGCGCATAGTTTATCACACAGGTCCTCAAGAAGTGATGGTAACTGATGTTAAAGAAAAACATCCTGCGGAATCAGAGAGATTTCGTAACCGTATATAACAAAGGAAAGTCACAGGGCAGCAAATACGTCGTCGTATTGTACCGCCGGAACCGCCTCGGAGAAAACCGCGTAGCGTTCATCGCGAGCAAAAAAGTTGGAAACAGCGTCCGCCGGAACCGCGCGCGCAGGCTCATGAAGGAAGCCTTCCGTGCGCTGGAACCGTCCATCGCACAAGGGTACGACATCATTCTTGTAGCAAGAAATGGCATCGACGCGACAAAGGAACAGGATGTCGAGCGGTCGCTCCGCCACGCGTTCAGCAGAGCTACACTTCTTAATTAGGGACAAATGAAGTACGTCAGCAGTTTTTTTAAAAGAGTATTGATCATAATCGTACGGGGATATCAGATTTTCATCTCGCCGCTTCTCCCGCCGACCTGCCGGTTCACACCGACCTGCAGCACCTATTTCATTCAGGCGGTCGAAAAATACGGTCCTGCCAAAGGCACCCTGCTGGGAATCAAACGGATCCTGCGGTGCCACCCGGGCAATCCCGGCGGCTACGACCCCGTACCATAGCAACATGGAAAGGATTTATTGATGGGTATCATAGCAAAACCCCTTGCATATCTGCTAATGTTCATTTACAAGATCGTGGGAAATTACGGAATTTCCCTGATCCTTCTGACGCTCATCGTTAAGGTCTGCCTGTACCCGCTGTACCTCAAGCAGATCAAATCGACGGCCGGAATGCAGAACATGCAGCCGAAGATTCAGGAAATCCAGCAGAAATACGCGAACGACAAAGAAAGACAGAATCAGGAGCTTCAGAAGCTCTACAGCGAGAGCGGTTTTAACCCGATGGGCGGTTGCCTTCCGATGATCATCCAGATGCCGATCATCATGGGCTTATTCGCCCTGCTCCGCAATCCGATGAGATACATGCCGAACGACACGATGATTCTCGCGGTGCATGAATCGTTTCTTTGGATCAAAGACCTCGCACAGCCGGACCCGTGGGTACTCCCGGTGCTGGCCGGCCTTGCGACGTATTTTTCCTTCTCCATGACGCAAAACCTGACCGGACAGGACATGGGCCAGGGACAGTCGATGACGCTGGTGATGAAGTATTTCTTCCCGGTCAGCATTCTCGTCCTCGCCCGCGCGTATCCGGCAGGCCTTGCCATCTACTGGGCGTTTGGCCAGGCGATTCAGATTCTTCTCAACCTGCACATGAACTCCGTGCGGCTTGAGATGAAGGTCAAGCAGGATCTGCTCGACGAGAGGGCAAAGGCAGAAAAAGAACTGCGCAGGAAGAAAAGAGCACGGATGAAAGGAAACGCATAATTGATGAAAGTAATTGAAAAATGGGGCGTTGACGTCGAATCCGCCGTCAAGGAAGCCCTGAGGGACCTCCGCCTCAAGAGAGACGAGGTAGACGTTGAGGTCCTCGAAGAGTCGAGCAGCGGCTTTCTTGGAATCGGTTCCAAGCTTGCCAAAGTCAGAGTTACCCCAAAAGCCGGCGTCATGAACGACACGCCAAAGGAAAAAGGATCGTTCGACGACATCGATAGAATCCTGGCAGGTCTTCCGGAGAACCGCGCCATCAAGGTTCCGGACGAGATTCGCGAGGAATACGATAAGTACGAGCGGGAAGAGCTCGAAGACGCCCGCAGAAGCGCAAAGGCTAAGGCCAAAGAGCGTAAGAGAGAAAAGAAAAGCGGCGGCAAGGGCAGCCGCGGCCGCAATGAGGCCCCGCTGAGCATCGAGAGCACCCTGCTCTTCGACGTCGCGGACCTCCAGGACGCGGAGAACCATCCGGTCGAGGCCTTCCTCAGAAGCATCGCGGACGAGATGGGCATCAACCTCGACTTCAAGGTCAAGACCGGCGAAAACGTCGTATACGTTGAAATCACCGGCAAGGACACCGGAACGATCATCGGAAAGCGCGGGCAGACGCTCGACGCGGTGCAGTACCTCGCGGGACTGGTCGCGAACAAGGACAGCGACACGTATATCCGGGTCATCCTCGACGCTGAGAATTACAGAGCCAAGAGAGAGCGCACGCTGGTCAACCTGGCGAACCGCCTCGCCGGCAAGGTCGAGCGGACCCGCCGGAGCGTGACGCTCGAGCCGATGAACCCTTACGAGAGAAAGGTCATCCACGCGACGCTGCAGAACCACCCAAAGGTCACGACCCGCAGCGAGGGCAAGGACCCGTACCGCAAGGTCATCATCGAACGCAAATAGCAATCGCGGAGCCCATCGTCCGATGGGCTCTTTTTATCGTCAGGAAGGAGAAGCGAAGATGGCAGACACGATTGCCGCGATTTCGACCCCGGCCGGCAGCGGCGGGATCGGGATCGTCAAGGTCAGCGGACCGCAATCGCTGGACATCATGCGAACCGTGATGAAGGACTGTCCGGAGACGGTCCGGCCGCGGCACGCATATTACGGAAACGTGATCTCGCAGAAGTCCGGCGACGTCATCGACGAAGCGATCTTCATCTACATGAAGGCGCCGCACACGTATACACGGGAGGACGTCCTGGAGATTCAGGCGCACGGGAGCCTCGTCGCGATCCGGTCGATCCTGCGGGAGGTCCTGGCCGCCGGCGCGCGCCTCGCGGAGCCGGGCGAATTCACCAAGCTCGCTTTTTTGAACGGGCGAATCGACCTCGCACAGGCGGAGGCCGTCATCGACCTCATCAACGCGAAGAGCGAGATCCCGGAGAGGATCGCCGTCGGGCAGCTCGGCGGGCGGCTGAGCCGGGAGGTCAAGTCGCTGCGTGTGACGCTGGTCGACGTACTCGCGGAGATGGCGGTCAACATCGACTTTCCGGACGAGGACATCGAAGAATTCACGCTGGAAAAGTTCGCCGGTGTACTGGACGACGTGCAGCAGAAGGTCGACCGGCTGCTTTCGACAGCCGACCGCGGCAGAATCGCGCGGGAGGGCCTCAAAATTGCGATCGTCGGCAAGCCGAACGTCGGCAAATCGTCCCTGATGAACGGATTGCTCGGACAGGACCGCGTCATCGTCACGGCGGTGCCGGGCACGACGCGCGACACGGTGGAAGAAGCCGTCTCCATCGGCGGCATGCCGGTCGTCCTGGTCGATACCGCCGGCATGCACGAGAGCGACGACGTGGTCGAGTCCATCGGCATCTCCCGCTCGCGCGAAGCGATCGAGATTGCGGACATGATTCTCTTTGTCGTCGACGGGTCGAAGCCGCTCGAGGACGAAGACCAGGAGGTCGGACGGCTCATCGTCGAAACGTCCGGCGGCCGGTACGGCCTCGCGGGCAGCAGCATGCACCCGTTCGGCAGCAAGCGCGTCGTCGCGGTGCTGAACAAGCGCGACCTCGGCATTGAGGTCACGGCCGCAGACGTATGCCGGACGCTCGGGCTGTCGGCAGAAGAACCGCCTGCAGACCTCGGGATCGTGAGCACGTCGCTTTTGATTCCGGGCGGCGCGGACGCAGTGCGCGAGCAGATCCTCAACATGCTCGAGCGGGGCGACCTGCTCGCGGAGCACGGGAACACCGTCACCAACGAGCGGCACCGGCAGGCGCTGATCCGCGCGAACGCTTCCCTGCTCGAGGCGATTGACCTATTGAACCGCCGTGAGCCCCTCGAAATCGCGGAGGTCGAGACGCGCGCGGCGTACGAGAAGCTCGGCGAGATCATCGGCGAGAGCGCCGGCGAAGAGATCCTCGACGCGGTCTTCTCGCGGTTTTGCCTCGGGAAATAGGCTGGTTTTGCCGGAAAACGGCCGGAAAACGGTAAAAACCGGGTTGAAAACGCAAAAATACGCAAAATTGTCATTTTTCAAAATAAACGATTTGCGAATTTTAAAGAGTACAGTTACAAATATTTCAAAATTGTTCAAAATTGTGTATTAGGAGGAAAAAATGGAACTGAAGAAAGGACTGACGTTTGTAGCGGTCGGTTTTCTGCTGACGCTGGTGAATCTGAACCTGAATTTTAACGGCAGGTCTGTGAACGTAATGCCTGCGTTCGTTGGATGGATTCTGCTGCTCCTCGCGAATTACAAGCTGGGAGATTACGTCAACGACCGGAGCTATCTCAAGATTCTCGCACCGATCATGGTCGTAATGACCAGTGCGATCTACGTGATGGAGTTCGTCATGCCGGGAAAGGCGCTCACCACCATGCAGTCCATCGTCCCGTTCGTTTCGACGCTCTACACCTTCTTCCTGTGCGGCGCGCTCGAGAAGGTCGCGCAGGATTACAAATCGCCGCGCGGTGCCACGCTGCACCTGCTGAAGTACATGGACCTGGCGCTCGTCTTCGTCATGAACGGGCTAGCGCTGCTGCTTTTGGCAATCAAGAGCACAAAAGCCGTCGGAGTACTCGCCATGGTCGTTCTGTTCCTCGCAATCGCGGCGCTCTTTGTCGCGATCGCGCTTGTGGTCGCGCTGTTCCGGCTGCGGAGCGACGTCAGCAAGCAGCTGTAGTACGATAAAAACGACATCGGCAAACGGCTGTAACCGTTATTTAGTGTAGAAATAAACGTAGGAAACGACGGAACGCGGGAAAAATAGATGAAAAACGCGCCGGAGGCTGATTTTCTGAACATGTGGACGCGGATCCGCCGCAGCGGGCTGCAGAACGAGCTCCTGATCCGGGCCGCGAAGCCGGAGCGGCAGCGCGCTGCAAAGGGTGCGGAGGTTGTGACGGCCACGGACGTGCGGCTCACCGCGATCGACGCGACGGCCGGCTTTGGCGAGGACGCGTTCTTGCTCGCGGCCGCGGGGTACGACGTCACGATGTACGAACGGAACCCGGCGGTTGCAGCTGTTCTGCGGGATGCGCTTTCGTGCGCGGCCGCGGCGGAGGCTGCGGAAACTGCCGGCAGATTGAAGTTCGGCGGCGCGGAGAGCGGTTTCCGGGACGTCATCGCGCGGATGCACCTGGTCGAAAGCGACAGCACCGCGGCGATGCAGGCCATGGTCACGCAAGTTTCACGTGAAACATCGTCTGACGGTGACGCCGGTAACGAGCCGAAGGCGTCGGCGGACGATTCCACTATGCGGATCGACGTCATTTACCTCGACCCGATGTTCCCGGACGCCGGCAAAAGCGCGCTTTCAAAGAAAAAACTGCAGTTTATCAAGGAGCAACAGGTCTCGGCGGCGGATGAAGAGGCGTTGCTTCAGGCGGCTTTGGCGCTTCGACCGCGTAAAATCATTATAAAACGGCCCCTCAAGGGACCGTTTCTCTGCGGCGTTACGCCGGGGTATTCCATCAAAGGCAAGCTGATCCGGTACGACTGCATCGTGCTGTAGGCTGAGTAGCGCGGCTGGGTCGCCTGTTATTGCGCACACTCCCCTGCCCGTCCACAGAACAAATGCAAGAATCTGCGAGACGGCAGACCTGCCCGCCGGCTTATTTATTGATAATGTAAAGACCAGCCAGGCAGATGAAGAGGCCGATGAGTTTGTTGGCGGTGATGGCTTCACCGTAGAGGTAGCGGCCGACAAAGATCATGAACCCTGCGCAGATCGCGCACTCGACGACCAGCAGGACACTGGCTTCCCAGCCGGCTTTGTAGCAGTAAATCATGCCGAGCTCGAGGCCGACTATGACGATTCCCATGACGACCGAGGTCCAGTTGGTTTTGCCGTACTCCCCGATCAGGCTCGTCCCGCGCGCGGTGAGAAAGAACAGAACACCCGCCGTGAGGGCGGCTACCAGATACGTCAACGTCAGTGCTGCCAACGGGTTGACGCCTTCCGGCAGGGACTTGGCGCAGATCTGATATAATACGGAAGAAATAACGGCCAGCAGAAGCGGCCAGGCATAGGCTAGCATAATTGTACCTCCTGTGTTCAAAAGCGTGCGCTTTTGCAATGAATTCAACGTATCACACCCGCCGGAAGATGTCAAGGCGGGGTTCGGGCGGCAGCGGACAGCGGTTTGCCCGCGACACAACGATAATTAACAAAACATGAACATCAACGACTGTAACGGGAAATATCAAATCAAGGAAAGCTATGACGTCATCGTCATCGGCGCGGGGCACGCCGGCTGCGAGGCCGGCCTGATCAGCGCGCGGATGG
The DNA here is from genome assembly GCA_017433975.1 of Mogibacterium sp. Classification (GTDB taxonomy): domain Bacteria; phylum Bacillota; class Clostridia; order Peptostreptococcales; family Anaerovoracaceae; genus RGIG2439. The sequence goes on along the minus strand of JAFRGD010000012.1, from coordinate 78,829 downwards.
GCATGCGGACGCTGATGCTCTGCACGGACATCGACTCGGTCGCGATGATGCCTTGCAATCCGTCAATCGGCGGCACGGGCAAGGGCCACCTCGTCTGCGAAGTCGACGCGCTCGGCGGCGAGATGGGCGTCAACATCGACAAGACGTTCATCCAGAGCAAGATGCTGAACACGTCCAAGGGGCCGGCGGTGCACTCGCTCCGCGCGCAGGCGGACAAGGCGTGGTACCACCGCGAGATGCTCCACACGATCGAGACGACGCCGGGCCTCACCCTCAAGGTGGAGGAAGCGGTCGACCTGATTGTGGAGGACTGCGTGGATGATGCGGGCGGAGCGGTTTCGAATACCGCGGAAACCCCGCTGACAGCCGGCTCCTATCGCATTGCCGGGGTCGTAACAAAGGCGGCCAAAGGCGGCGAAACAGGACGTGTTGAAAGAGGAAAAACAGGAACCGAAGAAAACTCCGAAGGCGTTGCGGTTACTGAAGTAGAGGCGGACGAATGCGCTTTCGCGTGCTACCGTGCGAAAGCGGTCGTCATCTCGACAGGGACCTTCCTCGGCGGGAAGATCTTCATCGGCGACTTCGTCATGGAGAGCGGCCCTTCGCGGATGCTCCCGGCGACCGAGCTCGCGAAAAGCCTGCGGGCGATGGGCTTTCCGATGCGGCGCTTCAAGACCGGAACGCCGGCGCGGATGCTCCGGGACTCGCTCGACTACGATAAGATGAAGGAACAGACCGGCGACACCGAGATTGTCCCCTTCTCGTTCCTGAACGAAGGGCGCGACCTCGGCCGCGAACAGATTTCGTGCTGGCTTTCGTACACCAACGAGCGGACGCACAAGATCATCCGCGACAACCTCACCCGCTCCGCGATGTATTCGGGGAATATCGTCGGCGTCGGCCCGCGGTACTGCCCGTCGATCGAGGACAAGGTCGCGCGGTTTGCGGACCGGGAGCGCCACCAGCTCTTCGTCGAGCCGGAGGGGCTCGATTCGGAGGAGATGTACATCCAGGGGATGTCGTCGAGCCTGCCGGAAGAGGTGCAGGACGCGTTTTACCATACGATCCCGGGGCTTGAGCGGTCGGTGATCCTCAAGCCGGCGTACGCGATTGAGTACGACTGCGTGGACCCGCTGTCGCTCAAGGCGTCGCTGGAGAGCAAACTGCTCGCCGGGTTCTTCTGCGCGGGGCAGTTCAACGGCAGCTCCGGGTACGAAGAAGCGGCGGCGCAGGGCCTGATGGCCGGGATCAACGCGGTGCGGTGGATTCGCGGGCTGGAACCGCTGGTGCTGCGGCGCGACCAGGCGTACATCGGGGTGCTGATCGACGACCTGGTGACCAAGGGCACGAACGAACCGTACCGGATCATGACGTCGCGGGCGGAGTACCGGCTGCTGCTCCGGCAGGACAACGCGGACCGGCGGCTCACCGAAATCGGCTACGAATACGGCAGCGTGCCGGAGGACCGGTACCGGCGCTTTGTGGAAAAAAGAGACCGGATCGAGGCGGAGCTCGTGCGGCTCAAAGCCACCAAAGCCAGTGATATCAACGTGTTGAACGATTTTTTGGTTGCGCACGGGAGCGCGCCGAGCGCGGAAAACCTCTCGCTTTACGATGCGATCCGGCGGCCGGAAATCCCATACGTGGATACCGTAGCGATCGACTGTGGCGAGCGGCCGACGCTCACCAAGACCGAGCGGTTCGTGGTCGAGGTCGAGATCAAATACGAAGGATACATCCGCAAGCAGCTCGAGCAGGTCGATAAGATGAAGCGCCTCGAGGAGAAGAAACTCCGGGACGACATCGACTACAACTCGATCGGCGGTCTCCGGCTGGAGGCGCGGCAGAAGCTCACGGCGATTCGTCCGCTGACCGTCGGCCAGGCGAGCCGCATTTCCGGCGTCTCCCCTGCCGATATCAACGTACTTCTCATTTACCTCGAAAAAGAGCGCCGCAAGGCATGATAGAGATGACTGAACAAATCCTGGAAACGTTGAAAAATCAATACGGAGCGGCTGCGGCGGACCGGCTCGTCGCGTACCTGGACGGGGTGCTCGAATGGAATGAGCACATCAATCTGACCGCAATCCGGGACCGCGAGGAAGCCCTCAGCAAGCACATTCTGGACTCGCTTTCGTGCGCGGCGCTGCCGGAGTTCCGGCAGGCAGAGCGCGTCATCGACATCGGGACCGGCGGCGGTTTCCCCGGCGTGCCGCTCGCAATCGTCGCACCGGACAAAGCGTTCGTATTGGTCGATGGGACGCGAAAGAAACTCCGCGTCATCGACGACCTGACGAGCCAACTTGGGATTACCAACGTGCAGACGGTCCACGCGCGCGCGGAGGAACTGGCAAAGGACCCGGAATACGCGGCGCAGTTTGACCTCTGCGTGTCGCGGGCGGTCGCGGACCTCAAGGTTCTCGCCGGTTGGTGCCTGCCGTTCGTCAAGCGCGGCGGGTTTCTGATCGCGTACAAAGGCGCCAAGGCGGAACAGGAAGCCGATGCGGCGCGAACGACGCTCCGGAAGTGCGGTGCCGAGGTCTCTCGGATCGAAACCGTGCAAATTGCCGGTGCCGGCGCAGACGAGCATAATCTGGTCGTAATCCGGAAGAAATAAAGGAAGAAACTGATCGGGCGAAAGACTCGTCAAACGTCCGAAACCCTTGAAAAATCAACAAAAAACGGCCGCAGCGTCCCCGCTGCGGCCATTCTTGTTTGTCGCGATTATTCCGAAATATCCTCGCCAGGAGGCATCATTTTGATGTCGTATGCGGTCGCATTTTCCAGATGGAAGACCATCATTTTGTGGCCCGTCTGATCGTTATAGATCCCGCGGAGCATCGGCATCATCTCGAGGAATGCTTCCGCGTATTTCGGGTCTTCTTCGAAGACCGCCGATCCGGTGTACCGGAGCCAATGGCTGTCCGGCTTGCAGGCGACGATTTCGACCTTTGGATTTGCGCAGAGCTGCTTATAAACGTCTTTGAAGTCCCCTACTCCAAACAATACTTTGCCGTCCATCTCCATGTGCGCGCCGAGCGGCCGGACCTTCGGCTGGTCGCCGTCAACGGTTGCCAGGAAGAAAACGCCGGCTTCCGAGATAAAATCATTGATTTTGCTCATAAGTCCCTCCTTAGATATGTATACTTTGAAATAATTGACCGTTTTCGTGCGGAAAAAGCGATTATTTTGTCACATCGATCCAGCACCGCGGGTTTGTCACCCGCTCCAGCTCGTCGATGGTGAGTTCAACCACGGAGTCCTCCCCGCCGATGCCCGGAAAGACCGTTTTTCCTTTGTGCTTGAGGATGGACGTGTCCAGGTAAAGGTCCGCGGTTTCGTTGATGCAGAACGGATTGATCGTACCGGCTTTGTGCCCGACGATTTCCTCCACGCGGTCCGCCGGGATCATGGACGGACGGAACCCCATCACGTTCTGGAATTTCCGGTTGTCAACGCGGGAAAGCCCTGACGCGAGCACGACAATCCCGCGGCCGCCGCGGCCTTTGAATGCAAGGCCTTTGCAGATGCGGTCCGCTTCGATTTCCTCTCCAAGCGCCTTGTAGGTGCTCTCGATCGTGATATCCGTATTCTTGAAGTCGATGATCCGGTCGGAAAGGCCCAGTTTTTCCAGATAGGCCCGCGCCCGTATCTCTGCGTCGTACATAAATCCCTCGCTTTTCGCTGCCGAACGAATCCCACGTCCATTATACCACAACTCCGACTCGCGTACACATCACAATGTTTCACGTGAAACATTCGCGGACAGCCGCCGCGTTGACGCAATCGCGGAAATATGGTACGCTAGAGGCACGGATTTCGAAGAACGAATCGTTTTAGGAGGAAAAAATGAGGATGAAAAAGCTTTTAGCGCTGCTTCTGAGCGCATCAATGACTTTTGCACTGGCGGCATGCGGGAAATCGAAGGACGATGCACCGACCGAAGAGCCGGAAGAGATCGTAGAAGAAGTCGCGGATGAAGGAGAAACCGAGGCGCAAGAAGCGCTTCCGGAGTCTGGAGAAGACCTTTTTGACACATCCGTTCCGTTCACGGGCGCGCCGGACAAGGCCGGCTTCCACGCAGACACGAACATGCTGGTCGAAGACGCCGGCTTTACCGTTTCCATTCCAAGATACTATGGATCGGATGAAGGCGACGCTGATACACACAAATATTATGCAGAAACGGGCGACAGCGTCGTGATGCTTGAGGTGGCGTTTGCTGATTATACAGCGACAGGCCTTTCTTTTGAACAGTTACGCCCGTCGATGTTCACATCCTTTGTCAATGGGATGGCCCTGGAAAACTGCGTGACAAAGAACACGAAGTCCGGCGGCTGTTATTTCGAGGGCACTACAAGCGGGCTCGACGTACGCGGCGAACTCGATATATTCTACAGTGAGAATGCGAAGCGCTATTGCGTTGTCGCAATCATCATGACGACCAATGCGAAATACGATTATTTCCCGGATTTTGACAAGATCCGCAAGAGCGTCGTTGTGAAATAGGGCGGTTTCGCGATCCGCCGCGACGAAATGTTTCACGTGAAACAATTTTCGAAAAAGCCGGAATAGGGGGTGCGAACAGAAAAGCCACCATATGTTGCGGCGGCGGCGAGATAATCGAACACAAACTGAAAACTGAGTGAAGATTAAGGAAATGAGGCCTCTTTTGGATGGAAAAAAGAGGCCTTTTGTTATATAATATACAAGTCATTTTATGCGCTGATTTCGGATTTTCCGTGCAAAACAGGCGCAAACGACAGACGAATGACACAGGAGACATATGGGAAAAATTATTGCAATTTTCAATCAGAAGGGCGGCGTCGGCAAGACAACGACCAACATTAACCTCAGCGCGTGCCTTGCGCTGCAAGGAAAGCACGTTTTGATCGTCGACATCGACCCGCAGGGCAATACGACGAGCGGAATCGGCGTGGCGAAGCGCAGCCTGGACGCTACACTGTACGACGTTCTGATCAATGAGAACTTCGACGTGCGGGAGGCCATCGTCCACACAAAGACGGCCAACCTCGACCTGCTGCCGGCGAGCGTAGACCTCGCAGGCGCGGAAATCGAGCTCGTCAGCGAGGACGGCCGCGAGCGGCGCCTCAAACGGGCCGTCGATGCGGTCCTGTCGGACTACGATTTCATCTTTATCGACTGTCCGCCGTCGCTCGGCCTGCTCACGATCAACTCCCTGGTCGCCGCGGACAGCGTACTCATCCCGATTCAGTGCGAATTCTACGCGCTTGAGGGCGTGAGCCAGCTGATGAAGACGATCGAGCTGGTGCGCCGGAGCATGAATCCGGGCATCGGGATCTCCGGCGTTCTCCTGAGCATGTTTGATGGAAGGACCAACCTCGCGATTCAGGTCGTGCAGGAGGTCAAGCGATATTTTGGCGACAAGGTGTTCCGGACGGTGATCCCGCGGAACGTCCGCCTGGCCGAGGCGCCGAGCTACGGGTTGCCGGTCGTAAAATACGACCCGTCATCCAAGGGCGCGAGGGCCTATCAGGACTTTGCAGTTGAATTCCTCGAAAGGGAGGCAAGAGAGAATGGCATTTAAAAAAGGCGGCCTCGGACGAGGCTTGGAAGCGTTATTTGCCGACGCGGCGCCGATCCGCGGCCCGGAAAGCCCGGCGGAGGACCCGAACGGAGCCCCGGAACCGGTCAAAATTGACGTTCCGGACGTCCCGGACGTCATCGTGGAAGATAAAAAGGAAGAAAACGCGTACGAAAGGGCGGTTAGAGGTAACAAACCGGCGGATACCAATGTCACCGCCGCGGAAACCGCCGACGATTCCGCAGACCGCGTCATCTACATCGACATCAACGACATCAAGCCGAACCGGGATCAGCCGCGCAAGCACTTTGACGAGGACAAACTCCGCGAACTCGCGGACTCGATCCTGTCGAACGGCGTCATTCAGCCGCTGGTTGTCCGCAAGAGCGGCGCCGGGTACGAGCTCGTCGCCGGCGAGCGCCGCGGGCGCGCGTCCAGAGTCGCTGGCCTCGGAACGGTGCCTTGCATCGTGCGGGACTTCACCGACGACCAGAACGCGATGATCGCCATCGTCGAGAACATGCAGCGCGAGGACCTCGACCCGATCGAGGAAGCCACCGGCCTGCAAACGATGATGAAAAAGATGGGCATGACGCAGGAAGAAGCGTCCCGCGCGGTCGGAAAGAGCCGCGCTTACATCGCGAACGCCGTGCGCTTACTGCAGTTGCCGGCGGAGATCCAGCAGATGCTGGTCGACGGCAGCCTCTCGGCGGCACACGGCCGCACCATCGCCGGCGTTTCCGGCGAGCGCCAGCAGATCGCGCTGGCGGAGCGGGTAGCCCGCGACGGACTGTCGGTGCGGGAGACCGAGCGCCTTGCGGCAGGCGGGAAGGGGACCACGGCCCGCAAGCGCAGAACACAGACAGGACCGGCCAAATCGGAAGAGATTTTGACGGCAGAAGACGAGCTTCGGCGGATTTTGGGGACAAAAGTCGTCATTTCCGGCGACGGAACGAACGGAAGACTGGAGATTTCATACTATAGCACGGACGAACTGAACCGGATCATCGATCTGCTTCGGACGATCGAATAGGGATAGTGTCCGGCAGGGGGGACACCGTAACACGAACACATGTTCGGTACAAAGGAAAACCAAGTCATGACGGAACAACAAATCGAAACCGACAACTACAAAGCGCTCGCGGCGCTGCCGATTCCGGTCTGCGTCGTGGACCAGGCAGGCAAGATCCGGTTCGCGAACGAGCTCATGAAGGATGTCTTTGCCTACAAAGACATCGTCGACGCGAATTTCTTCGCCCTCACCGGCGTCAAACGCGCCGCGTTCTTCGACGACGACACCAGCGAGATCATGATCTCCCGCAACGATAACTATTTCGTGCTCGAGACCAACACCGACGCGTCGGAGGACGGCGACATCGTCGTGTATTTCTTCAACGTCACGCAGCGGGAGACGTTCAAAGAGAGCTACGAGAGCGGCAAGCTCGCGCTCCTGTACATCAGTATCGACAATTACGACGAACTGATCTCCAGCTCCAACGTGGACAGCCGCAAGGCCGTGCCGACGGAGGTCGACCGGTGCATCCGGCGGTGGGCGGACCAGTTCGACGCGTCCATCGAGAGCACCGGCGAGGACACGTACCTGATGACGGTGTTTCGCAGGGACGCGGACCGCATCATCGAGAGCCGCTTCCAGATTCTCGACGACGTCCGGGCGATCGATACCAAGAACGACTTCCCGGTCAGCCTGAGCATCGGCATGGGGCGCGGGGCGAAGTCGCTCAAGGACATCACGGAGCTCGCCGAGGCGGCGCACGAACTCGCGCTCGGCCGGGGCGGCGACCAGGCCGTGGTCAAGGACGGCGACCATACGTCCTTCTACGGCGGCAAGCTGATGTCTTATGAAAAGAATAACAAGGGCAAGTCGCGTATCATCGCGCACGCGCTCAAGCAGCTCATCCTCGAGAGCGACCGGGTGTTCATCATGGGCCATCACTGGCCGGACATGGACTGCTTCGGCGCATCGCTCGCGGCCTACCGGCTCTGCGAGTACCTGGACCGCGACGCGTACATCGTCATCGAGGAGTACAACGACGCGCTGACCGACATTTACAGGCAGGCGAAGGACCTCGAGACGTACCGCTTCATTAACAGTGAGCGGGCAATCAGCCTGTGCGGCAAGGGTGCACTTGCCATCGTCGTCGACACCAACCGGCCGTCGCTGGTCGAATGCCCGGAAGTCATCGAAAAAGCGGCGCAGATGGTCCTGATCGACCACCACCGGCTGTCGGAGGACTCTTTTGAAGGCGCGACGCTCTCCTATGTGGAGACTTACGCGTCGTCGGCGAGTGAGCTCATGGCGGAGATCCTTCAATATTCCGCGCCAAAGCGCATCATCACCAAGTTCGAGGCGGAGGCGATGCTCGCGGGGATGCTGGTCGACACAAACAAGTTCTCGATCAAGACCGGCGTCCGGACCTTTGAGGCGGCGGCGTGGCTCCGCCGGGCAGGCGCGGATACGACGGAGGTCAAGCGGTTCTTCCAGACGGAGGTCACCGCGTTCCAGACCCGGGCGGAGGCGATCGCAAACGCAGAGTATCTCGACTGCGGGGTCGCACTCTCGATCACAGGGGGCTACTCGACCAGCGCACAGATCATCAATTCGCAGGTCGCAGACGCGCTTCTGATGGTCAAGGGGGTCAAGGCAGCCTTTGTGGCGGGGCAGAACGACATCCATACGACAGTCGTCAGTGCCCGGTCCCTCGGAGAGGTCAACGTCCAGGTCATCATGGAAAACTTCGACGGCGGCGGCCATCTGAACTCCGCGGGAGCGCAGGTCGACGTCCCGCCGACGGACTTCATGGAACAGCTCAAGATCGTCCTCCGGGAATACTTTGACCGAACCGGCGGGGCAGGCGAGTAGCCCGGACCGACGAGACCCATTAATAATGACAGCCACCATCGGTTATAGATAGAGAGGTAAGACAAATGCAGGTAATTTTACAGAAAGACGTACAGGGAACCGGCAAGGCCGGCGAAATCGTTAAGGTCAGCGACGGCTTTGCGCGCAACCGCCTGATCCCGCAGGGGCTCGCGATTGAGGCAACGCCGGCGAACCTCAAGCGGATCGAGCGCGAGAAGGCTGCGCGGGCGGAGCGAGAAGCCGTAGAGCGCGCTAAGGCGGAGGAGATTGCGGAACACCTCAAGAAAGCGGGCGTCGTCGTCAAGACCAAGGCCGGCGAAGGCGGCAGGCTGTTCGGGTCGATCACATCCATGGACATCGCGAACGCGATCAAGGAGCAGACCGGCCTCGAAGTCGACAAAAAGAAGATCCTGCTCGACAAGCCGATCAAGGAGATCGGCGAGACCAGGGTGCAGATCAAGCTGTACCGTGACGTCCCGGCGAGCATCCGGGTCATTGTTACCGAAGAATAGGACAGATTCATGGACGAAGAACGGACCGTAAATATCAACCTTGAGACGCCGCAGGACATCGAGGCGGAAAAAGCCGTCCTCGGCTCGATGATGCAGAGCCAGGACGCGGTTTCGGACGTCATCGACAAGCTGTCGCCAAAGGACTTCTACCTCAAGGAACACCAGCTCATCTACGAGACTTTTGTCAACATGTACCGGCGGAACGTCGCCATCGACCTGACGACGACGTACTCCCAGCTCACCCGGCAAAAGATCCAGGACCTCGTCGGCGGGATGTCGTATCTCGGCCGGCTGTCTTCGGACGCCATCGTGCCGGCCAACGCGAAATACTACGCGGACATCGTCCTCGCAAAGTCCCAGCTCCGCCAGCTGATCGCCGAGGCGGACCTCATCAAGAGCAAGGCCTACGACGGCAAGGGCTCGGCTGAGGAAATCCTGGACTTCGCGGAGCAGCGCATCCTCGAGATCGCGCAGGACAGCCAGCGCCGGAACTACATCGACATCAACGACATCATCCAGGAGAACATCCTGCAGATCCGCGAGCTCGAGAAGAACGGCGGCAAGCTCCCGGGCATCACGACCGGCTTTACCGACCTGGACCGGCTACTCGGCGGCCTCCAGCGGACCGACATGATCATCCTCGCGGCGCGGCCGGGCGTCGGCAAGACGTCCTTCGCGCTCAACGTCGCGACCAACGCGGCGCGGGCGGGGCACTCGGTGCTGGTCTTCAGCATGGAGATGTCCAAGGAGCAGCTCGGGCAGCGCATGCTCTCCATGGCGGCGCGCGTCGACATGAACTCCCTCAAGAACGGCACCCTCAGCGCGGACGACTGGGACAGCATCAGCTACGCGCAGGACAGCTTTGAGGGACTCAAAATCGCGATCGATGACACCTCCGAGATGTCGATGCTCGAAATGAAGAACAAATGCCGCCGGCTCAAGGCCGAAAAAGGCCTCGACCTGGTGGTGATCGACTACCTCCAGCTCATGCACATGGGTTACGGGGTCGAGATGCGCGTGCAGGAGCTCTCCGCGATCACGCGGAACATCAAGATCCTCGCGAAGGAACTCGACTGCGCGGTGGTCCTGCTTTCCCAGCTCTCGCGTAAGACCGAGGACGCCAAGGGCAAACGGCCACAGCTTTCGCACCTCCGCGACTCCGGCTCGATCGAGCAGGACGCGGACATCGTCATGTTCCTCATCCGGGAGGACTATTCGCCGGACGACGACATGCCGGCGGACGTGCAGGCCGGTTCGAGCAGCATCTGCGAGGTCAACATCGCGAAGCACAGAAACGGGCCGACGGGCAGCGTCTTCCTGACGTGGCTCGGCCGGTACACGTCGTTTGCCAACAGCGAGAGGGGCATCGATGTCGGACGTTAAGCTCAAAGTAGAACGAAAGAACGAAATGTATCTCTTCCGGACTGCCGTGGAGAACATCTTTATCAACGAACTCCTCCCGGTCGCGCCGGGCGAGTACGTTAAGGTGTACCTTTTTGGCCTGATGTACGCGGAGCAGGAGCGGACGATCTCCCGCGAGGCGATCGCGCGGACGCTGCGGATGACGGTCGGCGAGCTGGACGCGGCCTGGAAGTACTGGGAGGACCGCGGAGCGGTCCGTTTGGAGCGCCAGGAGGGGAGCGACGATTACGAAATCGTTTTCGTTAGCCAGATTCAGGCGCTGTACGGGTCGCGCGGGGCGGTGCGCAAGGCGGACGGGACGGCCGCAGAGCCGGCGACGCCGGAACAGGCGGCCGCGGACAAGCTCAGGAACATCGAACTCAAGGGCGTCTTCGACGTCTACGAGGCCAAGACGGGCCGGCTCGTTTCGCGGACCGAGGCGGACAAGATCCGGGACGCGCTTACCATCTACGGGGTGACGCCGGACGTGTATTCGTACGCGATCAAATACTGCGCGGAGCGGGAAAAGACGAGCGTGGACTACATTACTGCGGTCGCGATGCGCTGGACCAAGGACGGCTGCCGGACGATCGCGGACGTCAAGCGGCTGATCGACGCGGAGAGCGAGCGGAGCGAGCTGTACTACCGCGTGTTCGATGAGCTCGGCTTCAAGCGCGCGAGCACGCCGGGCGACCGCGCGATGATCGACAAATGGACAGACGAGTGGCAGTTCGGGCTCAAAGACATCCTGGACGCCTGCCGGAGGACCGCGGGGCTCCGCGATCCGTCGCTCCGGTATGTGGACCGGGTCCTCGAGAACAAGCGGCTCGAGGCGGGCGGCGTCCGGACCGGCACCGGCAGCGGCGAGAAGCCGCGCGAGAGCGGTCCGGTCAGCGTACGGGTGCTGGACAGCTACTATAGATATCTGCAGGAACAGGCGGCCGCCGAGCAACAGCGTCGGACGGAGGAAGTCTCCCGCGCGGTGCCGCAGCTGCGCGACCTGCTTGCCCGCGAGGAATCCCTGCGCAAGGGACTTCTCCTCACGGACTTCAGCGAAGGGGCTAAAGCCCGCCGCAAGGAGAGCCGGGCGCGTCTGCAGGACCTCAACAAACGAAAAATTGACATTCTGGCCGAAAACGGCTATCCGGGCGACTATCTGGAGACGCCGTACAAATGCAAGCTCTGCCGGGATACCGGCGTGACGGACGACGGCAGATACTGCACGTGCCGCAAAGAGCGGGCCCAAGAGGCATATACATGGAACAAGAACAGACAGCAGCAGAAGTAAAAGAAGAGCCGAAAAAAGAAAAACCAAAGAAAGAAAAGAAACCACGCAAGGAGCAGAGCCGGTTTTGGCGTGGCGTCGAAACCGTCGCGGCCGCGCCGATCTTTTTGCATGACATGATTCAGGACGCGTTTGACCGCGCGATCATTACGATCGTGCGGAGCTTCGTGACCGAGTATCACAATGCGCGCAAGCGGTACATGGCGAGCAGCGGTGAGATCTTCAAGGCGGTATTTGCCCTGATCGTCGTCATCTGCGGCCTGCTTCTCGTGTTTGACCACTATACAGTCTACGAATACTCATATAACGGCCGGGTGCTCGGCTACGTCCGCTCGGAGGACACCGTCGTGGACCTCCTCGACGTCGCGAGCGAAGGCCTTTCGGTCAACAGCGACGTCAGCTTCGCCTTCACGGCCAACGATAACGTGACGTTCCGCCGGGTCGCCCTCGCGAACCACGACCTCGACACGTCCGACCAGGTCCTGAACAAGCTGACTTACATGAAAGACATCGAGGTCAGTGCGACGGCCATCTATTACGACGGGCACATGGTCGCCCTGGTCGAGAACGAAACGGTCGCCCAGCTGCTCATCACCAACGTTTTGACGACGTACGGGACGCCGGACACGAACATGAACGTCGTGGAAGTCGGCTACAAGCGGCCGGTCACGACGGGGCAGGTAGACGTTTTGCTGCCGAGCCTCGCGAGCCGCCGGCAGGCGCACGAGCTGCTGACACAGGGCGGTAAATTCACCATCCGCCACATCGTCAAGGCGGACGAAACGCTGGAGTCCCTCGCGGAGGCGTACGACGTCCCGGTCACGGAGATTTACGAAGGCGGCCACACCGTTCCTGCGGAGTCGGTTTCCGCGGGCGAGGTCGTCACGATCAACAAAGAAGTCGAGCCGGTCGTCGTCCGGATGGAGGAGAACGGTACGACGACGGAGGTCATGCACTTCGTCCGGGAGACCCGGGATACGGAGGATCTGTACATCGGACAGACCGAAATCGAGCAAAAGGGTGAAGACGGACTCCGCCGCGTCACCGGAACGATCGTCAAGGAGAACGGGACTATCGTCCAGCGCGACATTTCAAAGAGCGAAATCGTCAAGGCGCCGGTCACGGAAATCGTCCTGAACGGTACAAGCGACCGGCCGAAGACCGCGCCGACCGGCAAGTTCGCGATGCCGCTCCACGATTCCTATACCGTCACGTCACCATATGGCCAGCGCTGGGGCAGACTGCACGCGGGCGTCGACATGGCGTGTCCAACCGGCACACTGATTTACGCGTCTGACGGCGGCGTGGTCATCCGCGCTTCGTGGAACGGTACGTACGGGAACTGCATCGAGATCGAGCACAATGACGGCACGTACACCAGATACGCGCACCTCAGCGGATACATCGTGTCCGAGGGCGAGGAGGTCTACCAGGGGCAGGAAATCGGTTACGTCGGCAGCACGGGCTTCAGTACGGGTCCGCATCTGCACTTCGAGATCCACCCGTACGGTGGCGACTCCATCGACCCGAGTTCGGTCCTCCCGATCTATGGCGACGAAGATGATTATTAAATTGTGACTTCATATAAGGATTCATGAGCAAGAGTAAAACGACGAGCAGAAACACAAGAGAATACAACGTGGTAAAGGTCGACGACCCGAAGTCCGAGTACGCGGCCGACATGATGCGGCTCTTCGATAAGGACGCAGCTGCAGCGGGAGAGACCGCGCCGGCCGAGGCCGAGATCACCGGCACGCCGGTCACCTTGGACGAGCTGGCCGCACTGGCGGCTGCGCACGCGGCGGCGGAAGCCGAGGCCGCGGCGCAGGCGGAGGCGGCAGTGACTGTCGCGGCGGACGGTGCAGAGGCTGCGGAACCGGCGGACGGTGCATCCGCGGAGCGCGGAGCAGAGGCTGCGGACGACGCCGGGGAGCCGGGAGAGGCAGGCGAGGCGTCAGAAGCCGATGAGACGAAAGGCGCGGAGGCGTCCGACGAAGCGGATACCGAGGGCGAATCGGACGCTGCGGACGAGCCGGGAACCAAGGGCAAGGGCCGCAGGCGGCGGAAGGGGCTTTGGCGCGCGCTCAAACTGAAACGGCGGCCGAACATCATCGTCGTGATCCTGGCCGTCATCGTTCTGATGCTGCTCGCTTCGCTCAAGAACCTGATCTCGCTTCAGATCGAGCACCGGCGGCTCATGAAGGAGCACGAAGAGCTCATCAAGCGCCGCGACCGGCTGCAGCTCGAACTGAAACACGTGAACAGCGAAGAATACATCAAGGAACAGGCCCGGCGGCAGCTCCGTCTGGTCAATCCGGACGAGATTCTCTTCGTATTTGAAGATGAAGGGGAATAATTACAAAGAAAATGACGGCCGGCCGGCGGAAAACCCGGGCCGGCCGGAGGAAAGCCTGAAAAAGCCAGTGGTGCACGAGGCAATCGTGGTCGAAGGCCGCGACGACGCGGCTGTCGTGGAACGTGCGGTCTCGGCCGTCTGCATCACGACGCACGGCTTCGGCATTTCGGGCGAGACCTGGCAGCTGATCGACAAGGCCTACCGCGAAAAAGGCCTCATCATCCTGACCGACCCGGACCACGCCGGCGAAGCGATCCGGCGGCGGATTGCGGAGCGGTATCCGGATGCAAAGCACGCGTATATTGCGCGCGACCGTGCGGAGCGCGCCGGCGATATCGGCGTCGAAAACGCGTCGCCGGAGGACGTGGCGGCCGCCCTGGCCGCGGCCAGGGCAACGATGAAGGCCGCGGCGTCCCCGGACGTCACCGCGGAGCTGCTGGATCAGCTCGGGCTCATCGGGACGTCCGGTGCGGCGACCCGCCGCAGGGCGGCCGCAGCAGCGCTCGGCATCTCGTACGGGAACGGTAAAGCCTTTCTCAAGATGCTGCAGGGCTTTGGAATCACAAAAGAGGAGTTAATCAACACGGTCAATGGGATCCAAGCGACAAAAGAAGACAAATAACGCTCCCGCGCCGGGCTTCCGCCACCAAAAGAAGCTCGGGCAGAACTTCCTGACCGACCCGGAGATCGTCCGCGGCATCGCGGCGGCGAGCGGCGCGGACCGCGATACGCTGGTGATCGAGATCGGTCCCGGCGAAGGGGTGCTGACGGAGGCGCTTTCCGACCTCGCGGGCCACGTAACCGCAATCGAACTCGACGAGCGGCTCCTCCCGATCCTCCGCGTCCGGCTTTTCAACCGGGACAACATCGACATCGTCCAGGGCGACATCCTGCAAACCGACCTGAATACGCTCATCCCCGAGCGGCTCGCCGCCTACGGCCTGTCCGAGGCGCGCATCGTCGGCAATCTGCCGTACTACATCACGACCCCCATCCTCATGAAACTACTGGAAGAGAACGTTCCCGCCGGGAGCGTTACAGTGATGGTGCAAAAGGAAGTCGGCGAGCGGCTTGCGGCGGCGCCGGGCAGCCGGGATGCGGGCGCAATCACTTATACGGTGCACTATTATTGCACCGTGACACCGATCCTCGAAGTGGGCCGCGAGTGCTTCACCCCGGCGCCAAAGGTGGACTCGGTGGTGGTGCGGCTGGACCGGAGGGACGCGCCGCCGGTCGAAACGGCGGACCCGGACCGGATGTTCCGCCTCATTAAGACAGGCTTCATGCAGCGCCGCAAGACGCTGCTCAACGCGCTTTCCGCGCTCCCGATGTACACGCGGGAGGACCTCACCGCGGCGCTGGCCGCGGCGGGCATCGACCCGTCCCGGCGGGCGGAAAGCCTGACGTTACAAGACTTTGCACGACTTGCAGACGAACTGACAGAGGCGTGACGACGGCGGTAGGTTGCAGCGCCGGTCAGAGCAGATATAAACACAGAGAGGGACTTTTTTATGCCAAGAAAGAAGAAAGTGGACGCAGAGGCCTTGGAACAGGCGGTCCCGGCGGTGCCGGAGGCTGCGGAGCCGGTCGCGCCAGCGGTTTCGGAACCCGCACCAGCGGTCGAGAAGCCTGCAGCAATCGAGAAAGCTGCGCCGGCCGCTGAGAAACCTGCGGCGACTGACAAGCCAGCACCGGTCAAACGGGTCCGGAAGTCGACCAAAAAGGCCGTCCCGGCGGTACCGGTCGTTCCGGCGGCCGCGGAACCGGTCGTACCGGCGGTCGAAGCGCCTGCGCCAGCTGAACTCGAGGCCGCAGCCGCTGCGCCATCACCGGCCGCGACGGCCAAGACCACGGCCGCGCCGGCAATCGTAGAGCCGGCTGCCCCGGCTGTCGCCGCAGCGCCGGCGAACGAACTGCCGGCCGAAGACGAGCCGCAGGCCGCGAGAGACGAATCTTACGAGGAAGCGGCCGGCGACGCGGACGCGGACCGCGAGCAGGACCGGCCGGAGGTCGAAGGCATCCTCGAGATCGCGGAGGGCGGCTTCGGCTTCCTGCGATTCAACAATTTCCTGACGTCGGACAAGGACGTCTACGTATCCAATACGCAGATCCGGCGGTTCGGGCTCCGGACCGGCGACAAGATCCAGGGCGTCGCGCGCAGGCCGCGCGTGGGCGAGCGCTTCGGTGCGCTGCTCTACGTGCGGACGGTCAACGGCGGAACCCCGGACGCCGCGCGGCGGCGGCCGCGCTTTGACGATCTGACCCCGATTTTCCCGAACGAGCGGATCGTCCTCGAGAACTCGCCAATCGAGCTTTCAACCCGGATCATCGACCTCGTCGCCCCGATCGGCAAGGGCCAGCGCGGCCTCATCGTCGCGCAGCCGAAGGCGGGCAAAACCGTGCTTCTCAAGCGGATCGCGGCGAGCGTCGAGAAGAAATACCCGGAGATTGAGATGATCGTCCTGCTCGTGGACGAGCGGCCGGAGGAGGTCACCGATATGAAGCGGTCCCTCAGCCGGGCGGAGGTCGTCTATTCCACCTTTGACGAGCAGGCCCAGCACCACGTCAAGGTCGCGGAGATGGTCCTCCAGCGGGCGAAGCGCCTCGCGGAGGAGGGCAAGGACGTCATGATCCTCCTCGACAGCATCACGAGGCTCGCGCGGGCGTACAACATGGCAGTCGATTCGTCCGGACGGACGCTTTCCGGCGGTCTCGACCCGGCAGCGCTCCATCCGCCGAAGAAATTCTTCGGCGCAGCGCGGAACCTCGAAGAGGGCGGGAGCATCACGATTCTCGCGACGGCCCTCGTGGAGACCGGCAGCCGGATGGACGACGTCATTTACGAAGAATTCAAGGGCACCGGCAACATGGAGCTTCACCTCGACCGGCAGCTCTCGGAGCGCCGGATCTTCCCGGCGATCGACCTCAACAAATCCGGCACGCGGCGGGAGGACCTGCTGCTCACCCCGGACGAGTTCGCGGTCATGTACCAGATGCGGCGGGAGATGGGCCGCGGCAACGTCGCGGACGTCACCGAGGACATCATCGACAACATGACGCACACGCGGAGCAACGCGGACTTTGTAGAAATCATGCGGCGGCGCGCTTACTATTGACGCGCGATCACAGAGGACACTATGGACTACAAGAAAATTTTCCTCAAGGAAGCCACCCCGACATCGATCGGGGGGCAGGCAATCATGGAAGGGGTCATGATGCGCGGCGAGCACCGGACGGCGCTCGCGGTCCGCGTACCGGACGGGCGCATCTACCTCAAGACCGAACGACTGATCAAAAAGAACAAAATCAACAAGATTCCGTTCGTGCGGGGCGTGTACAACTTCTTCGTCTCGCTAATCGCCGGGATGCGGACGCTGATGCAGTCCGCGGACGTGCTCGAACACTTTCTCCCGGAAGAAGACGTGCAGAAGCCGAACAAGGTGGAGGCCGCGGTCGGCAAGAAATACGGCGAGCGCGCGATGTGGAACTTCATGATGGCGGCGGCGGTGACCTTTTCGCTGGTCATCTCCATCGTCTGCTTCATCATCTTCCCGACGGTGGTCGTGAACTTCCTCGGAAAGTGGATTAAGAGCGGCGTCGTGCTCAACCTGATCGAAGGAATCTTCCGAATTCTGCTCTTCGTGCTCTACGTGGCGCTGATCCGGCGGATGGACGACATCAAGACGCTCTTCCGCTACCACGGCGCGGAGCACAAGACGATCCACTGCTACGAAAACGGGCTCGAGCTCACGCCGGAGAACGCGCGGCAGTTCTGCACGCTGCACCCGCGGTGCGGGACGAGCTTCCTAATGTTTGTCTTTATCATCAGCCTTCTGCTGTTCTCGCTGCTCGGCTGGCCGAACGTGTGGATGCGGATCCTGTCGCGGGTCCTGCTGCTGCCGGTCATCGCGGGCATCAGCTATGAGTTGCTGAAGTGGGCGGGCCGGAGCGACGGCATCGCGGTCCGGATCCTGAGTTATCCGGGCCTCATGATGCAGCAGCTGACGACGGCGGAGCCGACGGACGCGCAGCTCGAGGTTGCGATCGTATCGCTTAAGGCGGTTCTGGTCGACAAACACGCGCCGATCGTCGAGGGCTTTGTGGACAAAGACGCGAAGCTGCTCGAGAAATGGTCGCTCAAGGACGCAGAGGAAGAAGCTGTTGTAAACGCGGCAAAGGATACCGCGGAGCTTGATATTCCGGCGGCTTCGGGTTCCGGCAAAGCGGTTTCGGGCGCGGCGGGTGCTGAACCGGCCAAAGGCAACGCGCTCGACAGTGTGACCTTCCAGGACCCGGTCCCGGTCACGAACGATACGGTCATCTTCAACCCGGCGACGATCATCAAGCCGCTTCCGAAGGAAGACATGGGGATGACCGTCGACAAGATCGTGGCGGAGGCCGGCGAAGAAGAACGCTGGCTGGAAGACTTCCCCATACAAGAAGAAGAAACAATAACGGAAGACGGTGACGCGGCGGTTGAGCCGGCAGACACCGACGCGGAAGCCGTTGAAGAGCCGGTGGCAGACGTTGTTGCGGAGGCAGATACGGTGTCTGATGATGCGGATGCAACAGCTGACGTGGCGGAGGAGGCGCCGGCAGACGAGCCAGAAGAGGCACCGACACCTGCGCCGGCAGACGCAACGCCGGCCGCGAAGGCCCGCATGCGCTACACGCAGGACACCGCGATGGTGCGGAACGCCGTCCGGCATGGGCAGGAACTCCTGAAGGACAAGCCGAACGGCGACCGCGAGGCGGTCGACCTCTTCTGCTACGTCATGGGCTGGACGCGAAGCGAAATCGTGACGCGCGGCCGGGAACTTCTCGACAGTGCGGACCTCCGCGCGTACATGGACCGGATCGACCTCCGGCTTTCCGGGGTGCCGATGCAATACATCGTGAAGGTGCAGGAGTTCATGGGACTGCCGTTCCGCGTGAACCCGGACGTGCTGATTCCGCGCCTGGACACGGAGATTCTGGCCGAGCAGGTCATCGGAATCATCCGCGGCAAGGGCTGGACGGACGCGGCGGTGCTCGACCTCTGCACGGGGAGCGGTGCGCTCGGTATCACGATCGCGCACGAATTCCCGGGTGCGGCGGTGACGCTGACGGACGTGAGCCCGGCGGCAATCGAAACCGCGCGCAGGAACGCGGAAATCAACGGAACGACGGCGAACTGCCGGTTTCTGGTCGGAAACATGTTCAACGCGCTTCCGGAGGACGCGCTCTTTGACGTAATCGTCTCGAATCCGCCGTACATTCCGACGGCGGTCATCGAAACGCTGGACACGGAGGTCAAGGACCACGAGCCGGTTCTCGCGCTGGACGGCGGGGAGGACGGTCTGGATGCGTACCGCGTAATTTCGATGGAAGCCGGCCAACACCTGCGGAGCGGCGGGGTCCTGGCGCTCGAGATCGGGTACGACCAGGCGGAAGCCGTGTCGCTTTTGCTTGAGATCACCAAGCAGTTCCGCCAGCCGGCGGTCATCAAGGACCTGAACGGGCTGAACCGCGTACTGATTGCGGAGCGGATATAATAAGGAACGGATAGACATTTATATAAAGAAGGGGTAAAAGTTATGAAAATCGCAGTTATTTTCGGTGGACAGTCGGACGAGCACGAGGTTTCGAGGAATTCCGCGGTCAACGTGCTGAAGAGCCTCGCGGGCCGTGGGGATGAGATCTTTCAGATCGGTATCACAAAAGAAGGCCGCTGGTATCTGACCGACGCGGAGCTGGTCGACATCGCGAGCGGCGAGTGGGAGAAGTACGCGTCCAACCGCCAGGTGTGCTTTGCCTGCGACCCGGTCGTGCACGGGATCCTGATTCTGGACCGCAACAACGCCGCGACGGCGGAGCGGATCGACTGCGCGATTCCGGTGCTGCACGGCGACCACGGCGAAGACGGTGAAATCCAGGGCGTCTTCGCGATGAGCGGCGTCCCGTTCGTCGGGCCGGGCGTCAAGGCGAGCGCGAACTGCATGGACAAGTCGGTCGCCAAGATCATTGCGGCCGATACCGGCGTCAAGATGGCAAAATACACGGTCATCACGAGACATGAGTACGACAAACACCGCCAGGAGGCACTCGCGCGGGCGCTGTCCGTCGATGGCGGGCGGTTTCCGCTGTTCGTCAAGCCGTCTTCCGCGGGGTCGAGCGTCGGCGTGACCAAGGTCACCGAAGCGAACGAACTCGCTGCGGCGATTGAATACGCGTTCCTCTTTGACGAGAAGGTCCTCGTCGAGGAGATGATCGTCGGCCGCGAGCTGGAGGTCGCGGTGCTCGGAAACTGCGAACCGGAGGCTTCGGTCGTCGGCGAAATCCTGACGGCGGGCGAGTTTTACGACTACGAGTCCAAATACAACAACCCGGAGTCCAAGACATGGGTGCCGGACGACCTTCCGGAGGGCGTCTCGGACGAGATCCGCAGATACGCGGTTGAGCTTTACAAAGAGCTGGACTGCAGAGGCCTGTCCCGCGTGGACTTCTTCTACAGCGAGGAGAAGGGCGTCGTGTTCAACGAGGTCAACACCCTGCCTGGCTTCACCAACATCAGCATGTACCCGCAGCTTTGGGCTGCGATGGGCGTCGACGGGCCGGAACTGATGGATCGCCTGATCCGCTTCGCACTCGAAGAGGCCGGAGAGTAACCGGTGGATCCCCTGGTTGTTTACCCGATTATTCGCCTGTCCGTTCACCCGTTTTGCTCGCATTTGTTACTTTTAGAAGGCAAGGCATCAAAAAAGTAATATAAGACGGGTCCAACAAAGCACCGAGGGATCACTGCCAGTGGTTAGCTCTGCTATCGCATATTACTTACACAAGGGGTAGTATCAAAAAAGTAACAAAAGAGATTATAATGAGACCAACGCGTTGTTACTTCTCATGGTTCGAACCCCGAAAAAGTAACAAACGCGACGAAATGGAACGGCAGTAGAGATTCGTGAGATATGTATGAGCAGCAGATTCCGCAAAACGCGATAGCGATTATGAAGCGGCTGGAGGAGGCCGGATACGAGGCGTATCTGGTCGGCGGCTGCGTGCGCGACCTTCTGCTCGGGCGGGTTCCGCACGACTTTGATATTACGACAGATGCGCTTCCGGACGAGGTGGAGGCGCTTTTTGACGGCGTCGAAAGGGGAGACGCGCGGTGGCACACCGTTCCGATCGGCAAGGAGCACGGGACAATCGGGGTCATCGCGTCCTCGCAAATTTTTGAAGTGACGACGTACCGGATTGACGGGACGTACTCGGATAACCGGCACCCGGATCAAGTGACGTTTACCAGGCGGCTGGAGGACGACCTCCAGCGGCGCGACTTCACGGTCAACGCGCTTGCCATGGACCGTGAAGGCGCGGTCGCCGACTTCGTCGGCGGCCGCGCGGACCTCGCGAGCGAGGTCCTTCGCGCCGTAGGCAGCCCGGCGGAGCGCTTTGATGAAGACGCGCTCCGCATACTGCGCGGCGTCCGCTTCGCCGCGCAGCTCAGCGGTACGGACGGCGCCCCGTCCGCCGCAGCGCCGTCTGATTGCCCGTCCGCCGAAGCGCCGTCCGATTGCCTGTCTGCCGCAGCGCCGTCTGATTGCCCGTCCGCCGCAGCGCCGTCTGATTGCCCGTCCGCCGCAGCGCCGTCCGATTGTCCGTCCGTCGCAAAACCGTTTCATTTCCGGATCGAACCGGCGACCGCGGCCGCGATCCACGAGCGCAAACACCTGCTGCACAACATCGCGGCCGAGCGCATCCGCGCCGAACTCGACAAGATCCTGATGGCGCCGGGCGCCGTCACCGTCCTCCGCGAATACCGGGACGTCTTCGCGGAGTTCATCCCGGAGCTCGCGCAGGGCTTCGACTTCGACCAGCGGAACCCGTATCACTGCTACGACGTCTACGAGCACACCCTGCACGCCGTCGAAGCGGTGCCGCGCGTCATCCTGCCGTCGCAGCCGGCCGCCGCGGCTAACAACAATACTATAACTGTCGCCGGCCGTTCCGCGACCGCGCAGCCGCTCGTCGTAGCTTCAAATGACGTTGCCGCAGCTGACAACGATATTACAACTTCCACTGAGCGCGTCCCGGCATCCGACAACGACCGCGCGTACCTCACCGTGCGCCTCGCGGCGCTCCTGCACGACGTCGGCAAGCCGGCCTGCTTCATCGTCAAGCGCGACCGGGGGCACTTCTACGGGCACGAACGCGTATCCGCGGACATGGCCGCCGAGATCCTCCGCCGGCTCCGCTACGACAACCAGACCCGCAGCGACGTCGTCGCACTGATCCGGGCGCACGGGACGGTCTTTCAACTGGACGAGCGCTACGTGCGCCACAAGCTCAACCAGTTCGGCGAAGAGCGCCTCCGCATGCTGATCGCCCTCGAGCGCGCGGACGTCTCCGCGCAGGCGGAGGAGATCCGCGCAGAGCGCATCGAAGCCATCGACCGCTTTGCCGGCATCGTCGACAAGGTGCTCGCGGAGGCCCAGTGCTTCAGCCTGCGAGACCTCGCCGTGGACGGGCGTGACCTGATCGCCCTCGGGGTCCCGGCGGGACCGGCCGTCGGCGATATCCTATCTGTACTGCTCGAAAACGTAATAGACGGCAAAATCGAAAATGACAGATCGGCGCTTTTGGCCTTCGCAACCCAACTTTTGAACGAAAAATGACCTCAACACCGGAGGAAACACACCCTTGGAGCTGACCCTCAACAAAAAAACACTCTACCGCGCGGCGATTACGGTTCTCGGGAACCTCTCCTACGCCGCCGGCGTCAACCTCATGATCAACCCGATTCACCTGTACAGCGGCGGCTTCACCGGGATCGCCCAACTGATTCGGACGTTCCTGCTGGACTTCCTGCACGTGCCGGAAATCGCCGGGCTGGATTACATGGGCATCATTTACTTCCTGATCAACGTCCCGTTCTTCATCATGGCTTACCGCATCATGGGCCGGAAGTTCTGCGCAACGACCCTGGTCTCGATTGCGATGGCGTCGGCGCTGCTTTCGATCATCCCGGTACCGGCAACCCCAATCGTTCAGGACCGCATCCTGGCCTCGGTGGTCGGCGGCATCGCGTCCGGCTTCGGCGCGGGGCTGGTTCTCCGTGCGGGCAGCTCGCAGGGCGGCCAGGACCTGATCGGCGTGTGCCTCGCCAAGACGCACCCGGACTTCAAGGTCGGCGTGATCGGGATCATCATCAGCGTGTGCGTTTACTCGATTTGCCTCTTCCTGTATGACGTCGAGACGGTCTTGTATTCGATCATCTTTGCGGTGATGACCGGCGTGGTGATCGATAAGGTTCATACGCAGAACATCAAGATCGAAGCCACGATCTTCACCAAGAAGGAAGGGGTCGCAGAAGCCATCATGACCGAGCTCCGGCGCGGCGCGACCACGTGGGAGGGCTTAGGCGCCTATACTAAGGAAGATTCGCACGTCATCGTGACGGTGCTTTCTAAATATGAAGAGGCTCAACTCCGCGAGATCGTCGCAAGGATCGACCCGGACGCGTTCATGATCATCAACGATAACGCGCGCGTCGTCGGGAACTTCCAGAAGCGCTTCACGGAGTAAAAACGGAGACGGTTCCGATTTTCACCTGACGACAGAGCACCGCAACTATAGGTTTTCTCTATACCGCGGCGTGCGGCGATGCCAAACATCAATTTAATAACCGAAGCGGAACTTGTTAAGATAGCTATAACCGGGTTAACCGGTTATAGTTTTTATTTCCCCAATATATCGGTTATTTCATTAAGGAGAAAGAACAATGGCAAAAGAAAAGAAAACATTGATCATCCTTACCGGTGCGATCGTCGGCATCGCGGCGGTTCTGCTGGTCAAGCTGGGCAATCCTCCGAACATGGGCTTCTGCATCGCGTGCTTCATCCGTGACACGGCCGGCGCGCTCAAGCTCCACTCGGCCCCGGTCGTCCAGTACGCGCGACCGGAGATCATCGGCATGATCCTCGGCGCCTTCGCGATGGCGCTCGCGGGCAAGGAGTTCAACGTCCGCGGCGGCTCCTCCCCGATGACGCGGTTCGTCCTGGCATTCTTCGTCATGGTCGGCGCGCTCATGTTCCTCGGCTGCCCGCTCAGAATGGTTCTGAGACTGGCCGGCGGCGACCTGAACGCTCTCATCGGCCTGGTCGGCTTCGCCTGCGGCATCTTGGTCGGCATCGCCTTCCTCAAGAAGGGCTTTACGCTCAAGAAGTCCGTCAAGCTGGGTACGCTCGAAGGCGCAATGATGCCAGTCATCGTGACTGTCC
This sequence comes from Mogibacterium sp., assembly GCA_017433975.1. Taxonomy (GTDB): domain Bacteria; phylum Bacillota; class Clostridia; order Peptostreptococcales; family Anaerovoracaceae; genus RGIG2439. The sequence continues at coordinate 54,569 of JAFRGD010000012.1, read as the reverse complement.
TGTTTGTGATTCTCGTAGCGTTCCCGTCGCTGCTCGTCTTCAGTGAAGAAGGCCCTGGCTCGAAGCGCGCTCCGATTTTCGTAGCGCTCATCGTCGGCCTGGTCGTCGGCGCCCTCGCACAGAAGACCCGCCTCTGCATGGTCGGCGGCATCCGCGACGCAGTCCTGTTCAAGGACTTCTATCTGCTCACCGGCTTCGCGGCGATCTTTGTCGCGGCGCTCGTCGGCAATTTCGCCATGGGAGCGTTCCACGCGGGCTTTGAAGGCCAGCCGATCGCGCACAACGACTTCGTCTGGAACTTCCTCGGCATGGCGCTCTGCGGACTCGGTTCGGTCCTGCTCGGCGGCTGCCCGCTGAGACAGTGCATCCTCTCCGGCACCGGCAACGCGGACTCCGCGGTCGCGGTCCTCGGCATGCTCGTCGGCGCGGCGTTCTGCCACAACTTCGGAATGGCTTCCTCCGCGGACGGCCCGACGGCGCACGGTAAAGTCGGCGTCATCGTCGGCCTGATCGTCGTCCTCGTGATTGCCGTGATGAATTCACAAAAGAAGGAGGCGTAACATGAAAACAGTAGATGCAAGAGGGTACTCCTGCCCGGAGCCGGTCATCATGACCCAGAACGCTGTCAAAGAAGGCCTTCCGGTCACGATCCTCGTCGACAGCATGACCCCGGTCAAGAACATTTCGAGATTTGCCGGTAACAAAGGGCTCAAAATGAGTTATACTGAAACCGACGAAGGCGACTTCGAGATCGTACTGGAGTAGTAACCGCCCGACGGAGAGCAAAACCGCAGTGTATATCGCGACTTTTTACACGCACTTCGGTGCACAGAGCTTTTACGCCAGTGTAAAGAAACAGGATCCGGCCGCCCGGATGATGCCGGTGCCGCGCGCGCTCAGCGCGTCCTGTGGGATTTGCGTGAGCTTCGAAGCGGACCTGACTGATCAGATCACGGCGGACCATCCGGAAGACCTGGAAGGGCTCTACCGCACGGAGGGCAAGCGTTACGAGACGATCCTCGAGGTTGAGGAGTAACAAGCTCGTTCGAGGCGCCTCGCGCCCCGGTGCGTAACGCAAAAGACGACCCCGCGCAGCTGCGCGGGGTCTTTATTTGTTCACGTTTTAGGGTTGGGTGGGGGAGCCGGCCCGGTTCGCCTACCAAGATGAAAACCGGAACCGTCCCCAAATTCATCTTACCAGGAGTTTTCGTCCTCGAGGACTTCGAGGGACGGGTCGAGCGGCTCTTCGTTCATGACGGTGCGCATGAACGAGTTGATCTGGTCGCGGACGCCCTGGCGCGAGATGATGCGCGGGTCGAAGAGGTCGTGGTCGACCCAGACCAGCGGCACGCCGATCTGGCGGGCGCGTTCCTCAAACATGCCGTGCATGCCGTCGAGGGCTTTGCAGGACATGTGCTCCCAGAGGATGACCATGTCCGCGTTGAACTCTTCGACGAACTCCCAGAGCTCGTCGAGGAGGACCTTGTAGCCGCCGTGCGTGCGGTTGCGCATGATCATGTTCTCCGTGAGCCAAGCCATGTCGTAGTACGCCTGCTCGCGGTTCTCCGGGGTGTCCTCAGTTACGAGCTTGCGCGTCGAGACCATCGACAGCATGTCGGTCAGCGGGACGATGCCCCAGCAGTTCAGGAGCCATACCAGGAAGTCCATGTAGTAGTGCGACTGGACGCCCCAGACGATGGCGCGGTGGCGGTATTCCGGCGCGGCCATTTTCTTCTTTGCGTAGGCGCGCCGCGCGAGCTCGAGGATCTTGCGGTCGGCCTGCTCAAACGCCGGGATGCGGCCGCAGATTGCCATGTAGTTGGTCTCGGTGTAGAGCGCGAGGTTGGAGCCGAAGACCTGCGGATACGGGGTGCGGTTCATTTCGAGCCACTCCACGCGGCAGTCGGTCGCGTAGTTCACGCGCTTCGCGCACTCGAAGTATTCCTTCCAGTCCCACTTGACGCCGGTCTTCTCTTCGACAAAGGCGATGGCGCGGCGGATTTCCTCCGCAGCGTACTCCTGCACGTCGTCTTCGCGGTGGCGGAGCGGGGCAGGGAGCTGGAAGACCGGGATGCCGTCGACTTTCTCGAGGCGGCGGGAGATGATTCCGTTGCCCAGAAGCGAGCCGTCGCAGGTCGTGTTGCACTGGATCGCGCAGGCGCCGAGGACCGGTGCGTCGTCGTCGATCGAAACGCCCGCCTCTGCCTCCGGCATCGGGCAGACGTCGCCGGCGAGGCCGAACTCCTGCGCCACGTCGATGTAGTGCTCGGCGGCGTGCTGGTTGAGCAGCACCGAAACGTACGTCGACGGGGTCTCGCGGGAGAGGCACTTGAGGTCCGGGAAGCCCATCATGACCGCGGTCATTTCGTTCTCGTCCACGAGGACGACTTTTTTGGAGAACTCGGTGTCGTTACCGATCCGCCGGTCGCCGCGGAAGAGGTTGTGGAGGAGCTTCGCGACGTCGTCGATGATGAGGTCCTGCTCCTCGTGGCACATCCGGAGGTACTCGCCCCGGAGGCCCTGCGTGTGGCGGTCGACCATCATCGGAACCGCCAGGTAGTTGGCCATCCAGCGGTAGCGGAACATGGCCTTGACGTTGCGCGGGACCATGACGAACTTGGCGAGCTTGGACATGATGACGAGCCATCTGGAATAGTCATACAAAGTGTCCTTGACGCCGCGCCACTCCCTGCGCTTGCGGACCTTGCCGCCCGGAATGTAGAGGTCACCGTAGCGGAGATCGCCCTTGATCGGTTCCGGGTTGATCATTTTTTCTGCTTTTTTAGCCATGGACCGCACCTCCCTGAATCTTTTTGATCTCGATGCTCTCGACAAACGCCTGCACGCGCGTCCGGAGCTGTCCGGACGAGTTGCCGAGCGCGTACGGCCGGTCGACCGCGAGGACCGGATAGCCGTATTCATCCCGCAGGATGATTGAGCCGAGCATCTTTTCGTAAGCCCACGGGTCGCAGAACTTCATCTGCTCGTAGATGATGCCGTCCGCGCCGTATTCCTTGGCGAGGTCCGCAACGTACGAGCGTCTGCCGTCCATGGTCGCGGTATCCATGTAGCGCGGGCACTCGCCGCGGTACATGTACTGCCTGCAGATCTGGGTGAGGGCGTCTTCGTCGTCCGTCAGTACGATCGGGTCTCTGCCCGGGAAGGACCCGTAGCAGAAGCGGTCCGCGCAGACGTACGCGCCGCAGCCTTCAATCGTCTTGATGAAGTCGAGGTCGTCGACCTCGGACCCCGCGACGAGCACGCGCGCCCGGAACGGAGATTTGGCGTCCGGCTCTCTGGTCTTGAGCTCTTCGAGGGTTTCTTCGAGCTTTTCGATCAGGAGATATTTTGGTGCGACGTAGGTCGCGAGTGTGATCACGTGGAATTCGTATCCCGTGATGCGCGGCTGGGAACCCTTCCGGAAGTCACCGATCGCGCGGATCAGCTCGCAAACGCGGTTGTGTTCCGCGACCGCTTGCCGGATCGCTGCGTCGGAGATGTCGATTCCATAGTGTTCCGCCAAAGGCGTGAGAATATGGTTCTTGCACTGAAGGACATAGAGGTTGAGGCCGTTGTAGTCAGCCTTCATCGGAATCTCCATGTACTCATAGAAGAAGTTCGGCTTGTCCTTGCCGAGCGCCTTGAGGAGCTCCATGTTCTCCACGCAGCGGTTCATCATCGAGCAGCCGTCCGGCGTGATGATGCAGTCCGCGAAGTTGTAGCCTCCCTCCAGCGCGCGCTCGAGGAGCGCGCGGGAGTACTCGCAAAGGAAGCTGGTCAGGTAGTACGTCGCGACCTCCATCGAGTCGGACCGCGGCGCTCTCAGCCGCGTCGAAAACGCGCCAGGCAGATTGAGGAGCGGCTCCGGTGTGTTCTCGCAGGTATATGCAACGCATACCTTGCCGTCCTGCTGAGCCTGCTGCACCAGCTCGTTGTTGGCCTCCTGCAGCAGGTCTTCAAAGTAGATTAAATGCTTAAGGTCTTTCACCTTTTTCCCTCCTGTGGTTCTGCTGGCGGATTACCAAAGCTTGTCAACGGCCTTGGAGACCTTGCTGCCCGGCTTGCCCGAGTTCCCGAGCTTGCTCCGGAGCTGTCTCTTGATCTCGCCCATCGGGAGTTCTTCCGCTCTGCCCGCAGCGATCGCCGCGAGGATTTCTTTTTCTGCCTCCGGGCTGATCGTCCCGTCCTCAGAAATACCGTCCGCGATGCGGGTCTGCTCTTCAAAAGTATATTCTTTCATCAGTCTCTCCCCTTATTTCTTTTTGCTCTTTTTCACTTCGCCTTCGAGCATCTTTCCGAGTCTCTCCAGAGCCTTGGCGTCCAGCGCGCTGTCGTCGCCGGCAAGAAAAGCCTCGAGGTTCGGCAGACGGACGCCTGCCTTGTAGTTCATTTTGAACAGCCCGACATTGAGCTGTTTCACAACGTCGCGCATTTCCTGAGTGGTCATTGGAACCTCCTTAATTAAAGGTGCAAATCACTGAGGGCGGTATTCACCGGTCTCCACGAAGGCTTCGCCGGGTTCGTCGGTATCGTCCTCGACTTCGATTTCTTTGATCATCATCTCGTTGCCGCGAAGCAGCCACGTGTGGCCGCTCCCGCACCGCGGGCAGGTCTTGCCGTAGGTTACGGTCGAGTAGGTGGTCTTGCAGTCGTCGCACCAGGTAACGGCAGGGATTTCCTCGGTCTTGAGCGCTGCGCCCTCAAACATCGGGAATTTCTTGGTGTACCATTGCCAGTAATCGTGCAGGTAAGACGTCACGATGCCGGACACCTCACCAAACTGCAGCGTTACGGAGCGGACCTTGGTGACGTTCTGCTCCTCAGCGATTTTGCTTACCTCTTTTACTACGTAATTAATTAATCCGAGTTCGTGCATGATTGATTATCCGATTCTGGTTATCTGGAAGCACTGATCTTGTTCTTGATGATCCGCGCGACGCGGCCAGGCATGTGCTTTCCGATACCGACGAACTTCTGCTCGGCAGCGATCATGTTGGAGTACTTGTCGCCGTCCGGGAGACGTTTGAGGTGGATCGCGTCGAACTTGCACTGGACGGTGCACATGCCGCAGCCGATGCACTTGTTGGTATCGACGACGCTGCGGCCGCACTTGAGGCACCGCTCGGCTTCTTTCTTGATCTGTTCCTCGGTGAAGTTCCGGATCTCGTAATTCATCGTCAGAACCTTGCTCTCGTCGATTCCACGGACCTGACGCGGCGGCTTGCGGTAGTCTGCCGGCGGGATCACGATGTCGTCCTTGTTGAGCGGTGTGAACTGACGTGTGTTGCGGTGGATCATGAGGTGCTGGCCCTTGTTGACGAATCTGTGGAGCGATACCGCACCCTCACGGCCCATGGCCAGTGCGTCAACGACGAACTTCTGGCCGGAGACGCTGTCGCCGCCCGCGAAGATGTCAGGCTCTGCGGTCTGCAGTGTGATCGGGTCCGCGAGGATGAAGCCTCTCGGGCTGAACTCGACCTTGGTGCCCTCGAACAGTTTGCCGTAATCCGGCTTCTGGCCGATGCTGAAGAGAATCGTCTGGCAATCCTGCTCGGTCGTCTCGTTATCGTCGAATTTAGGATCGAATCTGCCCTCTGCGTTCTTGACCGAGACGCACTTGCGGAACTTGATGCCCGCGCACTTGCCGTCCTCGACGCTGACTTCGGTCTGGCCCCATCCATCGTGGATGAAGATGCCTTCGTTCTGGAGGAACTCCTGGTCCTCCGCGCCCATCGGCATCTCGTCCCAGGACTCGAGGCAGTACAGGTGGACTTCCTCCGCGCCCTGACGGATCGCCGTACGCGCGACGTCCGCGCCGATGTTGCCGCCGCCGATGACGACGACCTTGCCGCTCAGCGGAGCCGCCTTGCCGAGGGTGACGCTCTTGACGTAGTCAACGCCGCCGATGACGCCTTCCGCGTCCTCTCCCGGAATGCGGAGGCTGCCGCAGTTCTGGAGGCCGGTGCCGACGAAGAAGCCCTTGAAGCCCTGTTCACGCAGCTCCTGGATGGTGACGTCTTTGCCGACCTCGACGCCGCAGCGGATCTCCACGCCCATTTCCTTGAGGATGTCGATTTCCGCGCTGACGGTGTCCTTCTCGAGGCGGAAGTTCGGAATGCCGAGGGTCATCATGCCGCCAGGTCTTTCCTGCTTCTCAAACACGACCGGCTTGTAGCCCTCGATTGCGAGGAAGTACGCGCAGGAGAGGCCCGCAGGACCGGAGCCGATGATGGCGATCTTCTGATCGAACGGCTCTCTGGTGCAGGATCTCATCGGCGGGATGTATTTGTGCTCGTCCTCGAGGTCCTTGGCAGCGATGAATTGCTTGATGTCGTCGATCGCGAGCGGATCGTCGACCGTGCCTCTGGTGCACTCGAGCTCGCAGTATTTGTGGCAGATCGCGCCGCAGACGGCCGGGAACGGGTTGTCGCGCTTGATTAGCTCGAGCGCCGCTCTGTACTCGCCTCTGCTGGCCATGTCGATGTAGCCCTGGATGGAAATGTGGAGCGGGCAGGCGGATTTGCATGGCGCCGTACCGGTCGGCCATGTCTGGATGACGCCGTTCTCGTTCTTGTAGTTCCAGTTCCATTTTTCCTCAGGCCAGAAGTTGCTGTCCGGCAGCTCCTGCTTTGGATATTCGATTTCACCGTGCTTGGTGCACAGTTTCTGACCGAGTCTGACCGCGCCGGCCGGGCAGACCTCAACGCACTTGCCGCAGGCGACGCACTTCTCCGGGTCAACCTCGGAGCGGTACGCGGACGCGGACAGGTTTGGCGTGTTGAAGAGCTGCGAAGTACGGAGCGCGTTGCAGACGCCGACGGCGCAGTTGCAGATCGCGAAGATCTTGTTCTCTCCGTCGATGTTGGTGACCTGGTGGACGTAGCCTCTCTCCTCGGCCTTCTCCAGGACCTCCATCGCTTCTTCGTAAGTGATATCATAGCCCATGCCGGTCTCGCGGCAGTAATCCGCGAAGTCGCCGAGACCCATGCACCAATACTGCATGACGTCGCCGGAGCCCTCGCCGCGGATGGTCTGCTGCTTGCGGCAGGAGCAGATGCCGAGGCCGATCTGGCCTTCGTACTTCTTGAGCCAGTACGAGATGTGCTCGATGTCGAGCGACTCGCACTCCGCCGGGATGGCCTTTTCGACCGGGATGACGTGCATGCCGATGCCGGAGCCGCCCGGGGCGACCATCTGGGTGATGCCCGCCAGCGGCAGGTAAGTCATACGCTCGAAGAAGTCCGCGATCTCCGGGGTCTCAGGCGAAATCTGGTCGCGCATGACCATGATCTCGGCGCTGCCCGGTACAAACTGGTCGAGGACCCAACGCCGCTCGTGGTTCGGGTTCTTGCCGTCGAGGTTCTCGTTGTGGAATTCCACCAGACCGAACTGGCAGATGGCCTCGAGTACCTTGTTGAGGTGGTCGTCTTCCCAGCCGGTCATTTCCTTGAGATCGGCGTAGAATCTCGGTTTGCGCTTGCCCATCATGAGCGCGAGGTCGAGACAATCCTCAGCGATGTCCTTGCCGTACCTTCTCACGATGTACTGATAGCCGCAGTCAAATCCCCAGTACTCCGGAGAATCCTTGGAAGGCTTCTCGAGTCCGAGGAGGATCTCCTTGCGGTCAGTAATGATCTTGGTAAGCTTAAAGATCTTCTCATCGTGGGTCAGTCCTTTCGCTTTTTTTGCCATACTTTTCCCTCCTAAAACTTTGCTAAAACGTGCCTATAAATGAATTTTTTATGTCTTTTTAACGAATCGGTCGAAACGGTCCCGGCCGATTCAATACATAACTTAGTCAGAGAACGATCCCGTTCACCAGGACGTCGGCGACCTCCATGAGGGCGTCGCGGTACGAGATGTTGTTGCGGACGAGGACGTCCTGCTGGAAGAACTGCTCGATCGTCGCCTGGAACATGGTCTTGAAGACCGGGATGGACACCGGCCGGATCACACCCTGCGCGATGCCGCGCTCGAGCAGTGCGGCGATGCCGTTCCAGTACTCCTCGCGGCGGTGCTGCCAGTGGCGGTAGACCGCAGGGTATTTCTCCTTGAGGACGAAGAGCTGGGTGAGCTTGTTGCCCGCGTAGCGCGGCGGGACGTTGCCGATGACCTCGCGGAGCTGCTCCGGGACGCTGAGCGTGGTGTCTGAGAGAATGCGGGCCTCCTCGGCCGTCGCGTCATCAAAAAAACGGTCGATCGTCTCCGTCATAATCGACCGCTTGTCGCGGAAAACAGTATAAATCGTTTTTTTGCTCATCCCTAAAGAACGGGCGAGATCGTCCACGGTGAACCGGATGCCGGTGCTATCAAATAACTCTGCCGCCGCGTCCAGAATGCGGATGCGGAGGTTGTCGTTGTCGGTGTTCTGCATCTGTCTACCCCTGAAAATTCGGGCGGTGCGGGCCGTAACTACCGTTAGCGGAAACTAACAATCGCCGTTCCGTTTCCTGCTTGAATTTTAACATTCCGGGGCCGGAATCGCAAGCAAAATAACAAAAAACCCCACCGGGGGGTTATGGAGATTTTGGTAAAAAAGAGGGATACACCGGCCGTGGGAACCCTTCCACAGTAAGTAGTGTGGCGGCACTCTGCGGACGCAAAATAGCGGCGGCTACTCCTCCGGCTTGACGCCCAGAATGTGGGCGAGGGTGTTGGCGGTGCGCTCGAACGGTGCGGCATAATAGGAGATGCCGCGCTGCCGCCGGGCGCGCTGCAGGTGCGGGGAGCGGTTCCAGATCGCCGACGGGAGCCCTATCAATGGAAAGTATAACGGTCCCAGAATCAGGGACTGAATCGAATGGCCGTATTCATGCGGGAGCAGGTACGGGGCGCGCTCGTGGATGAAGATGAATTTACCCAGCGAAACGCACTCGATGCTCTCCCACGTCGTGACGCAGGCGCCGTGATAATTAAAGTGCCGCTTGTCGTGGTTCAGCAGGTAAAGCGCCGCCCCGACGGCCGTCTGTGGGAAGCCCCACGTCCATTGCAATATCGTGAAGAGGTCTGCCATTGAATTACCGTTTTACCAAAGAATGATCTGCTCGAGGGTGCGCGCGAAACATGTCAGGCCGTCGCGGTCCGCCGCGTTGAAGCGGTCGAACAGCGGGCTGTCGATGTCGAGCACGCCGGCCACCGCTCCGCCGTGATGCAGAGGGACGACGATTTCGGAGTTGGAAGCGCTGTCGCAGGCGATGTGTCCCGGAAATTCGTGGACGTTTGGAACGAGCTGCGTCGCGTCGGCAGCCCACGCGGTGCCGCAGACGCCTTTGCCGTACGCGATCTGGACGCACGCCGGCTTGCCCTGGAACGGTCCGAGGAGGAGCTCCTGCGCACCGTTGGCCGCGCCGTCGGTTACCGCGCCCATGTCCCCGACGTTCCGCACGAGATAAAACCCGGCCCAGTTCAGGTCCGGGAGCGCATCGTAAAGCAGGGCCGACGCGTTCGCGAGCACCGGAACCGGGTCCGCGGACGCTTCTGCCAGGGATCGAATCTGTTCGCAGAGTAACGCGTAGTCAACCATGACGCGGCGAGTTATCTGCTCCGCATGAAGAGGAGGATGACGTTGACGATGACGCCGATGATGACGTAGGTCCGGATTTTCTTCGCGTAGGCCTGCGCAAGCGGGGCGTCGCCCGCCTCAATCGCGGCGCTCATGTTCCGGTACGGTCCGATCGAGAGGATGCCCCAGAGAATGCCGCAGAGGAATCCGAAGATCGTCAGTCCGAGGTAGAGGCCTTTTGATGGGAAATCATTTGTTTCCATGGTTTGTCTTTCCTTTCTTAACTAGAAAAACGATTAATAATAACTTTTGATACCGATACAACCTATACGCCGAGGATCCGGCCGTCCGGTGTGATGGTCCAGAGGAACGATGTGTACCGCATGTACTCGTCCTCGGTGTAGCCGCGGACGAGATAGCCCTCGGCGGTCGTCTTTTCACAGAGCAGGACGAAGCCTTCCAGGCTGGCCTCGGTGTAGCCGCAGTTGACGGCGAAGCGCCGGGCGTAGTCCATCGCCTGCTCGGCGTTGTGGATCGGCTCGGTCTGACGCACGAAGTAGACTTCCACGCCGTTGGACGAAATGATCAGGCGGTCGAGGTCGCGGTTATATTTCAGCTGCCGCACATCGAAGTCGGAATCGTCCGATTCGATCTGGCAGGTGTCGGACTGCACTTCATAAGTAAAGAGGTGCGCGTATTTGCTGTCCGAGGTCTCGATGACAGCCCTGCCGCGGCCAAAGGACGTCGGGCCGTCCGGCGCGAGGTAGATGTTGTACTCCCAGCCGCTCTCGATGGACGTCCAGGTCCCGCCGATCAGATCGCGCGTCTCGAGGCCGTCCCGGGAAGTGTCTGCCGAAGGCGTCTCAACGACAGCGGGTTCGGTCGCGTCCGTGCCGTTGTTCGTATCCGTCGTCTGCCCGTCCCCGGAATCCGTCGTGTCCGTCGACGATGGCTCCGGGTCCGACGTCGTTGAACTCGATCCGGAGGAGAAGGTCGGCTTCTGAGGCGTGGACGACGGGGCCGGTGTGGTACTCGGGGTGGTGGACGGTGCGGTCGAACCGCCGCCGAACCAACCTTGCGTATATCCGAAGATTGCGACGATGGCGACCAGGACCAAAATCAGGAAGGCCGGTTTGCCTTTGCCGCCGGGCTTCCGTCCGCCGGTGCCTGTACCTGTTCCGCGGCCGCCGGTTGCGCCAGTGTCAGCGCCGCCGGCGCCGGCTGCTGCAGTTCCGCCGGCACCTGCGCCTGTGGCGCTGCAGGAATCGGTTCCGCCCCTGCGCCGGTGTCGCGGCCCGCTGCCGGCTTCGCCGGTCCCGGACCCGGACGCGGTGCCGTCGGTCCCGTCAAACGGGTCGTCGACAAACAACCTGCCGGTGCGTTCGATGTTTTCGTTGCTGTTATCCGTCATAAATCAATCTATAAACTGCGAATCGGTTGCTTCACGGCTTGATCTTGCCAATCATGATGTTGAGGACGGTCTTGTCCGTGGCCGCCATGCCGACGCGGCCGATGTAGCCCATGCTGCGGATGGTGTCTTCGATGTCGTCCATGACGATGCCCTCCTGCGGTGCGAAAGACAGGCCGCGGATGCTCTGCTCGTAGCCCATGATGGCGGCCTCGACGGCACTCGCGATCTTGGCGGCGCAGGACGACTTGGCTCCATCGCAGATGATGCCGCCGACGTTGGCAACGGTATTGATGATGGTGTGGCAGATCTCCTCGTAGGAGCCGCCCAGCATGTAGGCGATGCCTGCGCCTGCGCCCGAGGCCGCGGTAACCGCGCCGCAGAAGGAGGAGAGGCTGCCGATGAAATGCTTCTGATAAACGGAGACCAGGTTGGATACGATCAGCGAGCGGTAGAGGCGCTCCTCGGAGATCTGATGATCCTTGGCGTATTCAACGAGCGGCATGGAAACGGTCACGCCCTGGTTTCCGCTGCCGGAGTTGATGACGACCGGGAGCGCGCAGCCGCCCATGCGGGCGTCCGAGCCGGCCGCAGCGCGGGCGCGGGCGCGGGTCCGGAGGGAGTCGCCCTCCGTCTCCAGCAGCAGCCGTCCGATCTGCGCGCCGTAAGGGGTCTTGAGGCCCTCCTCGGCGATCTCCGTGTTCATCTGGATTTGCCGCCGGAGCGTATCCTTGACGACGTCGATGTCGACGTAGTTCGCGAAGTCGACGATCGCGGCGATGCTCCAGCTCTTCCAGTCGGTCTCATCCTGCTCGTGCTCGATGCTCTGGGAGTAGATGATCTCACCGTTCTTTTCGATCTCGGTGATGAGCGTGTGACGGTTCACGATGACGACCTTGGCGCTTTCCTCGCCGGCGGTTACGGTGATTTCGATGTATAGGTTGTCGACGTCCTCCGCCAGGGACGTCGTGATAAAGCCTTCTTTCAACAGGCGTTTGGTCTCGGCGATGTGGTCTTCGGTCACTTCCGTCAGAACTTCGAGCTCCTTGTCCGCCCGTCCGCCGACGATGCCGAGGACCGCCGCCGCGCCGATTCCGATCATTCCGTTGGAATTCGGGACCTTGACGCCTTTGACGTTCTTGATGATGTTTCCGCTGCACTTGATATCGGCGTGTTCGGGCATCCTGCCGAGTACTTCGCGTGCTTTGGCCGCCGCGTAAGCGACCGCGATCGGCTCGGTGCATCCGAGCGCCGGAACCAGTTCTTTGTTTAATACTTCGATGAAAGCCCTACAGTGTGTACAGTCCATGTCGAAACCTCCGTGTTCCGTGTGCGTGGTGCGTTAAGGGTTGCAAAAAACATCTACACTATATTTTATCACAAATCGCGCGGTTAACTGATGAGTTTTTTGTCGATGATCTGGAAGTTCGCGCGGTGGATGTAAAGCGCCTTGCCGTCGATCATGAGCTTGGTCGTCTTCGGCAGGTCGTTGACGATCTCCCAGTAGACCTTATCGCCGCTGTACGCCATCAGCGGCTGCCCCTCCTGGGACTTGATGATGACGATGCGGCTCTTGCCGAATTTATTCGCGTACTGGTTGATCTTATACGAAAGCGACGGGATGGCGCGGCCCTGATCCTCGATCTGGGACGTGAAGTCGAGTTCTTTGACGAGGCCTTTTTCCGCAAAAATCAGGGTGTCGCCGCAGGATTGGATTTCCTTGCCGTCGATCGTGATCGTGATGACGCTCGTCAGGTCTTCGCCCTGCCGGTTGCCGGAGATCGAGACGCTCTTGCCGCTGACGGAGAGCGTTTCCTCGCCGTACGAGTCGTAAGCCTCGATGTTGAACGCGTGGCCGACCAGGTCGCCCTGGACTTCGTCGAATTTGTTCTGCATGACCCCGGACCGGAGAACGATGATCAGAACACCGATCACGATCAGCAGGACGATGGTGAGTATGATGATGACTTTCGTCTTTGTTTTCATGGGTTTGCCCTCCTTGATGTACAAGTTCAGAATAGCACGAGTTCCGGCGTTGTTCAATAGAACGCGCTATTCGATGGCGGCCTGGAGCGTTGCGAAGACGTCCTGCACGTCCTCCGGCAGGAGCTTCTGCACGCGGCGGTCGTAGCTGAAGACGCCGTTGGTCTCGTCCTCGACGTCGGAGACCTGCGTGTAGACCGCGCCGCAGAGGCCGCCCGGGATGAGCGGAAGGACCTGCTCGAGGTAGAGCTTGCGGACCGCCGCGACGAGGGACTCGCGCGTCTTGTGGGCGCCGTAGCCGTAGGTCTTGTCGGTGTTGAAGCAGTGGCCCTCCGGCTTCCAGGTGTAGCCGCCGAACTCGGTGACGAAGAACGGCTTGCCGGCGCCTTTGGCGATTGGGTTCGCCGCCGTCCCGGCGTCTCTCGGAGCCTTGATTTTGCGGAAGTACACGTGTCGACTTTCGATGTCGGTCTCGCAGCCGGCGAACCACCCGGAGGCGGTGTCGATTAAACGCGTTTTGTCGAGCGAGCGGAGCAGGCGGTACATTTCGGTGCCGCAAAACTGCCCCCAGCCTTCGTTGAAGACCGTCCAGAGGACGATGCACGGGTGCTTGCGCAGGTGGATGACCGTCTCGATCAGGGAGCGCTTGAACTCCGACCGCGCGTCCGCGTCCGTGTTGAGGCGCGTGTCGTCCCGCCGGAGCCGGCCGGCCGTCGGCAGCGCGGTGTCGCGCAGGAAGTTATACTCTCCGTTGTTCACCATGTCCTGCATGACGAAGATGCCCAGCCGGTCGCATTCGTAGTAGAACCGGTCCGGTTCGATTTTGATGTGTTTGCGAAGTGTGTTAAAACCGAGTTCTTTGAGCCGCGTGATCTCCTCGACGTAGCAGTCCGGCGACGCCGGCGTAAAGAGCCCGTCGCTCCAGTACCCCTGGTCGAGCAGGCCGTTGAGGAACACCGGCTGGCCGTTCAGGCAGATCCGGGGAACCGGCTTGGCGGAAGTGCCGGTCGGGGCGACGTTGTTGACCGAAACCGTCCGCACGGCAAAGTACGACTGTACGGTATCGTGATCGGTGTGAATCGAGTAATGATACAAATAAGGGTCGTCCGGGGTCCAGCGGTGCGCGTCCGGAAGGCGGATGTGAGCGGTCCCGTCGATGATGTCCGCCGTAATCAGGCTCCCGGCGGTTGCCCCGCCGAGAATCAGCTTGCCGGAACGGACGCCGACGAAGTCAAACGTCACGCTCACGGCGCCGCCGCGGTCGATGACCGTGTAGTCGATCTCTTCCACGCGCTCCTCCGGAACGCTTTCCATCCAGACCGTCTGCCAGATGCCCGAAACCGGTGTGTACCACATGCCGCCGCGGTTCAGCGACTGCTTGCCGTACGGGAACACGCGGTCCGCCAGCTTGTCGTAAACGCGGATCAGCAACCGGAAGGACAAGGCTTCCTGCACCGCGTTCCGGTCCGCGTAGACCGCGTCCGTAATGTCGAACGACGCGCGGCTGTAGCCGCCGCGGTGCGAGCCGATTTCCCGGCCGTTCACGTAAACCGTCGCAACCTGGTCCGCCGCGTCGATGTGCAGGATCAGGCGGTCTTTGACGAAGCCCTCCGGAATCGTGACGGTCCGCCGGTACCACAAATACGAGCCGTCCGGGATGTCTTCGCCGACGCCGGACAGGAGGCTCTGCGGCGCGAACGGGACCAGAATGGTCCGCCAGGTTTCGGTCGGGTTTTTCATATGTGTCCGCGAGGCGCTCTTCGGCACCGCAGCGGAGTCCGTCACGCAGAAGTCCCACGCGCCGTTCAGGCACAGGTAACTGTCGCGGACGAGCGCCGGCCGCGGATAGACGTCCCACGGGACGAAGTCCGGGTTCTCCCGCCGGGCCGCGAGCAGCTGCTCGCCTTCTTCTGTAAATAGTTTTGCAAATTGAGTCATGGATGCATTCTCACTGTTTCGTTTTCCCGCGCAGCGCATTGTACAGCGCACGCAACGCGATTCGGATGTATCTATGGAATAAGTATAGCACGATGGAGCGTCCTGCGCCACCATGGGGTGCGCGGAAAAAGGGACTGCAACAGGTAACTGGCTGGCTGCAGAGCAGGCCAGCGGACTGTAACAAGTAACCGGTACGCCGCGGTATGGGCTTGGCGTGCAGCATTGACCCTGTTGAGCAAGGAACAAACGCGTTGCAGCACTCAACATAGATGTGAATCCGAAAGATTGCTCCGCGCAGATGAACTGTACAAGATTTTTTAAGCACCAGTTCGGTTTTTTCAGGCCCTATGCTTAAAGATACGAACCATCAAAGGAACGGGTTACATGAAATGCGTTCTATCGCCGACACATTTGTCGATATTCCCTGGAATTGCCGCAGTTTAAGCTTCTTTTGAAGGACTTTCGCAGCCGTCGGACGGGCAATTCAGGGGCCGGCATGCCAAACAGGAGCTTTTTTATGCATAGACAACCCTAAAACTACAAAAGTGCTTAATTTTCTTTGTACAACCGACTAAACAGGTGAAAGCAGCCTGTCGTTCGACGACACGTTTTACGATTCGGCTGTTTTGCGACGAATTCCCGCGCTGCGATTTGAAAGACGTCACTGAGCGCGGCGAACCGAATTGCTTTTTAGAAGATTGGTATTATATAATCATTGCAGCAACCACTATGCGGGAGGGATCGATATGGATATTGATGAGAAAACCGAAGATCTGACCGGTGCGGACGAAACGACCGGGAGCCTTGATGTAGGAGGGGACGTCGTAAAACCAATGACGGAACCGGTCACACAGGGGGCCGCGGAAGCATTCCCAACAAGCACTGCCACAGCTGGACCGACCAGGAAACCGCTGAACAAGAAGCTTCTGATTGGTATCGCGGCCGTGGCCGTCGTATTGATCGGAATTTTGCTGTTTTCCAAGGGCGGCATCAGCAGTGAACTGAGGCTCATTCAGGGCAAATATGAACTGTATCAAATCGTTTCAAAAGGTTCGTTGATCGACCCGGCACGCATCTCCGCGACCGGTACGTTCAGCGTGGACGGAGAGAAGTTCAAACTGTATCTGTCGCTTGGGGTGGACGCCGACGGAACGATTACATTCAAAGAAAAGAAAACCGCATCGTCGGGAGAAACATTCTACCTCTATGAATTGCATGGAAGCGGCGGGTCCGGGGGCTCGGTTCTGATCGCATACTCCGCGGATTCAAAGGAGGTGTTTCTTTTTACAGGAACCAGTATCGATGCCGATAACTGCTTCTGGTTCAAGAAGGTATAGCCTCTACGCCGGACGTCACAGCGGCTTACTTTCTGTTGACGCTGGCGGTGGGGGAGAGCATATAGTTTTGCGAGAAGATAACTAGTTGAGGAGGATTAGAATGGCAACTTTATATGAAATAATGGCAGCGTCAGGCCTTAAACTTAAAATGACTCCTGCCGACGAAGAAAAGGTCAAACGTATTCTGGAAAAAAGCGAATATAGAAATGCAATAACGGTAGGGAGGATAAGAGGATTTTGCATAGACGGGTATGATGTCAACGAATTAGGTGAATATGTTAAAAATGTTTATTTGTATGGTTCTATAGAAGCAGCGCAAGAGCTGAAGCGCGAAAAGGAACGCATCCAGAAAGAAAAGGAAGAACTATTAAAGAATGTCGATGATATTATGATTACTTCAGGATATTCATTTGAGGGATATAAGATAGTAAAGTACTCTGGATATATTTCTGGTGATGATGCTGTTTCGGTTCCACGTGAGTATACTTTTTTTGCCGATAACGCAATCAAAACGGCGGATAGATTAACAGAGAGCCTTGTAAAAATAAGAAAACAAGCTCTGAAAGAGCTTAAGGAAGCTGCTGCATTATTAGGATGTAATGCAGTCATCGGTGTTGACTTTGATTATATAACTCTGGATCCGCAGAACAGGGAGTTCATTACAGGACAGACCAACTATCAACCATATGTTTTCTGCGTCACAGCAAATGGTACTGCGGTCAAAATAGAAAAAGAATAGATGTATAAACAGTTGAAAACAAGAGGGCGGTCATCGATGGAGAAAATGGACAGTACACCGCTCAAAGTAAAAGAGTGAACGAATCAACTCGTTGACGCCGCCACCGCCAGAGAGTATAATATCCTTACAAAAGGTGCTGCCGATAGACGGCTGGCCCGAAGAAACATGTTACATTTGTAACCGTCCAACTGGCATTTGGGCGGTTACTTTTTTATACGTCAGAATTGCAGAAAAATAAAGCCCCATGGCTTTCGCAACGAGGTTGCGGGAGACACGGGGTTTTTGTTATGCGGTCACAATCTTTCAGCGCTTTGCGGTATCCGAATCCGTCGATGCGGGGTCGGATTCCATGTTTTCCAGTGCGTATTCGCACGCCTGAATCACAAAGCCTGAAAAAGTCACATCTTTCTGTCGGATCGCCTCCTCAATCCGCTCGATAAGCGGAACTGGGAATCGAATTGTTTTGTTCTCGGATTCCTTCCGGTCGGATTTGATAACAAAGGCCATTTGCATCACCTCACCTTTCATCTTTAGTGTATTGCGAAACGGCCTATAACTACGCATTGCAAATTGCATTGCTTTTTGTAGTGCGCCGGGTATATAATTAAATATAGAAAGCATCTTTCTAAATGGAACGGTTTTTTGAAAGATTTTCAAAGGACTTGTAATAGCTGTACTTCAAGAAAGATAAAGAAAAACGGAGAAAAGTGTGGAGGCATTGTTATGAAAAAAAGTTTTACTTTATTGCTAATGGTATTATTGATTTTATCAAGCACAGCATGTCACAAACATACATGGAAGGAGGCAACCTGTACTGAGCCGAAAACATGTACAGAGTGTGACGAAACAGAAGGAGAACCATTGGGACATGACTGGGTCGAGGCAACCTGCACCACTCCAAAGACCTGTTCAAGATGCGGCGCTACAGAAGGACAGGCGCTGGGTCATAGTGTAGTGGACTGGGAGGTCACGAAGGAAGCGACCTGTGCAGAGAAAGGAACGAAATCCGGAAAGTGTACAGTTTGCGGCCAAACCGTTGAGGAAAACATTCCGATGGTTGACCATATCCCGGGTGACTGGGAGGTCACTAAAGCACCGACCAGAGATTCTGAAGGAATGCGTGCAAGAAAGTGTACTGTTTGCGGGGCAACGGTTGAATCCGAAACTTTCTCGTTGTCAGAAGAGGAACTCAAGGCCCTTTATATTAGCGAGTGCCAGTCCATTTCTTATGACAAGCTCGAAAGATCACCTGGAGACCATGAAGGAAAGAAAATAAAGTTCTCAGGTTATGTCGTTCAGGTTTGTTCGGAAGCGTCTTCTGCTGAATACTACTCTACTTACAGGGTGGCGACTTCGGGAAGATACGACAATGTAATATATGTTAGAATCGATAATTACGGTAAAGGAAGCAGAATTCTTGAAGACGACTATATCACCCTCTATGGTACCTATGATGGATTGTATACGTACACAACGGTAAGAGGAGATTCATTGTCTATCCCGCAGATGACGGCAGAATACTATGAATAAACAAATAGTATGAGTGAAAACATATACTAAAAAATAGCCGCCAAAGCTCCCGATCTTTGGCGGCTGCTCTTTTTTTCATGTCAGAATTGATGACTCGGGACGCAAGCGCCTAATAAAGGGGGATATATACTAAAAGCATATATTTTCAATAACACCAAACGTTTTTCGTTGAAAATAACAGGTTTCTCGTTAGAAAATGAGGCTTTCCATGAAAAGAACAGTATCTTTTATAATAATACTAATATTACTATTCTCACTCTCTTCCTGCGGACATGAACACACTTGGAAGGAAGCGACCTGTACAGAACCACGTACCTGTACAGAGTGCGGAGAAACAGAGGGCGAACCATTGGGCCACACCCCTTCCGCATGGGTAAAAGATGATCCGGGTATAATCGGCGGCAGTGAAACGGTGTCCTGTCTGGTTTGTAATGAAATTATAGAAGAGAGAGATGAACCGAGAGAAACACCGAACAACATTACAGTACTTTCTTCTGAAGGCCTGACAATTTCAAAAGAAGACTATATGCATCATCTGATATCTTTTCTTCCTGAAGATGTTGTCATTTGCACGGACAACAGATTCAATGACAATCAGTTGTTGGATTCGTCGACTTTTGCGATTACAGAAGCGAACCCAACAGGAACGTCAGACTACGTCAGAGTCTGTTATTACGACGCGGATTACTTGAGCGTTAAGGAGCCGCTTCAACAGCATATAGATATCTACTTTTTTGATGCTGATAATTTCAACAGCATCTCAAAAGACTTGTTCGCGTCAATTGACCCTGAATTCGCAAACTCGGATTCATTCGAAGAAAAGCTGTCAGAGATAACCACAATAATTGAAAACAAGACAGAGGAAAAGTACTCGGTCGAAATGGTCAATGGGTACTTTTTATACCATTACACTACCCCATATGAGATAGGGGGGAAGAAATATCCTGGATTTCATGAGGTTCGGTTTCTCACCAAGGAGTTTTATAACCAAAGATATGGGCAGTAGATGACCCAATAGAAGCAACTACAAATGCGTAGCCACTCAACTGGTACTTGGGCGGCTCAAACTGCTATCGTCGCGTGTAGAATGCGATTGACACGACTCTGCAGGGTGGTATAATAGAGACACAAAAGATGCTGCCGATAGACGGTTAGCCCTCAAATCATTAACTAACAAAGTAGTCGCCGAGTTTGATGGACAGGGCGGCTACTTCTTTATGTACGTCAGAATTGCAATTAACAGCAGACCCAAGGTCACGCCGAGATACAACGCCTCGAATACACTCATCGTGCATCACCTCCTTTCCCGGGGATCGGAGGGTGCAACCCTCCGTCAGGAGGGCCAACCGCCTACCATTCTATGGCAGCAAAGAGAGTATATTTCAGCGACCGGGGCGTGTCAACGGTTCTGCAAATTTAGGGATTGAATTGTCGAAAAAAGGGATTGAGGTACAAAATGCTTCGATTGCCCAGACGTTTTCGCTCTATGCCTGCTTCTTCGCCAGCGCGCGCAGTTCGTACCACACGACCGCGACGAGGACGGCGGCCGCGAGGAAGGCGCCGAGGAAGATCTTTTCGTTCGGGATGAAGGAGCTCGTACCGTCGTCGTTTACGACGGTCGCGGCGTTCCGGAGGATCCAGGCGCCGATGGACGGGCCGATGACGCCCGGGATCAGGACCTGCGCGAAGATGCGGAGGCCCTGGAACATCCCAGCTTTGCCGTGCGGGGTGTAGTCGCGGATCATCGCGCCGAAGACGGCCATGCCGCTGAGGTAGCCGGACATCATGAAGAGGGACCCGATGAACACCGGCACGGTCGCGCGGCAGAAATAGAGGAGAACGTAGCCTACCATTAGCATGCCGACGGCGAGGTAGACCGAGCCGCGGAAGCCTTTGCGGTCGTACCAGCGGCCG
Source organism: Mogibacterium sp. (assembly GCA_017433975.1). Classification (GTDB taxonomy): domain Bacteria; phylum Bacillota; class Clostridia; order Peptostreptococcales; family Anaerovoracaceae; genus RGIG2439. Next base: position 34,218 of record JAFRGD010000012.1, on the reverse strand, counting down.
ACGAAGGCGGTCACGATCGCCGCGACTAGGATCGCCGGCGCGAAGATGACGACGTAGTTGTGCATGCCGAGCGCCACGTCGTAGTAGAGCAGCAGGTACGGCATGAAGATCTGAATCGAAATGTTGAAGATGATGAACGCGAACAGGGTCAGGTACAGCAGCCGATTGGCTGAGACGATCGACGGGCGGAAGCCGTAGACGATGTTGGCGAAGTAGTGGGCGTTTTCTTCTTTGCGGGTGCCGGTCTCGGTGATGAGGAAGATGCCGAGGACGCCGATGACGAGCACCGCGGCGCCGATAATCATGAAAATGCGGACCCAGGATTCCTGCAGGTTGAGGTCGAACGACATGAAGCCGCCGAAAACCACCAGGATCGCGATCAGCGGCATCATCGCGTTGACGCCTTCAGCGGCGCCACGGCCGCCGTTGTCGGTCGCGTCGGTCAGCCAGGCGTTGAAGGCGGCGTCGTTCGCGCTCGACCCGAAGAAGGTCATCACGCAGTCCATGATGATCGTAAGCGTCACACCGACGGACGCCGCGGAGGCGGTTGCCGCGGCCACGGCGCCGGCGGTTCCCGGCGCGGCGTTCAGGCTAGGGAACAGGGTCAGGATGACGTCGGTTCGGATGAACGCGAAGGCGATGATCGAGAGGCCCCACAGGATGTAGCCGGCGACCATGAAGACCTTGCGCTTACCGACTTTGTCGGAGAGCGCGCCGATGAACACGGTCGTCAGCGTCGCCGCGATGGCGGACGCCGCGACCATCAGCGAGATCGCCGCGGCGCTCGCGTGGAACATCTTGTAGATGAACACGTTGAAATACATGTTTTCGACGACCCAGGCAACCTGACCGGTCAGGCTGAAAATGATCAGCGCCGGCCAGAACTTCGCAGGGTACGGACTTTGCTTTTTCATGTCAGGAATCCTTTCGTCAAAGCGTTATTTATCAATCTGTAGCGCGGACCGTAATGGTCCGCGATTGTTACCTCTGCGAGGCGAGCGCGGTCTTTTGTGCCTGCGCGGCGAGCGCGGTTTCGCGGGCCTCCCACTCCGGGTGCGGGGCCTTGATTTCCTCGATCAGGTCGCGGCCCTGGCCTCTGAGGTAACGGATGCGCGCGAGGATGAGGACGAAGCCGACCGTGAAGAACGCGACGAAGCCGATGGCCTGCGCTTTGCTGAGCGAGACGAGCATCTGGGCGCCGAGGTAGACGTTGACAAACGTCATGAGGACCGCGAGGGTCGTGACGAACCTGCGGTTCATGCGGACCGGCGCGTTGTCGCAGCAGTGCGGGTATTTGCGGTAGGCGAAGATCGGCGTGAGCGTGCACGGAATCTCCGCGACCATGTAGCCGAGCGCCGTGAAGATCAGCAGCTTGCGGAACGGGATGCCGGAGAGCACGAACACGATTCCGACGCCGTAGGTCAGAAACAGGCAGACGGTCGGCACGCCGTGGCGGTTCTGCCGCTGGAAGACCGCCGGGAGATAGCCGAGCTTTGAGATATACCGGATACGTTCCATGCACGAAAGCGTGAACGGGAGCACCGGCGAGACCGAGCCGAGAAGCGGGCCGACCAGGATGAAGATCACGAGCAGGGTGTTCGGCAGGAAGGTCGCGGCAACGTCGCCGAAGGAGGTCGCCTGGTCCTGCGGGACGACGCCCGCGGTGACGATGCCGAGCAGCATGTAAAGGACCAGCACGATGGACGGGCTGATCAGCATGGCGAGCGGGACCGTCCGGCCCGGATTGCGGACTTTGTCCGTGACCTCGGCGATGGCCGTCGCGCCGCCGAAGGACGACAGGAGGACGCCGGCCGAAGCGGTGATTTCGGTGACCGGGACCGCCGGGTGGAGCGCGGTCCGAAGGGAGAGGTAGTCCGCGGACACGTGCGGCAGGCCGCCGATGATGTAAATCCCGAACGAGCAGATGAGGAGCGCGATCATCGTGTTACTGATGATGATGTTGCTCCGGCTGCCGAACCATGAGAGCACGCCGAAAAACAGCAGAAAAACCACGCCGAGGGCGGTTTCGCTGAGCGGCAGGCCCGGGAAGATCCGCAGGAAGTATTGCGGGAAGATGCGCGCGAAGATCGCGAGCCCGATGGTGTTCATGAAGGCATTGATGGAAAGCAGGCCGCCGACGAGCGGGTGGATGAGCTTGGCGCCGTGCATGACCGTCGCGGCGCTGATCGGCAGGGCGGCGGACGTGTACATCCGCGACACCGACCGCAGGATCGTCACCGCGGCGCCGCAGATGAGCGCGTAGATGATGCCCGGGCCGAGCCGGCGGACTTCCTCCGGGAGCGTCCCAAAGATTCCGACGCCGATGATGCACGCGAGGCACAGCAGGATGCTCGACACGAGCCCCATCTTGCCGGCGTCGGCAGGATTGCCCTGACCGCCCGCCGGCGGGCTTTGCGTATTCCCCTGTTGTGACTTTTGGTTCATCCGACTTCCGCCTCGCTTGCTTTTCCGTTGCCGCGCGGCTGTTGGAGCGCCGCGCTTCATTGTCTTTGATTGTATCACAAAATCGCGGTATAATCAGTGCAAAGGGTATGAAATATAGATTATCGGGGCATTATCAAGATAATTATCGCATGAACGACGGCAACCGCAACAATAGTAGTAACAACAAGAATAACACGCTCGGCTACATCATGCTGCTTACGACGGGAACCCTTTGGGGAATGACGGGGTTCTTTACTAACCTGATCGGCCGGTTCGGCGGCGGAGCGGACATCTCCTCATTCTTCAAAGAACTGGGAGCCCTCTTTGTAATGTCTGCGCTCTTTCCGCTTATCGGCGGCAGGCACCTTCGGATTTCGCGGCGCGGCCTGGGGCTCGCGACGGCGCAGGGTGTTCTGACGCAGTGCGTCTTTGTGTACGGCTATATCACTGCGATTTCGCTGGTCGGGATGTCGACGGCGGCGGTCCTGCTGTACACGTCGCCGGTCTTCGTCGCGGTGATGTCGCGGATCCTGTTCAAAGAAGCGATTACCCGCAACAAAGTGATCGCCCTGATCATCAACCTCATCGGCTGTGCGCTGACCGTGACCGGCGGGTCGTGGGACCTCTCCGGCGTCTCGGCGCGCGGCGTGCTCTGGGGGCTGGTCGCGGGCGTCTGCTACGGGACGCTGCCGATCTTCAGCCGGCTCGCCGGCGAACGGGATGACCCGCGCGCGATCTCGTACTACGCGACCCTGAGCGGGTTCCTCGCGATCACGCTCGTCATCCGGCCGTGGCAGGTCACCGGCGTGAACTACTGCGGGAAGCTCTGGCTCGTCGTCCTCGCCTTCGGCCTGGTGGGCACGGCCATCCCGTACCTGCTCTACGTCTCGGGCGTGCAGCACCTGACCGAGGTCTCGCGTGCGCCGGTCATCGCGTCGGTCGAGAACGTCTCGGCGGCCGTGATTGGGGTTCTGCTCTTTCACGAAGTGATGACGCCGCTTAAAGCGCTCGGAATCGTCCTCGTACTCTGCTCCGTAGCCCTCATGAACCGCAAAACCCCGGCGGAAGCCGGCAAATAGAAGCATAAAAGCATAAAAGCGCGGCCGAACCGACCGCGACAAGGAGATTTTTTCATGATTCGAAAGCTCATCAGTTATTTCAAACCGCACAGACGGCTCTTCGTCCTTGACATGTGCTGCGCGCTCTTCGTCGCGGCGGTGGACCTCGCGTTTCCGATGGTCTCGCGCTACGCGATGTACCAGCTGATCCCCAACGGCCTGTACCGGACGCTCTTCGTCGTAATGGCCATCGTCGTGGTCGCCTACGCGCTGCGGTCGACGGCGTACTTCATCATGACCTTCTGGGGGCACACGTTCGGCGTCCGCGTGGAGGCGGACATCCGCGCGGCCCTCTTCGGGCACCTGCAGGAGCTGGACTTTGACTTTTACGACCACAACCGGACCGGCACCCTGATGAGCCGGCTCACCGGCGACCTCTTCGAGATCACGGAGCTCTCGCACCACGGTCCGGAGGACGTCGTCATCGCCGGGCTTACGATTCTCGGGTCGCTCTTTTTCATGTTCCGGATGCAGCCAAAACTCGCGGCGGTCGTGAGCATCCTGATTCCGATCTTCGCGGTCATCGTCATCATGACGCGGCGGAACATGGGGCGGACGTCGGCCAACGTCAAGAAAAAGATGGCCGAGATCAACTCGCAGGCCGAGTCGAGCATCTCCGGCATCCGGACGTCCAAGGCGTTCGCGAACAAAGACGTCGACAGCGACCGCTTCCGGGCGTCGAACGAGCGGTTCAAGACCGCAAAGAGCGATTATTACAAGGCGATGGGGACGTTCATGGCGTCGCAGGAGTTCTTCATGTGCATCATGCCGGTGGTCGTCATCGCGTACGGCAGCAAGCTGATCATGGACGGGGAGATGAACTACATCGATCTGATCACGTTCACCCTGTTCGTCAGCTCGTTCATCACGCCGATCCGCAAACTCTCGAACTTCACGGAGATCTTCGTGAACGGCATGGCGGGGCTCCGGCGCTTCCGCGAGATCATGGAGACGCAGCCGCACGTCAAGGACAAGCCGGACGCGAAGCCGATTGTGGTCACGGAGGGCGCCATCGACATCGAAGACGTCAGTTTTTCGTACGAGGAGCGGGCCGAAGTCATCCGCGACATGACCCTGCACATCCGGCCGGGCGAAACGCTCGCGGTCGTCGGCCACTCGGGCGGCGGCAAAACGACGCTCTGCCAGCTCATTCCGCGGTTTTACGACGTGGACCGCGGGTCAATCAAAATCGACGGGCAGGACGTGCGGGACGTGACCGGGCGGTCGATCGCGGAAAACATCGGCATCGTCCAGCAGGACGTCTTCATATTTGCGGACACGGTCCTGAACAACATCGCCTACGGCCGGCCGGGCGCCTCGGAGGAGGAGATCATCGCCGCGGCAAAGCGGGCCCGGATCTACGACGACATCATGGCGATGCCGGAGGGCTTCGAGACGTACGTCGGGGAGCGCGGCACGATGCTTTCCGGCGGGCAGAAGCAGCGCATTTCGATCGCGCGGATCTTCCTCACGGACCCAAAGATTTTGATCCTCGACGAAGCGACGTCCGCCCTCGACACGATCACCGAGCAGGCGATCCAGAAGTCCTTCGACGAGCTCGCGAAGGGCCGCACGAGCGTCATCATCGCGCATCGGCTCGCGACGGTCAAGAACGCGGACCGCATCGTCCTGATTGAGGACGGCCGGATCACGGAGGAGGGCACGCACGAGGAGTTGATGCAGCTGAACGGCGGATACGCCAAGTTGTACAACACGCAGAAGCTGGCCGGGTAACCGGCAGATAGAAGAAAAAAGCGGAAGTGCTGACGCACTTCCGCTCTTTTATTGTAGTTTTGTAAGGGGGTTGTTCGACGATTCCGGTTGTTTAGTCTCCGAACGAGAAGGTCGTGGAGCTTTGGTTCTCCCGGCGGGCTTCGATCATCTTTTCCAGCGCGAGGACGATCGCGACCACGACCGGTTCATACTCCGGCTTAAATAAGCCGATGCAATACTTGTCGTGGATGGAGACCATCTTTTTGCGGACGGCCGCGATCGGTTCGCCGTTCGCGTCGAGGAGGTTGAAGTCCAGTCCGACGATGTCTCCCTCGATCTTCCAGCCCAGACCCTCGATGTTCGTGATGTCCTTGACCAGGTGGAAGAGTTCGTTGGACAGCGTAATATTGGTACCGTTCGCCATCGTGATGAACTGCTTCTCGTGGAGGCTGACGACTTTCTTTTCCAAGTGGGCGACCAGGTTGTTGGACGCGTCGAGGAGGTCCGTCGCGCCTTTCAGCGCGAAAACGCTCGATTTGGTATAGTACCGGACGACGTCCTGGTCGTCCGTCACGTCGATCCGCCGGTGAAGGTCACCGAGGTTGAGGGCGGTGTACAGGAAGCTGACCGGTTCACCATAGTCCGGCACTGTGCTCATGTTCTCGCGGACGCCCGTTTCGAGCGTATCCGCCAGTTCCTTCAGTTGTGAAAAAAAGCCCATTGTGTTTCTCCTTCTGCGCCGCAGCGCGCTTTTGCTATATGTAATTAGTACTTCTTGACGGTGATCTCGCCGCGGAGGGCCGCAACGGCGTTGTCCGCGAGCGCCTGCATCTCGTCTTCGCCCGGGAATTCGTAGACCGGCGCGAGGTCGCCGATGTAACCGCGGAGTTCCTCGACGAGTTTCTTGCTGAAGACGATGCCGCCGGTCAGGAAGACCGCGTCCACGTTGAACGACAGGACCGCAGCCATCGCGCCGATGTCCTTGGCGATCTGATAGATAAACGAGTGGAACACGAGCGCGGCTTCTTGGTCGCCGGCGTCCATGCGCTGCTCGACCTCGAGGAAGTTGCTCGTCCCGGTGTAGGACGTCACGCCGGCCTCGTGGGTCAGCATGTGCATAATTTCTTTTTTGGTGAGGCCGGAGAAGCAGAGGTCGACCAGTCCGCGGTTCGGCAGGCTGCCCGGGCGGTCCATGGCGAAGGCGCCTTCGTCCAGGCACGCGAACTCATCGACGCAGCGGCCGTACAGGTGCGCGACGACGCTCACGCCGCCGCCGAGGTGGACGCCGATCAGGCGCGATTCCTCGTAGGTCTTACCGAGTTCCTTGGCCGTGAAACGGGCGATGCGCTTCTGGTTGAGTGCGTGGAAGCCGCTCTTCCGCTCGATTCCCTTGAGTCCGGTCGGCCGGGCGACATCGGTCAGCTCGTCGGTCGTGACCGGATCGCAGAGGTACGCCGGGATGCCGTATTCGTCGGCGATCTCCTTGGCCAGGCGGAGCGAAAGCCCCTGCGTGCCGAGGCCGCCCCGCTCCGGGTCGAAGCAGTCGACCATGACGTCTTCGTCGATGAGGTAGGTGCCGGAGTCCATCGGCTTGAGCGGGCCCGCTCTCGAGATGACCGCGTCGAGGTCGGCGAGGTCGTAGCCGGCTTCTTTCAACGTGTTCAGCACGCTCTCGCGGCGGAAGTCGAACTGCGAAGCCGGAACCTTGTGTGAAGCGAGCAGCTCCGCGTCGTAACGGATCGTGGTGGCGAAGGCCTTCTCAGGACCCTCGTAAATCGCAATCTTGGACGATGTCGATCCAAAATTCAGTGCCAGTATTGTCTCTCCCATGTGTCCCCCCCTTTAGTTTCAATAATACAAAGACATTTTATATTCGAAGCCGGCAGGTGTCAAGCGCGCCGGGGGCTTCGAAGTGTGGCGGAATGAATCAGTCGCGCGCCGGGATGCGCAGGATGACCGGCTCCGCGCCCTTGCAAAGGCGGCCGTCCGCGACGACGACCGGCTGGCCGTCGATTTCGTTGCAGTACTCGCCGTCCGGCAGCAGCTGGTCCAGCGGCCGGCCGTCGCCGGTCTTGGCGGTGTGGAGGTCGACCATGGCGCAGCCCGGAATACAGGCAGCCTTGAGCGTGAAGAAGCCGACCATGGCCGCGCCGGTCCGGACGACCTGTTCGTCCGGAAGCCATTCGTTGGCGGTGTGGGTCGCAACAGCGACGTCACCCGGCAACGCGTTTACATAGTATGTGCTGTCCGCGAAGAGCGGGTCGCGCTTGATGCCGGCGAGCCGCTGCAGGAATTGGGTGAGGTCGGCCGACGTCGCAGCGCCGGCTGGTTCGGAGGTGTCAGCAGGCTCGGAGGTGTCGGACACCCCGGTCAGGCCGCTCCAATCGATCGTATCTTTATCAAAAAGCGTCGGTAAGTGGGTGCAGCACGCCTCCTGCCCGTTATATAAGAGCGTCGTCCCCTTTTGGAAATACAGGAACGCGGTCCAGTTCCGCAGGAGCGCCGGGTCCGGGAACAGGCTCGCCGCGCGCTCCCGGTCGTGGTTCTCGAGGTTGCGGAGCTTGACGTAATTTTCCGGATAGATGGCTTCCTGGCGGTTGATCTCGCGGCAATAGTCCGCAAGCGTGCAGCTTCCCTCCAGATACCGCCGGTAGGTCTGATAAATATCGTATTCATACTCTATATCAAAGGCCTGATAGCCCTCGGCGTCCGACCAGACATGGATGCCGCGCGAGCGGAGGAACTGCACAAAGTCGCCGTCTACGGACTCCGCCAGCCAGATTGCGTCCGGCCGGACCTCGGCGACGGCCGCCCGTGCCCGCTTCCAGAAGTCCAGCGGGATGAGCGACGCGACGTCGCAGCGGAAGCCGTCGACGTACCGGGCCCACATGCAGAGGCTTTCGATTTGATACGCCCAGAGCCCTTCATCGGTGTAATCGAGGTCGATCACGTCCCACCAATCGCCGACTTTGTTGCCAAACGACCCGTCCGGCTTGTGATAGAACCACGCTGGGTGTTCCGCCGCGAGTACAGAATCCGGGGCGATGTGGTTGTAAACGACGTCGATGATGACGCGCATGCCGAGCGCGTGGATAGCGTCGGTGAGCCGGATGAAGTCGTCCATCGTCCCGAATTCCGGGTTGATTGCGCGGTAGTCGCGGTTGGCGTACGGGGAACCGAGGGACCCTTTGCGGTTCGCCACGCCGAGCGGGTGGATCGGCATGAGCCAGATGATGTCGGTCCCGAGTGCCTTGATGCGGGCGAGGTCCTTGCGGACTTCTTCAAACGTCCCGGCTTCGCTGTAATTGCGGACGAAGACGCTGTAAATGATCTGGTTGCGCAGCGTTTTGGAAGTGTCAGTCGCCATGGCAGACTCCTTATTGATTCTAAAAAGCGGTAAAAATGCGATAAATGAACGGTTTCAGGCCTTTATTAATAATTTTCGTAATCGTCGCGGCCCATTGCGACGAGGACGGTCTCCCGGGCGCGTGAGTCCATCTCGACCAGGTCGCGGATCAGCGGGTCGCGGACGAGGTGGCGCCAGACCGTGTAGGTCGCGCGGAGGAAGCGCGGGTCGAGGTCGACTTCGTCCTCGATGAGCGGGCAGCAGTACGGCAGGTCGTCGTCGTTGTAGATCAGCTGCAGCTCGCCGGCCGCCGTGAAGTGCGGCGACAGCGGAAAGCTCCGGCACTGGATCGGCCGGCGCTCCCGCGGGCAGTGCGGCGGGGTGTTGCAGCGGATGAACGGGACCGCGCCGTGCCACGACGGCGGGAATTCGTAGTCCTCGGTGCGGAGCACGCCCCATGTCATCCAATCCGCGTGCCGGTCGTGGACCTTGTCCTCGCCGGGGAGGAGGTAGAGGCCCATGTCCGGCTCGCCGGCGGCCATGCAGCAGGCTGCACCACAGACCGTCCCGCAGTCGAACGGGACCGGCGAAACGCGGTCGAGCAGCCGGTAAATGGCCTGAAAAGTCCTTTTTCGGGTCGTTCCTTTGATCATGGCGTAGTTTCCTCCACGAATATCTCTCGCGAGGCGAGTATTGACGTCACATCCCGGAATGCCGGGAAGGCGATGCAGAGGGCGCCGTCCCAGATTCCGACTGGAACCGGGTTGTCAAACGAATGCTCGACCGGTGGGAACCCTTCAACGAACGAATAGACCGTTACAACCCGTTCGGTCGGGTCGACGATCCAGCATTCGCGAACGCCGGCCTGCCAGTATTTGCTGAGTTTGCGGAAAAGGGCGTGCGCTATGGACGGGGTGAGCACTTCGAGCACGAAGTCCGGCACACCAAAGACGCGGCCGTTCCGGTAGTTGTCGCGGTCGCAGAGAACGGCGATATCCGGGCGAACCACGGCCCGGCCGTCGCTATCGAGCTGGACGGCCGGCGACTGCAGCAGCAGGTCCTGTCTGCCGTTCGCGGTTTGGAACAGTGCCATCTGCGCGAAGACCTGCGCAGCGTAGAATCGGTGTACGTCGGCCGATTCCTCGGGCGACACTTCGACTGCGCTCGAGAGGACGGGACGCTCCGGGAACAGGGCCCGCTCGAGCGCGCGGAGCGTCGCAAACCGCGGCGACGCCGTCGTCCCGCCGAAGACCTTTTGCACGGTGCTGAGTGGCACGCCGGACAGCTCCGCGACCTGTTCATTTGTGTATCCGAGCTCGCGTTTGCGCGCCCGCAGTTCGTCGATTTTCATCGGAGGCCCTTTTTCACGAAGTTTTTGAGAGATTCTTTGATAATTCCATTATAATTCCATTTTGACCATCCGTCAACGCGATAATTCCATTATAATTCCATTTGCACAACAACGAAACGTATTGTACAATTAATGAAAGAATAATTGTCACAAATGAGGGGGGATACTATGGCGAGCGGAAGAATGGAGTTTCACGCGGAGACGATCATGGCGCATACGAACGTGTCTTTCGTCCTGCCGAATGACGTATATATGCCGGAAGTCCGCGACCTGCGGCACTACAAGCGGCCGACCGGGACGCTGATCCTGCTCCACGGGCTGACAGGGACGGATACGGACTGGCTGTTCGGCGGGCTTGCGCAGGAGATGGCGATTCAATACAACATGGCCGTCTTCATGCCGACGACCGGCAATTCGTTTTACCTCGACCGGGGGTATGTCGGCGGAAACTACGGGCAGTTCATCGGAGAGGAGCTGCCGGAATACATAACGAAAACGTTTGGATACTGCACATCGCGCGAGAATACCATCATCGGAGGGCTTTCGATGGGCGGCTACGGTGCGCTGCATACCGCGCTGGCGTATCCGGAGAGGTTTTCCGGCTGCATCGCGCTTTCGTCGGCGCTGGTGATTCACGAGATCGCAAAGTTCGGTACGCGCATGTCCAGCATCATGCCGCACGAGATGGTTCTCGACGTCTTTGGAGATCCGGATGAGATCCTGACCTCCCGCAAGAACCCGGAGGTTCAGTACCGCGCGCTTCAGGCGTCAGGTCGTCCGATCCCAAAGATCTATTTCGCCTGCGGGACGGAGGACATGCTGCTCGACGCGAACCGCGACTTCCGCGATTTTCTCGCAGAGGAATGCGCGGCGGCCGGCGTGGACGCGGCGGACCGCTTTTGTTACGAAGAGGGACCGGGGGCGCACAACTGGTTCTTCTGGAGAGAATACATCGACCGCGGGCTCGCAACGCTGCTCAACGCCTGAGCGGGACTGACGGTTGCGACATTTGAAAGGAGAACCATCATGAACATGGAATACAAAGGAATCACCGTCACCGACATCGACCTCGGCGGCAAGACCGTCCCGGGCGTCGCCGTCGAGATCCCGGGCACCGGCAAATACGTGTTGCAGATCCTGTGCAAGAACGGCATGCTGTACTGCGGGCTGTTCCTCCCGGAAAAGATTGACGCCATCGGCTTTGCGGCGTGCGTGTTTTCCGCGCCGCAGTTCACGGACATGCTGGCCAACAAGCCGACATTCATCAGCGCCAAGGCGCTGGAGCTCGGCGTGACGCCGGACATGACCGGCCGCGAGATCGCGGAGCTGTTCGACCGGTAAAGCCGGAGTTTAGGATAGGGTATCATGGGGAAAGAGTATTTAAAACGATTTACGATCTGCATCCTGGGGCTGGTGCTCTGCGCGCTGTCGAACTACTTCGGCGCGAAGGCCGGCGCCGCGGGGACCAGCGGCTGGAACACGCTGGCGCTTGGAATCTCCGCGATGACGGGCCTGACCATGGGCCGGAGCGCGTTGATCGTCAGCCTGGTCGTCATCACGATCGACATCATCTTCAAAGGAAAGTTCGGTTTTGGTACGCTGCTGAACATCTTTCTGATCGCGTATTTTACCGATGTGTTTATCGCGGGCCTGACGTTCATTCCGGACCCGCCGAACGTGTTCGTCGGGACGATTTATGCGTTCCTATGCATGATTTTCATGGCGTTCGGCATGATCGTATACATGTCGCCGGGCTTAGGCGCCGGGCCGCGGGATACGCTGATGGTCATCGTCGGGAACCGCTTTCCGAAGGCGCCGATCGGGGCAGCCCGCTTTGCCACCGAGATCGCCGTCATGATCATCGGCGTGCTCATGGGCGCGAGCTTCGGCATCGGGACGGTCCTTTCAATCACGCTGCAGTCGAGCATTTTCCAGCTCGCCTGCCGAATCTGCCACTTTGAACCGCGGAACATCCACAACGAGAACATCAAAGACACCATCGACCGCATCCGCGGTGCACGTTAACGCAAGCATCAGGGAGGGAAAGCCATGAAGAAGAAACACATCCTGATTACTGCACTGATCTGCCTTGTTGCGGTGTTCTGTTCCGCCTGCAGCTCCGGCACGCCGCTGGCCAAGGCCGCCGCCAAACTGCAGAAATCCGCTGAGAAAGGGTATTACGAGATTACTTACGTCGAAGCGGACGACAAGCTCGTCATTGCGATCACCGACCGGACGGACCTGGACGCGCTGTTCGAGACGCTCAACAAGTATATCGACGGCAAGGACGTCGGCACGCTGATCTTCGACACGCGGGTCGGGGACGACATCAACAACGGTACGGCCAGAACGTACTGCGACAAGATCGCGGCGCTGCCGTGCAGCTCCATCAAGGTTCTGGGCGTCGGCCCAGTACTCTCGGAGTACATCCGATGGGCGCCGGCGGTGCAGAAGGCTGACCTCGTTTACATGGCGGCGCTTCTGGACCCGGATCTGGCCAAGGACAACCAGATGCTAGCGGATACGGAGAATGCGGCGCTGCTCACATCCGTTGAACGGCTTTGGATCAGTGACGTTCACCTGTCAGACCTCAAATATTATCCGAATCTGACCGAAATCGGAATCGACGCGTTCCTGATTCCGCAGCGGAGCCCGTGGGCAGACGATGTCGAGGCCGGTGACGGCGAATCGTCCGGGGACGAAGAGACTGCCGAACCAACCGCCCGGACGTTCAGCGGCGGCAGCGTTTACAAGTACCTGACGCCGGAAACCGGCGTCAAGCGCCTGCTCATCGCGCCGACGTCACCATCCTACGACCTGAGCGAAACGGGCAACCAGTACTTGTTCATCCTGCAGCTCCAGTATCCGGACCTCCTGATCAATCCACCGGAGACCGAGCAGGCGTTTGATCCGGCCGCGCCGGTCGACGACGCGCAGCTCGCCGCGGTCAAAGACGTCCCGCTGCCGCACCTGTCCGAGGCTGGCCGCTCCAGCGTCATCCGCAACTTCCTGAACGACGAAGCCGAAGACTGCTACAATAAAGCCACCAAGCTGACGTTAACCTCCGATTCTCCGGTCGTGCACGGCAAAGCGTTGATATGCCTGGTGGATCCGGGCAAGCTCTCCTCCGAAACCTGGTACGATGGCACGTACTGGCCGACCAAGCGGCAGTGGTCATACGAGGCGCTCCCGACGATCGTCATGTCGGAGGACATCGACGGGCACATTCCGACCCCGGACGGTCCGGGAGACTACGAGACGTTCATTTATGTCTATCCAATCTACGTCCTGTACGGGTCGTATAACGCCGGAACCGAGGCGTACACCATGACGTATAAATGTCAGGTCTTTGACTTTCGGAACGGGGTCGCCTACGAGGCGAAGACAGTCGCGTCCGCGGACCCGCCGCAGACGATCTACTACAGCGGCTCGCCGCAGCTCAAGGCTTCCGGTAAGGTAGAGTCCAAGGACCTCTACGCTTACCTCAAGACGCTGAAGGTCGAGGAGTAATTAGCATCATTGAATGCAATAAAGGGGCTGTCGTACCGTTCGTGCGGCAGCTTTTTTCATTTGAGAATGCTCGAGTGTGTCAAAAATAATTTTTATGAAATGTTTCATAATATATTGACACACTAATTCGTATCGTTTATAATCTGCAATGTCAAAAGGAGGACTTCACAAATGATGTACATCTACGACTCCGCACAGATTGACGAATTGCTTGAAAAGCTGAACGACGAGGACAGCGTCACGATGTCGGGCAGGGAGTTTCGCGACCTGGCTGAGACCTTCCGCAAGAAAGGGCGGGGGCGGAAGCCGATCGCATTCGATGAAACCTTGTTCGATCAGGTCGTGCAGCGGTGGCTCGCCGGAGAGATCACAGCGCGCAGCGCAATGCAGGAGCTGGACCTCAAGCCAAATACATTTTACAGACGAGTGAAAGAGAGGTATCAGGATATGGACGAACTCAGGAAAGAGCTGAAAAAGGCGGCAAAAGAGGAAAAAGAGGAACTGAAGGAGCTCAGACGGCAGGTCAAGGCAGAAGCCCGCGAGATCAAGAAAGTCGCGAAAGAGAAAACCGAAGAGACCATCAGTCTGCATAAAATGGAGCGGGAGATCCGCAAAGAAAAATCCGCGGCCGAGCAGGACCACGAGAAAGAGATCCGTGAGCTGCGCAAAGAGGTCGAAGCGGAGGCTGCGGCGCTCAAGCAGCTGAAATAACAGAACGAAGCCGTCAGACAGGCAAATAAATGGCTGCCGCACAGTCGTGCGGCAGCCGCTTTTATTTCTCGTTTGCTCCGTCGCGGAACGCCTGCGTCTACTTCGACTTATTTCTTGATCGCCTTGAACGCAGCCGCCTGGGCGGTCATGCCTCTCTCGGAAGCAAGTCTCTCGATGGAGGACGCGCCGAAGAAGCCGTCGATTTCCGGAACGTGCTGGATGACGTACGCAGCGTCTTCTGGGTCAGCAATCGGGCCGCCGTGGCAGATGACCTTGATGTCAGGTCTGACAGCTCTTCCGGCCTTGATGATCTCTCTGATCTTCTCGCAGCAGTCATCGAGTGTGACAGCGGTCTCGGCGCCGATGTCGCCCTTGGTGGTCAGGCCCATGTGCGCGACGAGGATGTCAGCGCCGGCCTCAGCCATCGCAGCAGCCTGCTCTGGATCGAAGACGTATGGGCAGGTCAGCATGTCGAGCTTGTGCGCTTCGCGGACCATTTCGACCTCGAGGCCATAGCCCATGCCGGTCTCTTCGAGGTTTGCACGGAACTTACCATCGATCAGGCCGACGGTCGGGAAGTTCTGAACGCCGTTGAAGCCCTGCGCCTTGAGGTCCTTGAGGAAGAGGTCCATGACGCGGAACGGGTCGGTGCCGCAGACGCCGGCGAGAACCGGGGTCTTCTTAACGATCGGCAGTACCTCGCGGCCCATTTCCTGTACGATCGCGTTCGCGTCGCCATAGGAGAGGAGGCCAGCCAGAGAGCCTCTGCCAGCCATACGATAACGGCCGGAGTTGTAGATGATGAGAATGTCGACATCAGCCTTCTCACTGCACTTCGCGGTGATACCGGTTCCGGCGCCTACGCCGACCAGGATCTTACCGTTCTTGATCTCTTCGTCGAATTCCTTCAGGATTTCTTCTCTTGTCTTTCTGTACATTGTGGTTCCTCCTCTTTTTGATTATTTTTCCATGAGTTTGATCAGCGTCTCCGCAGCGGTCACCGCGAAGTCTCTGTCATTGATGTTGTTGTCCATCTCGACGATCTTGACGAGTGGATTGTCGATCTTCTCCTTGAGCGTGTCAAAGAGGACCTTGTCTTCTTCCTTGCCCTCGAACGGCTGGCCTTCCGCGTCGATCATCGAAACGCCCTTGAGCGGGAGCATGACGACCATTTCGGTCTCCGCGGCGTTCCATTTCTCGGCGAGTTTCTCAGCGATGACGCGGATCTCCTCGCAGTTGGTCCGCATGAGGGTGACGGTCGGGTTGTGTTTATACAGGTTGCGGCCTGAGAACTGGGCCGGGACGGTGTCCCATGGGCCGAAGTTGACCATGTCGAGCGCGCCGACGGAGACGACCTGCGGGAGCTTTGCGCGGATGGCAGCGCCGCAGCGGTCCGGACCGGCGTTCAGAACGCCGCCGACGACCTCGTCGCACCATTCAGTCGTGGTCAGGTCGAGTACGCCCTTGAAATAGCCGGAGTCGACGAGCGCCTCCATGGTCTTGCCGCCGGTACCGGTGGCGTGGAAGACGAGGACTTCGTAGCCGGCCTCCTCGAGGCGGGCCTTTGCCTGGTCAACGCACGGGGTCGTGACGCCGAACATCGTCGCCGCGACGAGCGGTTTCTCGTCGGTCGCGTCTTCGACCGGCAGCTTGTCCTTGAGCGCAATCATGCCGGCAGCCGCGAGGATCGCGTTGCGGAAGATGGTCTTGGAGATCTTGTTGAGGCCCGCGACGTCGACGATCGAAGGAATCATGATGACGTCGCTCGTTCCGACGTACTGGGAGACGTTGCCCGAAGCCATGGTGGAGATCATGATCTTTGGTACGCCGATCGGGAGCGCTCTCATCGCAGGGGTCGCGAGGGAAGTGCCGCCGGAGCCGCCCGCGGACAGGATGCCGTCGAACTTGCCCTCAGCGTACAGTTTCGGCAGGAGCTTCTCGAGGCCTTCCGACAGGGCCTTGGTCGCCAGCGCGCGGTCTCTCTTTGCGACGATCTCGCGCATATCGTAGCCGGCAGCAGCAGCGATGTCGTCACTGCTGACGTCCGCCTCGAACAGCGGCTCGAACACGCCTGTGTTGATCATGAAGGTGTTCAGACCCAGGCTTTCCGCCTGTTCTTTCATATACCGGAACTCTGCTCCTTTGGTGTCGAGGGTTCCGGCGATGGCAATCGTTTTCATAGCTCTCTTTCCTTTCTCATAAAAAAGCAGAACCAATGCTTACACATTGATTCTAAAACGATTCGAGGCAAAAATAAATGTGTTTATATTAAAATTACATGTGTTTTTTTGATGTTCACGAAAACTACACATTGTCGTCCGCGGAAGCCCCACGCTGCGTGGCGTGCGCGCTGCGGAACTGTGCCGGCGAGGCGCCTTTATACTGCTTGAACATCTTGGAAAACTGCGCGTAGTCCTCGTAGCCGACGCGCTCCGCGACTTCTTTGCAGGACAGGCCGCCCTCCTGCAGCAGCTCGGCTGCCTTGTCCATCCGGTAGCGGAGGAGGTACTCGGTGAAGCTGCAGCCGACCTCGGCCGCGAACTTGGTGCTGAGGTACGACAGGGAGACGTTGAGGAGCAGCGCGAGGTCGCCGAGCTGGACTTTGCTGTTGTAGTGCTGGGCGATATAGTCGCGGACGGTGCGGATATAGGTGGCGGAGTTCAGCTTGCCGGAGAGGAGCTGCTGGATCGGGTCGTTCCGGTCGAGGCTCCGGAAGTCTCGGATGGACTGGACGATCGCCCGCTCGGACGGGATGCGGTCGAAGGTCGAGCCGCCGATGTAGCCCTGGCAAGCGGTGTTCCCGTAGAGGTACTGCGCGTCGAGCGGGGTGTTGGCCGGGCCGGCGTAGACCATGCGGATGGCCTCCGGGCGGACTTCTGCGCAGATGGCGAAGAGCCGGTCAACGATGCGCCGCGCCTCGTCGAGGGAGATGGACTTGCGGGCGCCCATGAAGCCGCCCTTGGTCACGCCGAGGTGGACGCAGATGACGTCCGCGCCCGCGTCGAGCATCTTGCGCGTCTGGTCCTCGTCGGTGACAAACGCGACGGTAAAGAGGTCCTGCGCGTGCGCGAGCCGGATCGCTTCGACCTCCGCCGCGTAGGTGCAGCCGTCTTCTTCAAGCGCCTCGCGGAACTGCCCGTCGATGAGCGCAACGGTCGGGAAGTTGACGAGGCCGCTGAAGCCGGCGGTGCGGATCTCCGCGATGTACTCCGGGAGGGCGACCGTCGGGTCGCTTGCGAAGATCCCGAAGAGGATCGGGACGTCGGACAACAGCGGGAGGAGCTCCCGCTGCCCCATCTCCATGACGATCTGGTTGCTGTTCCCAAAGCAGAAGTAGCTCGCCAGCGAGCCGCGGCCCATGCTGCGGAACTTTCCCGCGCTGAGCGCGAGGAGGAAGTTCGCCCCGCCGAGGACGGCGTACCGCGCGGTCATGCCGGAGCCGGCGACCGCGCCGATGACGTGGCCGTTCAGGTTGCAGACGGCTTTTAAGTTTTGTAAGATTACATCCCGTTTCATGCCCCCATTATAGCAAAAAAGATGGCTGCGGACACAGATTTCACAGTATCTCCATTGACAAATTCCTACTAAAGTTGTAGTATTTGGTATACCGTTAGCACTCAGTGTGATATAGTGCTAACAAAAGGAGGAACCAACAATATGATTATTGTGCCTGTATATGATGTTCTGCTCGCGCCGGAGGCGACCGCGTACTTCCGGACGGAGGAATTCAAGACCGCGGCCAAGGCCGACCCGCGCGAAGGGGAGAAGGTCATCCTTCTCATCACCCGCGAGAAGCAGAAGCGCAACGACATGACCGCGGAGAGCTTCTACCCGATCGGGATCAGCGGCGACATCACGACGGTCAGCCCGGACGGCTACATCGAGGTCCGCACGCACGAGCGCGTGAACATCGACGATATTTACATGAACATGGACCACACGATTCAGATTTCGATTTCGCGGCTGCGCGACATCGAGGACCTGTCGTTCGCGGAGGCGGTCGAGCACCTGATGGCGGTCAAGGACGCGCTGGCGGAGTTCAGCGCCGGCTTTGAGTGGGGAGAAACCGCCAAGGCCTACATCGAGTCCTACGAATCCATGGAAGAGGCGGCCGTGGCCCTTTCGCCGTGGATGTCGCTTTCCAACGAAGAATGTTACAAGGTCCTCGAGATCGACAGCCGCCGGGAGCGGATGAACGAGCTCGAGCGGATCATTTACGAATTCGTCGAGATCGCCAAGGTGCGGAGCGACGCCGCGTCGTCCACCGCGGACGATTACCGCAAGGTTTACAAAGAGCAGGCGATCAAACGCCAGATGGAGCTGCTCCAGCAGGAGCTCGACGAGATGCACCCGGAGAACGTCTCCGACCTCCGCAAGATGGAGATCAAGATCGAGGAGTCGGGCATGAACGACGACGCCCGCGCGGAGGCGACCAAGATCGTCAACCGCCTCAAACAAGAGGGGAGCAACAGCCCGGAGTATTCGATGCTTTACGACTACCTCGACTTCGTGACGAGCCTTTCGTGGAAAAAAGAACCGTCGATCCAGATCGACCTCGACAAGGCGGAGGAGATCATGGAGGAGGACCACTTCGGCCTCAAGAAAGTCAAACAGCGCATCATCCAACAGATCGCGGTCATGAACCTCAACTGCGAGCAATCCGGCTCGATTTTGTGCTTCGTCGGCGCGCCTGGCACGGGCAAAACGAGTATCGGCCAGAGCATCGCACGGGCCCTCGGGCGTGAGTACGTCCGCGTGAGCCTGGGCGGCGTGCGGGACGAGGCGGACATCCGCGGTCACCGCCGCACGTACATCGGTGCGATGCCGGGGCGGATCATGGACGGCATTCAAAAGAGCGGTGTCTCCAACCCGGTCATGGTTCTCGACGAAGTGGACAAGCTCTCGGCGTCGTACAACGGCGACCCGGCGAGCGCGTTGCTCGAGGTGCTCGACCCGGAGCAGAACTTTTCCTTCACGGATCACTACATGAACGTACCATATGACCTCTCGGACGTCTTCTTCGTGTGCACGGCCAACACGCTCGACACGATTCCGGAGCCGCTCCTCAACCGCATGGAAGTCATCGAATTCAACGGGTACACCGCGACGGACAAGCTGCAGATCGCGGTCCGGCACCTGCTGCCGAAGGCGATGAAGCAGATGGGCATCGGCGAAGACCAGCTGATTGTCCCGGAGGAGACGATCCGCGCGATCATCGCGGATTATACGATGGAAGGCGGGGTCCGCGGCCTCAAGAAGCAGCTCGACACCCTCTGCCGCGTTGCGGCGGTCAAGATCGCCCGCGCCCGCAAGGCGCAGGCCGCGGAGGCGCGGGAGAAGGGCGCCGACGGAGCAGCGGCGGATACCGGTTCTTTAGCCGAGGCGACGCCGCTGACGGTGCGGCCGGAAGACCTCCGCGAGTTCCTCGACCGGCACCCGATCCGCCACGACCAGATTCTCGCTGAGAAGAAGCCGGGCATCGTGACCGGCCTCGCGTGGACCCGCGCGGGCGGCGAGATCCTCTTTGTCGAAACGCTCTTTACCAAGGGGAGCGGCAAGATCACCGTGACCGGCCAGCTCGGCGACGTCATGAAAGAGTCCGCCCAGATTGCGGTCAGCCTCGTCAAGGCGATGTTCCCGGACAAGGCCGACGTCTTTGAGAAACACGACCTCCACATCCACGTGCCGGAGGGCGCGGTGCCGAAGGACGGGCCGTCCGCCGGCATAACGATGACCACCGCCCTCGCGTCCCTCGTGACGGGCAACGCGGTCAGCCCGGAGTTCGGCATGACCGGCGAGGTCTCGCTCCGCGGCGTCGTCACGGCCATCGGCGGCCTCCCGGAGAAGCTGATGGCGGCCATGCGCGCCGGCCTCAAGACGATTTTCATCCCGAAAGACAACGAACAGGACCTCGACGAGGTCGCGGACGAGGTCAAGGAAGCCCTTGAAATCATCCCGGTCGGTACTGTCGAAGAAGTCCTGCTCCGGACCGGCGTCGCGATTCCGGGCGCCGTGCGGGCGTAAACATCTATAATAACCATCTTTTGCCGCACGAGGTGAAAACGGGGGCGGTTCTGTTTTTCACCCGGGCCGCAATCACGCCAAGGAACGCCCCGACGGGAACCAAACCGCCGGGGTGCTTTTCATTTGCACTTTGAATAGAATCACAAGTATAGTAAAATAGAGACAGACGCGAGAGATGCGTCAAGTGTACCGTTCAACGCCTTGAATGAAATAAAGGAGAACGTCATGAGACTGTTTAAACTGAAGGACGCGGACGTCTGGCAGAAGGGCACGGACCAGGAACTGATGGACCTCGCCCTGCGAATGATCGACGAGAAGAGATGCAAGGAAGTCATGTCTCATTTTAATCACAGAATTACAGACGAGAACCGGAAAAAGTCGCGCCGGGAGGTGGAGCTTTCACGAGGGGACGTCTGGACCCTGATCCGGAAGATCAAGGACCCGAAGAAGAAGGCGGATTTCATCGTGGCGGGAGCCTATCTTGCGGATACCGAGCCGTATAATGCCTATAGTCCAAAGACGCAGGCGGAATTTTACCTTCAGGAAATTGATTTCGCGGACTTCGTCATAGAGCAGATTCCGGATGAAAACATCCGGGCCAGTATCTGCTGGCGCTTGCCGACGGACTATTCCAAACACAACGGGAGGAGGGTCATTACTGAAGCACACACACTAGCGAGGTGTCTTTATGACAGCATCCAGTCCCCGGAGCTGCTTGAGAAACTCAAGAAATATGAGCAGTTTGCAAAAATAAAGCAGAAAGCAAATGGAGAAAGTTATAGAGAAGGTGTACTCCGACTCTACGGGAAATACAGAAACAAGTGACGGTTCCGAACGGATAAAGGGATAGAGGTACGGCCATGGCACACGACATTTTCATCTGTTACGCGCAAGAGGACAAGGTCATCGCGGACGCGGTGTGCGCGGAGCTCGAGCGCAGGGGGCTGCGGTGCTGGTACGCGGCGCGGGACGTGCGGCAGGGCGAGGACGAAATCGCGGCGCGGGCGCGCGCGGTGGACGACTCGCGGCTGCTGGTGCTGGTCTTTACGGAAAAGGTGAACGGCTCCGCGCAGGTGCTCGGCGAGATCTGTAACGCCGCGGACGACCGGACGCCGATCTTCCCGTTCCGGTTGACGGGCGTGGCGCCGGCGGACAACCTCAAGTACTACCTCGGGGGCGTGAACTGGATCGACGCGGTCGGAAAGGACGCGCAGAAGTCCCTGCGGGCACTGGGAGACGCCTGCGAAAAACAGCTGCAGGGTGCCGGCGCGGCCGGCGGCAGCAACAAGTGGGTCAAGATCCTGGCCGCCGTGCTCGTCGTGGCGGTTCTGGCCTTCGCGGGCGTCAAGCTCTTCGCGAAGGGCGATGGCGGCAGGTCCGGTGCGTCGGACAACGATACGGGCGACGGGCAGGAGACGACCACGACGGAGAAGGACAACCTGCAGTGCACGCTTCCGGGCATGACCTGCGAGGCTTTTGAGAGCCGCTTTGCCGGGGTCCTCGCGGACCTCGGGACGGACCTCGGGCCGTTTGAACTCGCTTTTTATGACAACACCGGCGAACGGGTCGCCGGCGGGGATGCCTTCTATACGGTTGAGTTGTCGCTTTCGGAGGAGGCGGCCGGAGAAGTGAGCCGCGACGATCTGCTGCTCCGGATCAAGGCGATGCTCCTCGCATCATTCACCGGAGAGGACCTCACGGCCCTCGATGACGTCGCGGACCGGCTCATGCACGCCTACGACAGGCACGAGCTCGCCGTGAACGACGCGATCGACGGCTACCGGATCTACTGCAACTTCACCCAGAAGGGCGGCAAGCTGACCGTCGAGCCAATCTAGCGGGCGGCCTTCCAACGGATAGCAAGCTGACCGTCGAACCGATTTAATAGCGAATGAAAAGGCGCCGCCGGCAAGCTGCCGCGGCGCTGTTTTTTATTCCTCGATGAACGTGATTGCGATGTTGTCCGGGGCCTCGACGCGGAACGTGCGGAGGTTCGTGTAAGGGTCGAGCGCGTACTCGGAGACCGGAATCCCTTGTTCGATCAGCCGGCTCCGGATCCGATCGTTGTTGTTGAACGCGATCGTCACGTCCTGCGCGGATGGTTCAGAGCCCGGCGGAAGGCAGACGATTTCAATCTGCGTGTCATTGCAATACAGGAGCATTTTGGACTGGCCGGTCGCGAGGTCGGTAATTTTTTTGTGCAGCAAAAAGCCCAGTTTGTGCAGGAAAAATTCCTCGGCCGCGGCCATGTCGGTGCAATACAGGGTCGCGCGGACGACGTGCATCTTGCGGAAGAACGGGTGCAGCGCGGTGTGGCGGGTCTTCCAGCGCCAGTGGTGGAGCTGCCGGACGTCGGCGCGCCAGTCCGGATGGGTGTTGACGTACGCGAACGCGAGGAAGAGCCCCTGCCCGAGGAAGGCACCGACCGTGTTGGAGATCAGGTCGTCGAAGTCGTAGAACCCGAGCTTTGTGGCCAGCTGGAGGTTCTCGATCAGGAGCGAAATCAGGAAGCTCACGACGACGGTCCGGGTCCGGATGTTCCGGCGGAACCAGTCGAAGACGTAAGGCAGCAGGTACCCCATCGGGACGAACATCGCGATGTTCATGTAGACCTGCGAAATGTCCTCCGGGTTGATGATGTGCACGCGCTGGAACGCCTGCGAGAGCCCTTCGGTGAAGAGCACTTGGAAGAATTCAAAAATTCCGTAGTCGATCTGGATGGACTCCGACAGGTCCTGGAAGATCGCGATATGGATCAGGTAATCGGCCGCCGCGGACCGCGAGAAGAACGCCACGTAGGCGAGCACCAGCAGGTAAAGGCAAAAGACCAGGACCAGCACGCCCTTGCGGAGGACCAGAAGCCGGTCCGCGTCCGGGTTGGTACTGATTCCGTCGTTGATACTCAAACCGAGCCGCCGGCAGACGGTGCGGTCGGCCAGCGGCAGAAGGATGACCATGACGATCATCAGGATGGTAACGATAATGATAGCGGAAAGACTGTTTGCGTTCAAGGCTCACCTCATGCGGCCGGGTGGGCCATCTGATATCTCTTTTGATGCGTCAGTTTGAGCTCGCCAAGGCGGCCATTCCGCTTTGCGAGGAGCAGGATCACGACGCCGAGCAGAGCGTCGACGAGAAGCGCCGGAAGGGCGGCTTCGACGCCGAAGCCATAGTCATAGATCAGGTTGCTCGTGCCGTTGGCCGCGGCGAGGTGGAAGATCGACATCCGGGAGACGATACCGCTGTTCGGCAGCCCGAAGATGATATTTTGCGTGAAGTTCCACATGGTGTGGATGCCCATGCAGATCCAGATGCTGTCGGTGTACCACCGCAGGAGCGAATACGAGAGGCCGCAGACGACGATGCCCAGGACGCCGTACACGTTCACGTTCGGGTTGAACATGTGCAGGCAGCCGAAGAACACGCCGTTGATCACGACCGCGACCCACACCGGGTAGCGGATGTTGAGCCGCTCATACATGAAGCCCCTGCACCACAGCTCCTCGGACGTGCTCTGGATGAACACGGAGAGCAGGGCGAAGAGGAGCACCGGAATCTCGCTTGCGCTGAAGTCAAAGTAGAACTTGATGTCCCCGTGAATCATCGCGCAGAGGATGCACGCGAAGTTCGTGAGGAAGCCGAGCAGCAGCCCCAGGAGGAGCATTTTGACGGTGTTATTGTTGCGGATGACATAGCGGTCCTCGATGACGTACGCTTTGAACGGCTTGTCCGCGCTCCGCGCCGGGCGGAACGACCGCAGGATGAAGCGGTTTTTCTTAATGATATAGAGGACGATGAGCAGTACGATGATGTCCGCCAGCACGCACGTGTAGATGTAAAGGATGAAGAACATGGAGTCGGACCAGTAGGTGAGGTTCAGCAGAAAGTCGCTGAAAAAGACCTGGGCAAACCCCGACAGGAACACGTACAACGCGGTCACCAGGACGAGAATCCAGATGAAGTTGTCCGTGAAGCGCGCGCTCTGCTTGAGCCCGGCCTCGGCCGGCTGCATGCGCGTCATCAGTTCGCCGGTCGCTTCGATGTTTTTGTTATCCATATGGTAATACCCTCCGGTAGTGTTAATTTTAAAACCAAGTCATTATATCACCCGGACCGCGCTTCGTCAAAAGAAATGTGCGGGGCGGCAGCCCGTCGCCGCAGCCATTGGCCGCCGCTTCGTCTACTGTGTTTAGTGGTAACCCACGGCGAGGCCGAAGAGCAGGATGCCCGCGGTCAGCAGCAGGTTGAGCAGCTGGAACCGCACCGA
The DNA here is from genome assembly GCA_017433975.1 of Mogibacterium sp. Lineage (GTDB taxonomy): Bacteria > Bacillota > Clostridia > Peptostreptococcales > Anaerovoracaceae > RGIG2439. The sequence continues at coordinate 9,733 of JAFRGD010000012.1, read as the reverse complement.
GTAGCGGAACCATTCGCCGTAGCTCACCTCGGACAGGCCGAGCGTGATGAGCAGGCCCGCGTTGGTCGGGTAGATGACGTTGCTGAAGCCGTCGCCGAACGCGAAGGCGACGATGGCGAGCTGCATGCTGATTCCGAAGATCTGCGCGAGCGGCGCGATGATCGGGATCAGGAGGAACGCCTTGGCGGACCCCGACGCGATGAAGAAGTTCATCACGAGGCAGATCGCATAGATGAAGAGGACGACGCCCCACTTTGGCATGCCGCCGGCCATCTCCTGGGCGGAGTGGAGCAGCGTGTCGAGGATTTTGCCCTCGACCATCGTGTATTTGATGGAAGAAGCCATGAGGATCATGAGGATCGACGGGGAAATCGCGACGATGCCTTTGCCGAAGGCCCGTCCGAGTCCGCGGAGGCCCATGCCGGAAACGAGAACCGACACGATGCCGGCGACGAGGAACATCAGGGCAACGATGATCATCGTGTAATCCTGTAGCGCGGTGATGAAGCTGGAGCTGAGGACGATGACGAGGCCGGTCCCGAGGATGGCTGCAAAGAGCTTGAGCCCCTTGTCCATCCGCGGGTCGCTGATGTATTGGATTGCGGCGCGGCCTTGCTCCGCCGGCCGCTCGACCCTGCGCGCGTGGCGCCGGACGAACCAAAGGAGCAACGCGTAGATCAGGACGAACGATACCGCACGCAGCCAGACGCCGCTGAACATCGGGAGCCCTGCAAGGCCCTGCGCGACGCCGATGGTGAACGGGTTCGCGATGCCGGCCGCAAAGCCGCAGCCCGCCGCGAGGAGCGACATCGCGACGCCGGTCACGGTGTCCCAGCCGAGCGCGACGGCCAGCGCGACGACGATCGGGGCCATCGGGATGACTTCTTCAAAGGACCCGACGAGCGACCCCATCGCCATGAAGAAAAAGATCAGGACCGCCATCAGCTTGTATTTGACGTCGCCGAAGCGGTTGACGATCTTGGCCAGCATGTAGTTCATCAGGCCGCAGACCGAAAGCGCGTTGAACACGCCGCCGATGACGAGCAGGAAGATTAAGACTGCAATGAGCGTGCCCGAGCCCTCGGCGCCGAGGACGAGGAACGGGGAGAGCAGCCACTTCCAGAACGGCAGGCCGCCCTCAACGTAGTGGAAGCCGGCCTCCGTGTCGATGACGGTGTGGCCGCCCGCGTCGACGGTCCGCGCGTATTCGCCGCCCGGGACGACGAGCGTCAGGATGTAGGTCGCCACCATCAGGAGGAAGATGACCCCGATGGCGATGAGGAAGGACCGGGCGCTGATGTTGATGCCTTCGCCGGCCGGAGCTGCCCCGCCGGTACCGGAAGCCACAACGTCAGTCGCTTTTGCGCCGGTGGCCTTCGCTTCGACCGTATCCTGTGGTTTTACAGAGCGTTTCTTGTTGGACATGGTGGCCTCCCTGCGCTAGGCGTGCCGCATGACGTATCTGAAGTAGTCGACGGCCGGGGTGAGGGTCGCGACGTCCACGCATTCGTTGACGCCGTGGACGGTTCCCATCTGGTCGGTGTCGATGGTGAACGGGAGGAAGCGGATGCACTGGTCGCACACCCGGTCGAAGTATTTGGAGTCCGAGCCGCCGGTCATGATGTACGGCGTGCAGGCGTCGACGCCCGGAATCGTCGCCATGACGGCTTCTTCGACGAGGCGGTAGGCCGAGCCGTTGACGTCGGTGAGGCGCGACTCAAAGCCGGAGGCGATGACTTCGGTTTCGATGTCGAACTTCGCGGCGACCTTGGTAATCGCCTGGATGGAAGCCTCTTTGCCCTGGTGGTGCGAGCACCGCATGTCGCCGACGACCCAGGCTTCGCGCGGGATGACGTTGACCGCTTCGCCGCCGCCCGTGAGCGTAAAGGCGATGGTGGTCCCGAGGATCGCGCGGACCGACGGGCTGAGCTTCGGCAGGACCTTTTCGAGCGGCTTCCGGAGCCGGTCCGCCTTGCCGGCGACCTTGCCCGCAGGTCCCATATATGGAGCGATGCGCTTGATCATCTCGGTGATCGTCGGGGAGAGGCTGACGTCAAAGACGTCATGCTTGTCGACGTAGGCCATGAACTTGCCCAGGCGGACGAGCGGGGTGTCCTTGCCCGGCGTCGAGGCGTGTCCGCCGGACGACCGCGCGGTGAAGCGGAGGTTCACGATGCTTTTTTCGCCAACGCCGACCATCGCGAAGGTGCCTTTGGTGCCCGGAATCGGGGAGTGGACGACGTCGCCGCCCTCGTCGAAGACCATTTCGAGGCGGATTCCGTTGTCGCGGAGCCACGCGGAGATCTCGTCCGCGCCGGCGCCGCTCGTTTCTTCGTTGCAGCCGCTCTCAAAGTAGATGTCGCGCTGCGGGAGAAAGCCCTCGGCGGCAAGCTCGTCCGCGGCCTCGAGCATCGCCCAGAGGCCGCCCTTGTCATCGAGCGTGCCGCGGCCCCAGATGCGGCCGTCGGCGATTTCGCCGGAGAACGGCGGGTGCGTCCAGCCGTCCGGCGACGCCGGGACGACGTCGTGGTGGTTCATGAAAAGGATCGGCAGCTTGTCCGTCTCGATCCCTGCAGGCCACCGCAGGAGGAGCGACCCGTGGAAGTCCTGCACTGTGCAGACTTTATACAGGTTCGGGAAGAGCTTGCACAGCAGATCGTGGAACGCCTCGAAGTTCTCCTGTGGGCTGCCGCATTTTGGATCGGAGACCGTCTCCAGCTGAATCATCTTCTGCAGCCGCTCCGCGTATTCCTGATTGGTTTTGGATGCCATCGTTATTTACCTCCGTAGAAGTTGTTTATTATAAAAAACCGTGCCCGCTAACCGTCCGCGTCAGTACACGCCAACGAATGGTCCGCGTCAGCGCACGCCCGCGACGCCCGGGATGTCCTGCGGGCTGTCGATGATGATGTCCGCCTTGTATTCCTCGAGCTCGCTCCGCGGTCGGAAGCCCCACGTCACGCCGACCGCGGTGACGCCGGCGTTGTGCGCCGTCAGCATGTCCGTGCGGGTGTCGCCAAAGTAGAGGCATTCGTCCTTCTGCATTCCGCATTGATCGAGAATCGCAAAGAGCCCCTGCGGGTCCGGCTTGAGCGGGCCGTTCACCATCTGCCCCTGGATGACGTCGAAGGTCCCTTTACCGAAGAATCCCTCCACAACGCTGATCGCGCTGGCGTGCGGTTTGTTGGTCAGGACCGCGATGGTGAGGCCGGCCGCCCGGAGCGCCTGCAGCGCCTCCGGGATGCCTTCGTACGGTGCGACGTGGTACAGCGGGTCCTCGTCCATCCAGGCGAGGCACATTGGGAACCCTTCTTCTAAATAAGAAGCGTCGGAATCCCCGGCAGCGATGAGCGCCCGCTTGAGGGCGTTTTTGAGCCCGTCGCCGGCGAAATAGTTAAACGCCTCCACAGGCTGCGCCGGCAGGCCGAAGTGCGCCAGCGTCATGTTGACCGGCCGGGCGATGGACTCCTGCGTCCGCACGAGCGTCCCGTCCAGGTCGAAAATGCAAATTCTGATCATTGCGCGGTTCCTTTCGTCTTGAGGACGACTTCACCGGCCGTCCCGCCGAGGTAGCTGCCGTCCTGCAGGGCCGGCTGCCCGTTGATGTAAACGTGGACGATGCCCTGCGGGCGGAAGTCCGGCTTGGCCTCGTTCACCTTGATGTGCGCGAGGTCGAGCACGGTGAGGTCGGCTTTGTAGCCCGGCTTTAGGTAGCCGCGGTCCGGAATCTGATAGCGGTCTGCGGTGAGGCCGGTCATCTTGCGGACGATCTTCTGGATCGGGATGTCGTACATCTTGGCCAGCTGGAAGAACTGCGGGAAGGTCTGGAACGCCGCGATGTTCTGCAGGCCCTTCTCCTCGACCCAGGCGTCGGTCATGAAGATGGACAGGTCGTCCTCCATCAGGCGGCGGACGATGGCCGCGTTATAGTACTTGCCGAGATAAATGCTGCCCGCGCGGTTCGACAGGTCGACGAGCTTGAGGTACATGTCGAGATAGGAGAGGCCCTCCTCCTCGGCGCACTGCACGACGGTCTTGCCCTCGTACTCCGGGTGGTCGTCCGAGATGTACGCGACGACCATGTCGTCCCAGTCGATACCGAGGACCTTGCGGTACATGAGAATCGTGAGCTCGAGTTTCTTGCGGTTGATCGGTTTGGCCGCGTCCTCTTTGCTCAGCTGGGCGTACCACTCCGGGAAGACGACCGTGATGACGGACGCGCCGTAGTGGAACGCGTAGTTATCAAAAGCGATCGGGCTGCCTGCTTTGCGCTCGCGGTGGAAGGTGTCGAGCATCTTGTCGAGGAGCTTCCAGCTCCGCTGGCCCGTGAAGATCAGGTGGCTGTACTCCAGCCGGCAGCCGGACTGGTGCATGATGTCAACCGCTTCGTCGAGGCCCATCTCGAGGTGCGATTTTTTGGTGAGAAGCGGGTAGTCCGCGCTGACGATCGAGCACGCGCGCGGGTGAATCGTGATGATTCCGTCGTATTTCGCGATCTCCTTGGCGAAGGCGATGATTTCGTCCTGCTGCGCGTATCGGTCCGGTTCGTACATGAAGCCGAACGAGCCGCCAAAGGCGCCACCCTCCATGGCTTCGCGGACGTAGGTGAGTTCCCGTTCGATCTGCTCCGGCGTGAACGGCGTCGGGTCGTAGCCCGCCATGCCGGCACGCACGGACCCCTGCCCGATGAGCGGAACGAGGTTCACGTAGAGCCGCCCGGCCGCGCGTTCCTTGAACGCCGCAAAGCTGCCCGGGTGCAGCGCGTCGAACAGCCCGCCGCCGATTTTATCGCGGTACGGGGTGTCCTCATCGGTCCCGAACGGGGAGAAACTGCAGTTTCCGGTGATTTGGGTCGTGATGCCCTGCTCGATGAACGGCTTGTAGAACTTCTCGGCGTCCTCGCGGTCATAGAAGAAGTCGTTGTGCGAGTGCGCGTCGATCAGGCCCGGGCAGATCTGATACCCGGTCAGGTCGATGACCTGGTCCGCCTCGGCCTCGATCCGCTCCGCTACGTCGACGATGCGGTCGTCCTCGATCAAGATGTCACCCGTGTATGGCGCCCGGCCCGTTCCGTCGTAAATCGTTCCGGTAGTAAATAAAGTCTTCATAGTCGTTTCTCCTTATTCGGTCTTGAGGGTGCGCAGGTAGTCGCAGACTTCTTTGGTTTCCACGGCGCCCGACGCCTTGAGCTGCGGTTGGCCGCCGTAGTAGATCGTCTGCGGCGGGTTCCCTCTGGCGAAGGTCACCGGCGCGTAAGCGATCTCGTTCGTCAGGTCGAAGACCTGGCTCTGGTATGTCATGGTGTACGCTTTGGTTCCGGAGCCGTACGATCCGTATAATACATAAACCGGATAGACGTAGACCATGGACTCGTAATCCCCGGCCATGTCCGGCGTCTGGATGTCGCCGCCGATCGCATCCTCGAAGACGACGACGTCAAGCGGGTAGTAGTCCGGCCATTGCGGCTCGGTCGGCCAGTAGTCGTCCTCGTTCCAGGTTTCCTGCAATACGGTGCGTGGGTCGACGACACAGACGAGCGCCTTGCCGTGGACGACCGGCGTTTCGTTTTTCACTTTGAATTTGATCGCCCGGTTGTAAACGTCCTCGGCTTCGCCGTTGAGGAACGTCTTGAGAACACTTTTGCGGGAGTCCGGTTTCAGGTTCGGGAGCTCGAGGTCGATGACCGGAACGAGCGAGCTGTCGTCCACCGAAGCGACCGGGTCGATTTCGAGCGCGGTGTCCGGCGGGTTGACGAGCAGGCCCGGGTATTGATTTTGCAATGTAAAGATGAACTTGCTGCCGTTATCATCGAGCGTGTAGCTCGGGGACGTCGGCGCGATGAGCAGGCGCTTGACGTTGGAGCCGTCGACGAGGGTTTTATAGACCGCGCCGCCCTCGAACAGGAAGCTTTGCGCTTCCCCGGACTCGTCCGCATCCCCGTCCGCGTCTTCCGCCGCAATCTTAGGCATCAGGTCCGCGTAGATTCCGATCTCCTCCAGATCCGTATATTGGGAGACATTGGACAGGTCGCCGTCACCGATCCAGACGCGCTTGAGCGTGGCCAGCTTTGGCCTGCTCTCCGCGGTCCCTTCTCCAATGTTCGGCAGGGAAGGGAGGTAGACCAGGTTGGCCTTGTCGATGATTGAAGACCAGCTGGTATTCTCCACAAATCCGCTGTTCAGGCCCAGAATCTGAATTGAGCTGCACTGCAGCTTGCCGAGTTCGAGGAAAAGAGGAACCGTATAAATGACACTGATGTCTTCTTCCTCCGGTACGATGAAGAACAGATTGCCGACGTCCTGGCCCTCGATCTCCTTGTTCAGCGTTTCGAATAGGAGGTCCTTGTCGGTCTCCCGGTGGAACGTGATGATGAGAGAATCGGTCTCGCCGATGTAAGCGACGTCGTAATGACCCTCCTCCGCGGATTTTTCCAGGGCCTTCGCCGCCTTGGCGAGCGGCGTCGATGAGCCGCAGCCGCTGAGCGCGAGCGCCAGCGCGCAGAAGACGGTAACGAGCAGTGCGAGTTTCTTTTTCATGTCCGTGATCACCTGACCTTTTGAACGGCCCCGGGCGCGGCGGCGCCGGAGCCGAATCCTTTTGAAAGCACTTCTTGGTTTAAATATAGCAGATTCCGCACTTTGTGAAAATAGGCGCGGGGAAAATAGGGGAATGACAAAAAACACCCGGCAGACGCGAGCGGTCTGCCGGGTGCGGGGTTGTTGAAACAAGGTTTATCGGGAGCGGACGATGGCCTTGGCGATCTCGCGGTAGGCCATGTAGAGGACGCCGGCGATCGGCCAGACGATCCAGGTGAACTCCCAGCGGAATGTAAGGAAGCTCCAACCGAGGTAGATGGCGAGGACGACCGCCCAGTAGATGCCGTCGAACTTGCCGGCGCGCTTGTTCAGCCTGGTGTAATCGTCTTCTTCGAGCAGTTTATTAAAGCCGCCCTGGCGGATGCTGGTCAGGACGATCATCTTGACGCCGATGGCGCAGATGACCAGGAGAACCGTGACGCCGACGATCGGGTAAACATTCGAGCGGGTCGCGTTCCCCAGGATCTGCAGGACCAGCAGCGGAATGGCCGAGACGATGCAAAGCATGATCCCGAGGATCAGGAGGCGGCTGTGCCGGTCCGCGTACGCGCTGCGGCGCTCCTTGACCATGCCGCTGACCCCGTACTCGGTGTCGATGTTGAGGGTTTCGAGGTAGCCGTACGGCTTTCCGCGCATGCTGGTCGACAGGAACATCGCAACGGCCGCGGTGACCATGAGCAGCAGGATGACGAGTCCGCAGATGCCGGCAAACTCCGGTCTGACCGGGATGACGCCGGCGTCCGCGAGGCCGCCGAAGAGGATCATGAGGACCGGCGAGAGGATGCAGAGCATCACGCCCGTGGAAATCGTCGTCGCGGCGTATTCGTTATGTTGCAGAAACGCGTTGGCTTCTCCCATGGAGACGGTCCGGACGGTTTCTTCGAGACCGCTGTCGACCGGCGTCTCCGGCGCGGTCATGGTTTCGATGTCGTCGCGGAGCAGGTAGTCCGTGCTGACCTGGAAGACCTCCGCGAGTTGCAGGATCTTTTTCATGTCCGGGACCGCCTGCGCGCTCTCCCATTTGGAGACCGACTGCCTCGATACGCCGAGCCGGTCCGCGAGCTCCTCCTGGGACCAGCCGTTTTTCTTTCTGTTTTCGATGATCTTGTCTGCTAATATCATTTTTATGTTCCTCCCCGGTTGTATCGGTACCTCGTGGTGCCTGAATCGTGCGGTGTCGTTGTTTTCTGCCCTAAAGGTACCCGAAGCGGCGGTTTCGCGCCACCAACCGGGCTTTTCAATTTGTCAACCGGCGGTTGCAAGTTGCGTTTTCTTTGTTTTCAGAAGCGGGGGAGGCGTTTCGGACGGTGAAAGCGCGTCACCGGAGCCACCAGACCTCGCCGTTCGGCATGACCCGTAGGTCGCCGTCGAGCTGCTCGAGCAGTTCGCCCTGCAGATTCCGCACGTTGACCGTGTCGCGGTAGTCCGGGTCCTCGTACCAGCAGCTGAAGTACAGCCGGTCGCCCTCCCGCAGGAAAAAGCTTTCGGTGTCCTGCATGTAAAAAGCCACCTGCTCCGGCCATAGGATCTCGAATTCGTTCGTCCCGCAGCGCTGCCGCGTGATGGTCAGCGGGTCGGGGTCCAGCCGGAGGTTGTAGCAGTCCTTCGCGAGGCTGAGCGGGAACTCTTTGAAAAGCTCGGTCGTCCGCGTGTCGCAGCGGAAGCGCAGGATCTGCAGTTTATCCTCCGGGAAAATCACGTTCAAAAGATAAATGTCACCGTTCCAATAGACCGGGTTGTCCGGGTAGGTGCCGGGTTGTTTTGGGACGGGCCAGTAGACCGCGCCGTCCGGGTAGTGGATGATGCAGAGGTGCCGGCCTTCGACCGTGCCGCCCGCGCGGAAGACCTCTTCCGCCTCGTAGAGGTCGCCGTGCTCGAAGCTTTCGCCCCAGTACCAGTCGGGCGCGCCGCCGGTGACCGGTTCAATATAGGTGATACCGTTCAGGTCTAACGTTTTGACTTCCATGATGTTACAGTCCTCTTTGATTCAGCCAGTTCAATACAAACGAAGCTGCCGTCGGGAACCACGCCGCAAAGACAGGGTCGCTGTAGGTGTCCGGGGCGTCGGTTTGCGGATGCAGTAGTTCCTGCGCGTTCTCCGCGGTCTGCAGTTCGCCCGTGGCCTGTGCGCGGCGCGCCTCGTACGACTGCAAGTCTTTGCGGAGGCGAGAGACCGGCACCCATTCTACGCGGGCGATCTCCTCCGGGTTCGGTTTCACCGGGCCGGCGTACCGCCCGACGAAGACGTGGTCGAACTCGTGCTCGTAGAGGTCGTCCCGGAATTTGTGGCAGTAGACGAACGAGCCGACCTCCGTCAGCGCAACGCCGGCCACGCCGAGCTCCTCCTGCAGCCGCCGGACCGTCGCTTCCGCGAGGACCTCCCCGACGCGCGGGTGCGAGCAGCAGGAATTGGCCCAGAGCCCGCCCGAGTGGTATTTACCGTAGGCGCGCTGCTGGAGCAGGAGCCGCGGTTCCTCGCCAGTATCATCGTATAAGAAAATCGAAAACGCCCGGTGCAGTAGCGGTGTTCGGTGCGCGGTCAGCTTCTCCTCCGAGCCGACCTCGCGATCCTGTTCGTCAACCAGAATGATCCTGTCTGTTGTGTTTTGAAATGCAGTGTCCATATCGTTGTTTATAATCCTTCTTCTAAGGATATAAAGAAGTAGCCGTTCCGCTCTGCAAAGCAACGGCTACTTCGTAGCAAGTTCTTTCGGGCCAGCCGTCTACTGGCAGCACCTTTTGTAAACTCATTATACCAAACTGTCTGACAATGTCAACAAAGAAGACTTGTGCCGCTGCCGATCAATTGTCCGTAGCTGCAGCCTCATCATCGCAGCCGCAAACGAAAAAGGGCGGGACAACTGTCCCGCCCTCTTGATTTGTTGTGTTCCGGTTTCACCTATTTGGCAGCTCTGCCGACGGCGAGACCGATTTCGAACGCCTTGCGGTTGATCGGGAGCATCTCCGGTTTCTTTTTGCCGAGCTGGTTGTCGATTGTCTTCTGGACGGAGTCCGCCTCGAAGATGTCGGTGCAGCCGATGAACGCGCCGAGCATGACGAGGTTCTGCGCCTTGAGGCTGCCGGCCTCGTTGGCTCCCGCGACGACGTCGACCTTGACCAGCTTGCAGCCCTCAGGT
>JAFRGD010000011.1 GCA_017433975.1 Mogibacterium sp. | reverse complement strand
TGATCTTGCCGCCCAGCGCGAAGACCTTGGTGCCCTTGGAGCGCTCGGTGCCCATGGAGGCGAACCACTCGGATCCCTTGAGGATGATCTGCGGCACGTTGGCGAAGGTCTCGACGTTGTTGAGGACCGTGGGCTTGCCGAAGAGGCCCTTGAGCGCGGGGAACGGCGGACGCGTACGGGGCTCGCCGCGATTGCCCTCGATGGAGGTCATGAGGGCCGTCTCCTCGCCGCAGACGAACGCGCCCGCGCCGAGTCTCAGGTCGATGTCGAAGTCGAACCCGCTGCCGAAGATGTTCTTGCCGAGCAGGCCGTAATCTCTGGCCTGGTCGATCGCAATCTTAAGTCTGTCGACAGCGATCGGATACTCCGCACGAACGTAGATGTAACCCTGGCTCGCGCCGATCGCATAGCCCGCGATCGTCATGGCCTCGAGTACGGTGTGCGGGTCGCCTTCGAGGATGGAACGGTCCATGAATGCGCCCGGGTCGCCTTCGTCAGCGTTGCAGCAAACGTACTTCTGTACCTTGCCCCGGTTGCCGGATGCGAACATCCACTTGCGGCCGGTCGGGAAGCCCGCGCCGCCGCGGCCGCGCAGTCCGCTGTCCGTGACCAGCTTGATGACATCGTCCGGGCCCATTTCGGTCAGGACCTTGGCGAGCGCCTCGTAGCCGCCGCGGCCGATGTATTCATCGATATGCTCAGGGTCGATCACGCCGCAGTTGCGGAGCGCGACTCTGGTCTGTCTCTTGTAGAACTGAGTCTCTACGTCGTGTTCGACGACGCCCTCATCTCTGAGGAGATACTCTTTGACGCGCTCGCCCTTGAGGACGTGCTCGTTCATGATTTCTGTAACTTTCTCCGGGGTGACCAGCTCGTAGAAGACGCCACCCGGATGGATGACTACGATCGGTCCCTTAGCGCAGAGGCCCTGGCATCCGGTCTGGACGACCTTGACGCGGTCCTCGACACCGGCTGCCTTGATCTGCCGGTTGAACTCGTCCATGACAGCCTGGCTGTGGTTGGAATGACAGCCGGTACCGCCGCAGCAAAGGATCCTGACGTCCGTCGTGCCCTCGGCGATGGCTTTGATGGCGCTTTCGTCCTGAGCGCGGAGCTCGATCTCGGCGGCCATGTTCTCCCGAATCGCTTTAATTTCGTTCAGTGATTTCATCTTTTAAAACCCTCCGTCAACTTGATCAAACAACCGCTGCTCTAACGATACTTACCGAGAATCTCAGGAACCATGTCCGGCGTCAGCTTGCCGTAGACGTCCCCGCCTACGATCATGACCGGTGCGAGACCGCACGCGCCGACGCAGCGGCAGCTGTCCAGAGAGAACCTGCCGTCCGGGGTGCATCCGCCGTCATCGATGCCGAGCTCGGCTTTGACCTTCTCGAACACATCGCCGGCACCCTTGACATAGCAGGCGGTTCCAAGGCAGACGGAAACTTCGACTTCTCCCTTTGGTGCCATCTTGAACTGCGCGTAGAACGTCGCTACGCCGTAGATTTTCTCCAGCGGAATGCCGGTCTCGTCCGAGATGATCTTCTGCACCTGATAAGGGAGATATCCGTAGATGTTCTGCGCGCCCTGCATGATCGGCATCAATGAACCCTTTTGACCCGCGTGCTCGGCGATCAGTTCACGGAGTTGCGCTTCCTGCTCCTTGGTACCTCTGAATGGAACATTAGAAACTTTCATCAGCGTTATACCCTCCTTCTTTTGTTATGCGTTTTCCGTTTTATTCCGTGCGTTTTGTATCTTCAATTATACAAAAAACACGTGATTCATGCAACAAGTGTTATCCTTCTCAGAGAATAAAAAACGCCAGGAGTTAGTTTTATCAAACTGTTTGGCGTACGTGTTGCATTGATAAAAACTTAACAATGATATTTTATCAATCACTCTTCGCTCCGTCAACCATTCATTTGAATATAGTGACTTTTTTTCCATTACCATTTATAATGAGTCATAGAAAAAAACGAAGAGGTGCGGTCATGATCTATCCAGCCTTTCCGAATCCCGGCGACACCCTCGGCATTACGGCGCCGAGCGCCGGCGTCGGTCACAAGATCGACTCGTTTAACACTTCCGTACAGACGCTCCGGGAGCAGGGTTACTCTGTCGTCGAAACGGGCAGCGTCCGGATGGAGGGCGTCCGGTCAAACTACGCAGACATTCGCGGAGAAGAGTTCAATGAACTGCTCCGCGACCCTGACGTGAAAGCCATTCTCGCAGCTTCCGGCGGCGAATTCAACATCGAAGTGCTTCCGTACATCGACTGGAAAGCATTAAAGCGCCACCCGAAGTGGATCGCCGGCGCGAGCGACCCGACCAACCTGCTCTACGTCATTACGACCAAATACAATATTGCAACGATGTACGGGTTCAACGCCGGATCGTTCGACTGGCGGCCGCTGCATACGTTCCAGCGGAACGCTCTGGCGATTCTCTCGGGCAATGTGCTGCGGCAGGACTCGTTCAACATGTACGATAAGATTCGCGACTTTACGGTCGACGCACCGATTCTCGACGAGCCGGTCCATTGGGACCTGTTCCTTCCTGTGGGCAGAGAGGTCTTCCCTGCCCTTACATGGCGTACCAACAGCCGCCTGCCGGAGCCTGATAAACTGAACATGGCATACGACGAGAGCATCTCCATAGACATCCAGGGACGGCTCATCGGCGGCTGTATCGACTGCATCGCCAAACTGATCGGTACACCGTATGACGAAGCGCCGGACTTTGTCGGACGGCAGCGCGACGTCATCTGGTACTTTGATGTTTTCGAGATGTCCCCGGAGGAACTGTACCGCACGCTGCTCCAGATGAAGTATTGCGGCTACTTTGTCAACACGCGCGCCGTCGTGTTCGGCCGCGTCATGTTCCCGGACGACGCGACAGACTATAACTACATTGAACTATTACGACGGATCTTCAACGTTCCGATTCTCTGGAATACGGACATCGGACACGTTAAGCCGTGCATGACGCTGATCAACGGCTCGCTCACGCGGATCCGTTCCTCCGGCGGCAAGGGCTCCATCGAAATGAAACTCGATTAATCAGAAAGAGGTCTCCCATGAACGATTTTATCTTTGAAAACAGGACAAAAGTCTACTTCGGCGCGGGCTGCGTCAGCAAGTATCTGCCGGACATCCTCACCCAGTATGGCAATACAGTCCTGCTCGGGTACGGCAGCGGCTCGATCAAGCAAAACGGTGTCTACGACGAAGTCGTGAGCATCCTGACCGAGGCGGGCAAGACGGTCATCGAGTTTGGCGGCATCATGTCCAACCCGACGCTGGAGAAAATGCTTGAAGGCACGGAGATTGCCCGGGCAAACGACGTCGACCTCATCCTCGCGGTGGGCGGCGGCAGCGTCATGGACTGCTGCAAATCCATCTCCATCGCGGCCAGGTACGCCGGGGACGTGTGGAACGACTTCTGGGAGGAGCAAGGCACGCTGAACTTCGACCCGGTCCCGCTCGGCATGATCGTCACGATGCCTGCGACCGGCAGCGAGGTCAACGGCTCGGCCGTCCTCACCAATACGGAGCGCAACATTAAGACCGACCGCGACTACCCGCGCTCCAACGCGGACTTCGCGCTCATGGACCCGAACTACACGCTCAGCATGCCGCTCCGGCAGCTCCGCGCGGGCACGTTCGACATCCTCTCGCACATCATGGAGACCTACTTCAGTTACCCGATCGAGGACAACGTGTCGGACGACATCTCGGAGGCGCTGATGCGCGGCGTGATCCGCGACCTCCGCGCCGCACTGGCCGACCCGAACGATTACCAGGCCCGCAGCAACATCATGTGGGAGGCGTCTATGGCGGAGAACCGCATCATCAAGATGGGTAAGTCCAAGGACTTCGAGGTGCACAACATCGAGCACCAGATCAGCGCCTATACCAACTGCAACCACGGCGAAGGGCTGGCGGTCCTCCACCCGACCTATTACCGGCACATATATAAAGACGGCCTCGGGAAATTCGTCAAGTTCGCGGAACGCGTCTGGGGGCTCGACCGGGCGGACTACGTGAGCGACGATGCGCTCGCACTCGCCGGCATCGACGCGCTGGCGGACTTCATCAGAGACGTCGGTCTGCCGACGACACTCCGCGACCTCGGGATCAAAGATGAACTGATCGAACTCGGAATCAACTCACAGGTCGACAGTTTCGGTACCGTCAAGGACGGCCTCCGCGTCATCGCAGAGTCCTGCTATACGACTCCGGGCGCGTACCGGGAAATCGATAAGGCGGAGATCTTCGAGATCCTGCGGGAATGCTATTAATACCAAAAGACAAAAGCGCGGGCTGCCTCTTCCGGCAGCCCGCTTTTCATTTGAAAAGCTCAAAGCATCCCTACAATGATCTGACATGCCTGTTTGTCAAAAGCAGGATTGACGAAATGGTGAACCCGGCTGCGCAGGCGGCCAGAAGCATGGTACTCCCAAAGGTCTGCAGCACCGCCCCTGCCAATACGGAGGCGATCGGGATCATTCCCTGCGAACCTACGCTAATGATGCTTCCTACCTTGCTGAGCTTGTCCCGTTCCACCCTGCACTGGATCGTGGTATTGAGAGGAATATTGATAAAGGAGAGCAGAAAACCGAGCGCAAGGCATCCTGCACAGAACAGGAGCAGAAAACCGTTCAGTGAGACACCCGCACTCACCAGACAGCCGTATCCAATCGCCAACATGATCATCACGCCTGAAAAGACGCACAGCCGTCTGGCGACTTTTATCCCGCATTTTTCTTCCTGTTTCCTGGCGCTGAGAATGGCCGCACCGATCAGGGAGCTGACTCCAATGCAGACATTGAACACGGAAGACCATAGTTCCGGTTTTAGGAATCGGTCAAACAGATACGTCGGTGCGCCTGCCAGGTCTGTTTTGATGAAGAAGGGTATAAAATTGCCAGTCACAGGTGCTATGAAAAAGTTGATGAAAAGTACGGACCCCATGATCGCAAGGATCGCCTTTTGACTTCTGAGGTACCGGGCGCCGTCTTTCATATCCGCGATGGCCAGGCGGATCGTGACCGGTTCGGAAGAAGGCGTATGATCATAGCGAATCATCATTTCCGAGATGCCGGAAGCGATAAAACATGCGCCGACGGCAAAAAAGAGCACATTCAACGGCAATACCGCATACAGGATGCCCGCCAATACGACACCGAGGATCGATTCCAGGGAACTCTTAATGGAAAAATAGGCGTTCGCCTGTTGTAATTGCTGCAGCTCCACAATATTCGGCAGCATTGCTCCGGCAGCCGGATTGAAGATACCGCTGACCACGTTGCCAAGAACGCCGAGGATAAACAGGATCACGATATGCGCTGTCGGCTCTGACAGGATCATCATGAGCACGGTCGCCAGCAGGATCATCCCGCCCTTGATGTAATCACAGACATACATGATCTTTGCCTTATTGAATCGGTCTCCCAGAACCCCTCCAACCGGTGTGAAGAGCAACAGGGCAACTCCACACAGGGCCAGATACAATCCCTGCAGAAATGCGTTGTTTCCGCTGATTTCCAGGATATAGAAACCGACGGCGAAGCTGTACAGAAGCGCACCTAATTCCGAGACCAACGCGCCAAGGAACACCAATCGATAGTTTCTGTTCGCAAATACATTGCTCGCTTTCTTTTCACCGCTCATCATTGGCCAGTTCCTTCCAAAGCCGGGACAGTTCCTGATCCCCAAGCAACTTCAGGATCGTTTCAACCCCCTCCGCCGCCGTCGCGCCAAGGCCGTCATTGAGAATCACATCATTTGGAAATGCTGGGTAACGAAGCGTCTGGATTCCATAATCCGGCGCAGCGTCAAACTGGCGGACGATTGCAAGAACGTTATTTAAGCAGTCCGTTGCTTCTTCCGGTTTTCCTTCCATCATGTGTATGTGCGCCATCACGGTATGCATGCTCGCCATGATCTTATCGGCAAAGTCCGTTTTTTCTCCCTCCTTGAGGGGACCCAGATACGCCATGACGCCGAGCAGCATTCGCCTGGCTGCCGCATAATCCTTGCGGGCGGATAAAACCAGTGCATATCCGACGGCGGAATCCACCAGGCCAATTGTGTTGAGCAATAAAGATTCGGCGAGGAACGGCTCCGCCTCTTCGTACTTTTTCAGATCGAGCGCCAGAACCATGCCGATCGTATCGCTGTATACGCCTCCCGCATTATTCTTCTTCAGCAGCGCAATGCTTTTTTCATATTCTCCGAGAAGCATCCAGGCGCTTGCGATTTCGCCATTGACGGTCTGCTCACTGATCCTGGGATCATGGTTCTGCGAAATCAGACGCTTTGCCTGCTCATATAATTCCAGAGCTCTTCTGGTCTCGGCATGGTCTTTGCTGCCAACCCCAAAGAAGGCGTATACCTGAGCGCAGCCGTGAACGATTTCAAAGGAGTTCGGATATTTCTTAAGCGCTTTTTCCGCTTCGACCAGTGCTTCCGGATTCCTGACCCGGCTGTACTCCCTTAACCGCTCTCCGATGGCGGCAATGCGATTGTCCTTCACCCGGTAGCCCAGAAGAACATCCATTGAGGTGTCAAAAAAGTCCGCGATTTCAACAAGCATGTTGAGTTCCGGGATCGTTTGCCCCGTTTCCCATTTGTATACGGATCCGACGGTGACCCCCATGGCTTCCGCAAACTGCTCCTGCGTCAATCGCCGTTCCTTCCGAAATGCGCGAATATTCTCTGCAAGTGTGAGCTTCATTTTGTAACCTCCCGAATCCTCATGATCTGCCTCTATTATACGCTTGCTGATACTGGAGGTGAAGACACCACCAATACTAACAAGAAAAATATTTCACATATTAATGGTGTGGGTTTTCTGCGACTTGCTGGCTCGAGCAAGTGAAGAACAATAAAAACGGACTGTTGTAATCAATACAACAGTCCATTTGCATTTTTCGTAATCGATTATTCGGTTTCCGCGGTTTGCGTTTCTTTTTCTTCGATCTTTTCTTCCGGGAGCGCCTCTATATAATACACTCTGGAAGAGAAGTCCTGGAAATACCGGACCGTTCCGTCGTATCCGCTGCCCGAGAAGCCCGGCTGCAGCCGGATTCCGGCCTTCATCAGGACGCTGCCGAGGGTCTCGTGTTCTTCCTTCTCGCCCGGCATGTCGATCCGCTTTGAAATCGCGTAATGCGTGTGCGAATTCTGGCGGATGTGGACCGGCGACTTCATGTTGATCAGGTCGCCGAACCGCATGATGTTCTGCGCGTGCGGGATGTTGCTGACCGAATACCGCCGGGTCGGATCGAGGCCGGCCGCCTGATACGCGGTGTATTGCGTGTTCGGAACCACGAGTTCCTGCAGAATCATTCCGATCGCCCGACTCTTGTCCGGAGAAACGACGGTCCAGGTCTTGAGCTCGGAGCCCGTGTGGGTGCGCTTCCGGTTTGCCGTGCCGCCGCGGTAGAAGTCGCCGAACTGTAGCACGTCCCGCCATTTCTTATATTGTGCAACCTGCTGACGTATCTTCCTCCGGTCCTTATCCGACAGGTCTACGAGGTTCAGTTCATAACCGAGCAACCCGAAAGATGCGATGTTGTACCGCGTCTCGATCGGCGTCTCCCGCAGCGTCTGATGGTTTGGACAGCCGGATACGTGGTTCCCCATGACCGACGGCGGATATCCGAAGGAATACCCCTCCTGGATCCGCGCGCGGCTGATCGCGTCCGTATTGTCGCTCGCCCAGATCTGCGGAAAATAGCTTAGAATGCCGAGGTCAAACCGGTTTCCGCCCGAAGCGCATCCCTCGAACAGGATTTCCGGGAACCGCTCCGTCAGCGTCCGCATCAGGCGGTACAGCCCGAGCATGTATCGGTGCGCGGTTTCCCCCTGCTGGTCCGCCGGCAGCGCCCGCGAATACACGTCGGAAAAGATCCGGTTCATATCCCACTTCACATAGGAGATCTCCGCTGAGGAGAAGACCGCCGTCATCGCCTCGATCAGGTGATCCACGACCGCGTCGTTCGCGAGATCGAGGATTCGCTGGGTCCGCCCTTCGGAATGCTCCCGGCCCGGAATTTCCATCGCCCAGTCCGGATGCGCCCGGTAAAGGTCGCTGTCGACGTTGACCATCTCCGGCTCCACCCAGACGCCGAAGTCCAGCCCGAGCATGCGGACCTTGTTGCAGATGCCCGCCAGCCCGTTCGGGAGCTTTCTTGGATTCGGAGTCCAGTCCCCGAGCGAAGAATGGTCGTCGTCCCGCTTACCGAACCAGCCGTCGTCCATGACGAAAAGCTCGATTCCTGCGTCTTTGGCCCTGGCGGCCAGCCGCAGGAGCTTCCGCTCATCGATGTCAAAATAAGAAGCTTCCCAACTGTTCAGGAGCACCGGCCGCGGCTTATGCTTCCAGGTGCCGCGAACGATATGTTCCTGCACGAAGTGGTGCATCGCGTGGCTCATCTCGGAAAAGCCTGAATCGGTTACGGTCATGACGGCCTGCGGCGTATCGAACGCCTCGCCGGCGTCCACCTTCCACAGGAACCCCTGCGGATTGATGCCGGAGACGAAGCGCACCTTGCCGTAGGCGTTGACGTCAAAGGCTTCGTAATGGTTGCCGCTGTAGACGAGGTTCAAGCCGTAGCAGATTCCGTCGTGCTCCGTCGTCCCCTCTTCGTAGAGAATGCAGAATGGATTCGTCCGATTGGAAGAGGTTCCGGCAGTCGAGGAGAGAATCGTCTTTCCGGCGTTGATCGGCATGTCAACGTATTGCATCTCCCGGGCCCACGCGCCAAAGAACCCGCGCAGCATGTAATCCCCCTGCACGAAGTCGAGCTGCGTGCTCATGAGGCGCTCGAGGTAGATCGCCTCCCCGCCTTCGTTTCGGATCCGCGTCCGGCGGCAGATCACGTCGCATTCCGGAAAAACATCGTAAATCAGGTCCAGTTTGACCGGTTTACTTTTCTCATATAAAGTTATCGTTAACTCTTGCGCATTTCCCGTTTCATCGTACGCGAGCGGCATCCCCTGCGCGTCGTCCGATACCTTGTCGGAAATCGAGGCCTCCAGATAGCGGAAGTCCACGGTCCGGCTGCCGTCGGAAAAGATGACTTCGGCGAACGGTTCGCGGATATCCCCCTTGCCCGGGCCCGACATCTCGAGGCGCAGGTCTTCCAGCATGATCTGCGGGTGCTCCGGGTCGAGCACGATCGCATTGCCGATCTCAAAGGAGCGCTTTTGCGAGAGCGAAAACGCGTCCCGCCCGTCGATCGCGCCGAGCAATGGCCCGTAATACAAATGCTCCAGATGCCCGGAGTCCGTGACGTGAAAAGCGTACGTCGTATGATTTGTTTCCAGTACGAAAAGATTCTCGCTTTGCCTGATCATGGTCGCCTCTCTTATTTATTGCGAAGGTTGAACGCGGCTTTGACGACTTTGTACGCGCCGTCGTAAACGCCGTCCTGCTTGTTGCGGACGATGCAGTCGCACATCGACCGGAGCATCGCGTCGCTCGCCTGAAAGAGGTCGAGCATCTGCAGGATATGCTCCTTGTCGCGGCACTCGATCGTTCCGTCGCCGATTTCCGCGGAGTGAATCGCACCCCACCGCTCATGGCCGCCGATCCGTTTGATGAAAAGCTTTGGCACCGGGTAGAACGCGAGCTCGCTCGGCTTGGTCACCAGGACGTCGCAGCTTCGCATCAGGAGATTGGTCGAGTAAACCGCTTCAAAGATATTCTCGTGCCAGAACGCGTGCACCCCTTCCACCGGTCCGTCGAGCGCGGCACTGCAGAACGCCGTCGTATCGTCCCAGTTTCCGAAGTGCTCGGTCGCAACCTCCTGCAGCCCGCCTACGCGCCGGACGAGCTCGTCCCAGACGTTCCGGTAATCGCCGACGTTCACGTAGAGCGCGGCCCGCTTGCTGCGGATCTCCGGCATCAGGTGGCGGATGATCGCCTCAAAGAGCTCCTGCTGCGCGCCGGCGCCGCCGATCGTCAGCAGAAACCGCATCGGTTCCTTGTTCCGGTACCGCGCGAGCCGCCGTTCGCAGTCCGCTTCGATGTTGGAGACGATCTCGTGGTCGATATAGTGCCCCGTGTACAGGAGGCTGTTCTCCGGCATCGGATGCAGGACCTTTTCGCCGGCCATGCCGTTCAGCGTGCGGTATCCGAGATACGAGCTATACGTCTGCACCGTGTGGAGGCTCCCCTCCGCGAGGTGGAGCGCCATCGGCCAGTTGTCCGGAATCGCGTTCACGACGTATTTCATGCCCGCGTGCAGCGCCGCCTGCGCCGGCCAGACGTGCGTCCCGATGACCGGGATGTCCTTTGGCACGTTGCGGAAGACCGGCGCCATCAGTTCGGCGTTCTTTTGGTCGGACGCGTTGTACGACAGTTTCCGGAAGCCCTCGTAATTGATCGGCTCCCAGACGACCTTGTTGAATGCCTTGCTCTTTTGCGAAATCCGGGACCCCAGCGAATAAAGGTCGTTCTGCGCACTGATGACCTTGGTGCAGGTGGTCTCCGGGAACGAGTTCAGGTCCATCCAATAAGGGGTATATCCGAGCGACTTCGCGGCGGAGGCCATCGCCATCGAGATCCGGTAATGACCGAAGCCCATCCGGATGTTGCCGACGATGACGCTCTTGTCGGTGTCGAACGGGATGGCCGGATTCTCCGGCGTCTCCCCGAAGCCGACGCGCACATCGTAGACGCCGAGGCTCTCCCCGATGTATTTGTTGCGGCGGATTACCGCCGGATAGTTAACGTTGGAGTCGTCGCCGAACTTTTTGATAAAGCTCTGTTTGGAATTCAGGGCCTTCTGATAGTCCGCCCGGGAGATCGCGTTCCCGAAAATTACTTTGGATCTGTCCTTCATGGTGTCTTCCTTTCTGTCAAAGCTATGCTGTCCGCACTACATCGACTCGCCGAGCATGACCCGGACGCAGTTCGCGACCGGGAAGTCTTTCTTTCCCATGCCATAGCCGACGGCCTGGGTCGTCATGACCGGCATATTCCCGTAGCCGGTCGCAAAGTGCTTGAGGAGCGCTGCCCCGGTCGGGGTCAGAAGCTCGCTCTGGATATCGTTACTGTAAGCCGGCATGCCGATCAAAATATTGGCCGTCGCCGGTGCAGGAACCGGCAGAATTCCATGCGCGCAGCGCACATGGCCGCTGCCCGTGTTGATCGGTGATACGATGACCTGCTCCGGACCGATCCGGTCCATCAGCATGCAGACCGCCGTCACGTCCGCGACCGCGTCCATCGTCCCGACCTCGTGGAAATGGATCTCCGTGACCGGTACCCCGTGAACCTTACTCTCCGCTGCGGCGATGATGTCGTAAACCGCTATGATATCGTCCTTTACCTTGCTGCTCAGCGGCAGGTGGTACCGGACGAGGTGCTCGATCTCGTACATTCCGTTGTGTGAATGCGAATGAGTCGTACCGTCCGCGTGCGTATGAGTCTGCTCGTGGTCATGCGAATGGTCGTGGTCATGCATGGTCTCGTCTTCCTCCATGCCACCAACCGTAACCGTCACATGCGTCCCGACCACGCCGCATTTTGTCGACTGTTCCGCCGACATCCGTACGCCCGGAATCCCGAGCATGTTGAAAAACTCGACAAACGCCGTCCGGGCACCCTCCGGCAGCAGTTCAAGCAGCGCCGCCGTCAGCATGTCGCCGGCGGCCCCCATTCCGCAATCAATATATAAAGTCTTCATAAAAGCCTCCATGGTTCCATTACTATACTATTTCACATGCGAAATGATGTCAAATACTGATTGTTTCGATTTCCTGCCGTCGGCCGCCGCGTCGGGAGAAAAAGCCGGGAGTGAGTGCACTCCCGGCCTTTGGAAAGGACTTTCCGTTGATAAAAGGGGCCTGCCCTCTTATCGAATTATCTCTTGTTGCGGATGGTCGCCTGCGCCGCAGCGAGTCTCGCGATCGGAACGCGGAACGGCGAGCAGGAGACGTAGTTCAGGCCGACTCTGTGGCAGAAGTCGATGGAGGAAGGCTCACCGCCGTGCTCACCGCAGATACCGAGCTTGATGTTCGGTCTGGTCTGCTTGCCGAGGGTGACCGCCATCTCGACGAGTTTGCCGATGCCGGTCTGGTCGAGCGCCTGGAACGGGTCGTTGTCGAGAACGCCCTTCGCAACGTACTCCTTGATGATCTTGCCCGTGTCGTCACGGGAGAAGCCGAAGCCCATCTGGGTCAGGTCGTTGGTTCCGAACGAGAAGAACTCCGCGTCCTCCGCGATCTGGTCCGCAATGAGAGCAGCTCTTGGAATCTCGATCATGGTTCCGACCATGTAGTCGAGTCTCTCGCCTGCCGCGGCGAAGCACTTTTCAGCGGTGTCCTCGATGACCTTCTTGACGTACTTGAGCTCGTTGGAAATACCGACCAGCGGTACCATGATCTCCGGCTTGATGTCGAGGCCGGTTTCCTTCTTGACCTCGAGCGCAGCCGTGATAATGGCCTCGGTCTGCATCTCAGCGATTTCCGGATACGTGACCGCAAGACGACAGCCGCGGTGTCCGAGCATCGGGTTGAACTCGTGGAGCTCGACGGTCTTGTTATAGACCTTCTCGAACGGGATGCCGAACTGCTCGGAGAGCTGCTTCATGTCTTCCTCAGTCTTTGGCAGGAACTCGTGGAGCGGCGGGTCGAGCAGACGGATGGTGACCGGTCTCTCGCCCATGACCTTGTAGATGCCCTTGAAGTCTTCCTTCTGGTATGGCAGGAGGCCTGCGAGCGCCTCTCTGCGCTCCTCCTCGGTGTCCGCGAGGATCATTCTGCGGATCTTCGGGATTCTCTCGTCCTCGAAGAACATGTGCTCGGTACGGCAGAGGCCGATGCCCTCCGCGCCGAACTTGACCGCCTGCGCGGCGTCTCTCGGGTTGTCCGCATTGGTTCTGACCTTGAGGTCTCTGATCTCGTCAGCCCAGCCCATGATCGTTCCGAAGTCGCCGGAGAGTTCCGGAGCGACGGTCGGGATCTCAGCGATGTAGACGCTGCCGTCCGAACCGTTGATGGAGATGACTTCGCCCTCGTGGTACTTGACGCCGGCGATCTCCATGAACTTTTCATCTTCGTGAACCGTAATTGCAGAGCAGCCGGCAACGCAGCACTTGCCCATGCCGCGGGCGACGACGGCCGCGTGAGAGGTCATGCCGCCTCTCGCGGTCAGGATGCCCTGTGCGGCGACCATGCCGGCGAGATCCTCAGGCGAGGTTTCCTCTCTGACGAGGACGACTTTCTTGCCCGCCTCGGAAGCGACGGCAGCGGCGTCCGCGCTGAATACGATCTCGCCGCAGGCAGCGCCCGGGGAAGCCGGGAGGCCCTTCGCAACAGCGGTGTTCGCCTTGAGGGCGGCCGCATCAAACGTCGGGTGCAGCAGCTGGTCGATCATATCCGGCTCGATTCTCATGACGGCAGTCTCCTTGTCGATCAGGCCGGACTCGACCATGTCGACAGCGACCTTGACCGCGGCAGCAGCCGTTCTCTTGCCGTTACGGGTCTGGAGCATGTAGAGTTTGCCGTTCTCAACGGTGAACTCCATGTCCTGCATATCTTTGTAGTGCTTCTCAAGGATCTCAGCAACTTCTTCGAATCTCGCATACGCCTCTGGCAGCGCTTCCTTCATCTGCGCGATCGGCTGCGGCGTACGGATACCCGCTACGACGTCTTCGCCCTGCGCGTTGACCAGGAACTCACCGAACAGCGCATTCTCGCCGGTCGCAGGGTTGCGCGTGAACGCAACACCGGTGCCGGAGGTGTTGCCGGTGTTACCGAATACCATCGACTGAACGTTGACGGCGGTACCGAGCGAGCTGGAAATGTTGTTGAGTTTTCTGTAGAGGATCGCTCTCTCGTTGTTCCAGGAGCGGAAGACCGCCTGAATCGCTTCCTCAAGCTGATCCTGCGGGTTCTGCGGGAACTCTCTGCCGAGTTCTTCCTTGACCAGCGCCTTGTAGCCGACGATGATTTCTTTGAGGTCGTCTGCAGACAGGTCTACGTCAAACTCCGCACCGACTTTTTCCTTCTGTCCGTTGAAGATCTTGTCGAATTTGCTCTTGGAAATCTCGAGCACGACGTCGCCGAACATCTGGATGAATCTGCGGTAGCTGTCATATGCGAATCTTTCATTGCCGGTTCTCGCAGCGAGACCCTTGACCGAGTCGTCATTGAGTCCGAGGTTGAGGATGGTGTCCATCATGCCCGGCATCGAAATCGGAGTGCCGGAGCGGACGGAGACCAGCAGCGGGTTCTCGATGTCGCCGAACTTCTTGCCCCTGACCTGCTCGAGCTCGTCGATGTGGACCGCAACCTCATCCATGATGCCGTCCGCAAGAACGTTGCCGTTCTCGATGTAATCCTTGCAGGCGTCCGTGGTGATGGTGAAGCCGAACGGTACCGGCAGCCCGATCTTGGTCATCTCAGCGAGGTTCGCGCCCTTGCCGCCGAGCAGATTCTTCATGTCCTTGGAACCTTCATTAAACGAATAAACGAATTTTGCCATAACAACTTTCTCCTTCAAAAAATTTTGTACTTCTCTTGAAAACGGGTGTTAAAATTCCATTCTCTTTTCAATATATTCCCTAACGTCGGCGAGCGGCACGCGGACCTGTTCCATCGTGTCTCTGTCGCGTATGGTGACGGAATTGTCTGCCTCGGTGTCGAAGTCGACGCAGATGCAGAACGGTGTGCCGATCTCGTCCTGACGGCGGTATCTCTTGCCGATGGAACCCGTCTCGTCGTAATCGGTACTGAAATACTTGGACAGCTCGAATGCGATCTCCCTGGCCTTGTCGCCCAGCTGTTTCTTCTGCAGCGGCATGACGGCGACCTTGTACGGTGCGAGCGCCGGGTGCAGCCGAAGCACCACGCGGGTGTCCTCCTTGCCGTTGACGTCCGTGACCGTCTCCTCGTCGTAGGCGTCGATCAGGAACGCGAGCGCGACGCGGTCCGCGCCGAGCGACGGCTCGATGCAGTATGGGATGTACCGCTTTGCCGGGTCGACAGGGTCCTGATACGTCATGTCCTGTCCCGAGTGATCCATGTGGCTCCGGAGATCGTAGTCCGTACGGTCCGCGATGCCCCAGAGCTCACCCCAGCCGAACGGGAAGAGATACTCCAGGTCGGTCGTCGCCTTGCTATAGTGCGAGAGCTCCGCCTGCTCGTGGTCTCTGACGCGGATGTTCTCCATGGTCATGCCGAGGCTCGCCAGAAAGTCGATGCAGTACTGTTTCCAATACGCAAACCAGTCGAGGTCGGTGCCCGGCTCGCAGAAGAACTCCAGCTCCATCTGCTCGAACTCGCGGGTCCGGAACGTGAAGTTGCCCGGCGTGATCTCGTTGCGGAAAGACTTTCCGATCTGGGCAATGCCGAACGGGATCTTTTTGCGGGAGGTCCGCTGGACGTTCTTGAAGTTGACGAAGATGCCCTGCGCGGTCTCCGGTCTCAGATAGATCTGAGCGGACGAGTCCTCGGTGACGCCCTGGAACGTCTTGAACATCAGGTTGAACTGGCGGACGTTGGTGAAATCATGCGCGCCGCACTCCGGACATGGAATGTTGTTGTCCGCGATGAACTTCTCGAGTTCTTCGAAGGACCATCCGTCACAGGCGACCTTCTCACCCTTGGCCGTGGTGTAGTCCTCGATCAACTTGTCCGCGCGGAAGCGCTGCTTGCAGGCCTTGCAGTCGATCTGCGGGTCGGAGAAGTTGCCGACGTGGCCGGACGCGACCCATGTCTCGCGGTTCATCAGAATCGCGGCGTCGAGGCCGACGTTGTAAGGCGACATCTGGACGAATTTCTTCCACCAGGCCTTCTTGACGTTGTTCTTGAAAAGCACGCCGACCGGACCGTAGTCCCACGTATTCGCGAGTCCGCCGTAGATCTCGGAGCCCGGATAAATATAGCCTCTGTTTTTTGCCAGCGCCGTGATCTTGTCCATGGTCACGGCGGTCTTGTTCTCTCTTGCCATTGATTACTCCGTACTACTCAAAAATCAGAATGTCTTCGTCTTTCTTTTCCTCGACCTCAGGAACTCCCTCAACGACCGGAGCCGGTGCCTCGTCGAATACGAGCGGGCTCCGGAGCTTCTTCGGTTCTCGCGCTGACGTCGAACTCAGGCTCCTCTTTGACCGCTTCCTTTTCCTCTGGAAGGATCTCGCCCAGTTTCTCCTTGATCTGGTCGATTTTCTTGTTGATGTCGAGGCTCTCGAGCTTGTCACCGATGTCGTCGATGGCTTCCTTGATGTCGAATTTTTCGATCTTGTCGCCGATGTCGTCGATGGTCTCTTTGATGTCAAACTTCTCGATCTTGTCGCCGAGGTCGTCGATTTTCTCCTTGATGTCGAAGTCGTCAATCTTTTCCTTGATGTTCAGACCGTCGATCTTCTCCTTGACGCCAGCGTAAAGGTCACTCTCTTTGACCTGCTCGTATTTGGCCTTGACGGTTCCGTTGACATCAGTAACTTCGCCCTTATCGTTGACGAATTCAACCTTGCAGTTGAGGCCGGCGGCGGCGATTGCGCCGACGATCAGAGCCCAAGGTGCGACGAATGCGCCGAGAACGCCGATGCTCAGCGGGAGATTGAGGATGGTGTCGTCGTCTCTCTTAACCATGATTCTGGAGACGTTGCCTCTGGCGATGGCAGCTTTGACCTTGCCGACGAAGTCATTGTCGACAAACGTTCTGACCGTCTCAGCCTCCGGCTTTGCGCCTGCGGCTTCCTCGATGTCGATGATGGCGT
This sequence comes from Mogibacterium sp., assembly GCA_017433975.1. GTDB lineage: Bacteria > Bacillota > Clostridia > Peptostreptococcales > Anaerovoracaceae > RGIG2439. Next base: position 41,776 of record JAFRGD010000011.1, on the reverse strand, counting down.
CTACAACGCTGCCGTTCGCCTTCTCGAGGGCTTCTTTGGCTTCTTTGTAAGAAACGCCGGTCCGGTCCTTAACCAGTTCGATTTTTTCGAGATTGATTTCCATGTTTATACCTCCTGTATAAATAGTTTCTATAAATTGATATCCTGTTCCGGCAGGTTCACGTCGAGATAAAACCTGAGATATTCCGACAAAATCTGCCTGAGTTCGGCCTCGACGGCGGGCTTGAGCCCGATCCGTTCAAAGACCGAAAGTGGATGATCTACAAAATACGCTAACACATCGACTATATCAAAATCAGGCGAAAAAATCAATGTTTCGCCCGCTGATTTCTCCTGAATGACACAATTATCACACAAAATTCCGCCGGCGCTCACGGAAAAGCTCCGGACCCGTCCCTGTTCCGCTTTGATCTGCTCCACCGGCTTACCGCAGTCCACGCAGCGGCCGATTTCCGGCATGACGCCGTTCATCCGCAGGGACTTGACGAGGAACGCGTAAAAGATCGTGGAGTAGTTCTGTCTGGCCCGCGTGAGCGCGTCAAAGAACTCGATCGTCAGGTCGAATTCGCCCTGCCGGACCTGCTCCTCCTCGAGTGTCGAATCGAGGTACTCGATCATGCGCGAAGCGGTCAGAAACCGGTCGATGTCTTCCCCGACCGAATAATAACTCTGCCGGACCGTCGCCCCGTTGAGGTTATAATATCCCCTGTTCTTGAAAATCTCATATTCCGCATACGTAAACGGCCGGAGTGCGAGCGCGGCCTTGCTCTTCCCCCGCTCGTTCATCCCCGTGCCGACGCTGATTTTCCCATAGTTACGGGTAAAAATGACGATAATGCGTCTGTTGTTCGCGATTTTCCGCTGTCGCAGGACAATGCCTTCGGTCGTAATCAGCATGGTCTATTCGTCCTTATACCCAAAATTCCTCACCATGCGGTCGGAGTCGCGCCAGTTCTCCCGCACTTTGACGAAAAGTTCGAGGAACACCTTGGTTCCGACCATTTCCTCGATCGCGAGGCGGGCGCTCTTGCCGACGCCCTTCAGCTTGCGGCCGCCCTTGCCGATGATGATTCCTTTGTGTGACTTCTTCTCACAGTAAATGACGGCGCTGATCTCGGTCAGGTTCTCATGCTCCTTGTATGACTCGATTTCGACATACACACCGTGCGGAACCTCCTGGTCGAGGTACTGAAGCAGCTTCTCGCGGATGATTTCGCTCACGATAAACCGCTCCGGGTGGTCGGTCACCATGTCCTCCGGATAGTACATCGGCCCCTCCGGCATGTACGTCGCCAGGCGGTCAACGAGCTGCTTAACGTTGGTTCCGTCGAGCGCCGAGATCCCGTAGATGTCGTCGAACACCCCGAAGCCGTCGTATTTGTCATAAAGTGCCTTGTAATGGTCCGGCGCCGTAAGGTCGGTCTTATTGATTGCTAGCAGTTTTGGCGTGTCCGTCTCCTGCAGAACCGAGAGGATGAACTCGTCCCCCGTCCCGAAGTCCGCCGTCCCGTCGACCATCACTAGCACGACGTCCACCCCTTTGAAGGTGTTGAGGGCGGTCTCGTTGATCGCCGCGCCGAGTTTGTTGCGCGGCTTGTGAATTCCCGGTGTGTCGAGGAAAATCATCTGCACGCCGCCGTTACCGGCCTCGAGGTCCGTATAGATTCCGGTGATCCGGTTCCGCGTCGTCTGCGGTTTTGGCGAAGTTATGGCGATTTTTTCGCCCAGAATCTGATTCAAAAGGGTCGACTTGCCGACGTTTGGCCTTCCGATGATGCCGATGAATCCGGATTTCATGAATTTGCATTACCTTTCAGATAATATTTTATTCGTCAATTTATTCGCGGGAAAGCCCGAGTTCCGCCATGACGGCTTCCTCGTGTTCCCGCATCACAGCCCGCTCCTCGTCCTGCATGTGATCGTATCCCAGCAGATGCATCATGCTGTGGACATAGAGGTAAATGAATTCGCGGGCGAGGCTGTTCCCGTACTCCGCCGCCTGTTCTACGACCTTATCGTAGCAAATGACGACGTCCCCGAGCAGCAGCTCGTGGTCAAAGAAGTCCAGGTCGTCGAGCAGATCCTCGACGTCGCGGTATTGTGGGAATGACAGCACGTCCGTCACGCTGTCCACGCCGCGGAAGCCGCTGTTGATCTCATGCATCTCGTCTGCTTCTACTACCGACAGACTGATCTCAACCGGAAGCTCCGGGTCGTACGCCTCGCCGAGTTCATTCCGCAGGGAAATCTCGGTCGCGCGGTGGATGAGTTCCGTCATTTCGTCCGTGATACGGTTCTGCTCGTCATAAATCTTGTAAATCATTTTTTTCTGCTCTCGTATTCACTGTATGCTTTGATGATGCGCTTGACCAGCTCATGACGCACGACGTCGAGCTCGGTCAGATAGCAGAATTCGATGCCCGGGACGTGCGCGAGGATCTTGGTCGCCTCGGAAAGGCCGGAAATCTTGCCCCGCGGCAGGTCCACCTGCGTGATGTCGCCCGTGACGACCACCTTGGAATTGAACCCCATGCGCGTCAGGAACATCTTCATCTGCTCGCGGGTCGTGTTCTGCGCCTCGTCGAGGATGATGAACGAATTGTCGAGCGTCCGTCCGCGCATGTACGCCAGCGGAACGACCTCGATCACGCCCTTCTCCTTGAGCCGCGCCGCGGACTCCTGCCCCATGATGTCGAACAGGGCGTCATAGAGCGGCCGGAGGTACGGATCGACCTTCTCCTGGAGGTCGCCCGGGAGGAAGCCGAGGCTCTCGCCCGCCTCCACTGCAGGCCGTGCCAGGATGATGCGCTCGATCTCTTTGTTCTTATAAGCGGTGATCGCCATCGCGCACGCGAGGTACGTCTTGCCGGTACCGGCCGGACCGATTCCGAACACCATGTCGCACTGGCGGATCTTGTCGATGTAATTCTTTTGCCCGACGGTCTTCGGCCGGAGCGGCTTGCCCTGGTGCGTGTAGCAGATGATGTCCTTGGCCGTCACCGAGCCGTCAAACGCCCGGCCGTCCCGCTCCATGTCGACGATGTAGCTCACGCGCTGGCGGTCGAGATGCGGCTCCACCTGCAACGCGTCCATCAGTCGCTTCATGATGTCCGCCGCGAGGTCGCAGCGCTCTCCGCGAATCAAAAGGGCGCCGTCGCGCACCACGATCGTGGTGCCGGTGACGTCCTCCACCTGCCGGACGTTCTGGTCGAGCGTCCCGAACAACTCGCCACGGTCGATGCCGTCGGCAATCTCTACTGTTAAAGTCTTGCTTTTTTCTTCCATACCTGTCCTAATACTACGAAAAAGCGGGCGGGTCGCCCCGTCCGCTCACTGACCATCCGATTAAGGTTTGAGAAACTCTTTGACGACCTTGGAGACCAATCCGCCGTCCGCCTTGCCCTTGAGCTGAGCCATGGCCTGTTTCATCAGAACGCCCATGTTCTTTGGCGTTCTCTCGAGGCCGGCGTCCGAAGCGATCTTGGCGATGGCTTCGCGGATTGCCTCAACGCTCATCTCCTCCGGGAGATATTTCTTGAGGATTTCGATTTCTTTGCTATAAGCCTCGAGCAGGTCCATTCTGCCCGCTTTTGCAAAGTCACTCAGCGCATCCTGGCGCATCTTGAGCTGCTTCTTAATGATCGGTACGATGTCCGCGTCTTCGTTGAGCTCGACCCTCTGGTCAACCTCGTACTGTTTGATCGCGGCCCGGACCAGGTTTACGGTGTTCTTGGTCACGGCATCGTGTTCTTTCATGGCGGCCTTGTAGTCCGCTGTCAGTTTTTCCTTAAGGCTCATAGTCCCCTCCGATCTACTTCTAGTACTTTCTTGCTTTCTTTCTAGCAGCCTCGGATTTCTTTTTGCGCTTGACACTTGGCTTTTCGTAGTGCTCTCTCTTTCTCAGCTCAGCCATGACGCCGTCTCTGGCGCATGATCTCTTGAATCTCTTGAGAGCGCTCTCCAAGCTTTCGTTGTCCTTTACGATCACCTGTGCCATGTCCCCTGTCTCACCTCCGTCCGTAACTGGATTATATGGAACAGATCTGTTCGCAACATTTGGATTATATCACTCGCTCATAAGCGAGTCAAGCAGGCAATTCATTCCGGCGCGACCATAAATCAGTATATTATTGAACAGGTCTAGCGCCTCTTCCCGCGTATACGGTCTGGAGATGATGGTCTCATAAGCGGTGACCCGCATCGTCATGATAATGCGCGCGAGTTCGCGGTCGACCGGTCTGCCGCAGCGGTTTTCCATCATACTCTGAAGGGAAGTGACGAGCTGGTCCTCGATCCGCCGCATGTAACCCTCGTATTTGGTTCCTTTTGCCTTGGTGCCCAGAAGCAGAATCGGAATGCGGTTGTCGAGCAGATAATCGATCAGCTCGACATCGATGGTGGTGTGGCTGTGCTCCGGCTCCAGATATTTATAAAGCTGGGCTTCGAGCAGGGCCTGCAGCATAATCGCAACATCGCGGACCAACGTATCAAACAAGTCCGCTTTGCTTTTGAAGTAAAAATACAAGGCGCCCGTCGTCACTTCAGCCTTTGCGCAGATCTCGCGAAGCGACGCCTGGGCGTACCCTTTCTTAAGGAATTCCTCCCCCGCGCACCGGAGAATCGCGTTCTTTCTCTCTGGCGAACCTTTCACTGTACTTACCTCCATTCGGTTCCGGCAGTTGCCGGACAGAGCGTTAAACGATACGCACAGTTATGTCTTCGCCGCTTGGTGCGTCAAGTTGATCGATGTTAAAATCTCATTGAAAAACGATCCTAACGATCTTCTAGAACAGATTGTCGACGATGTCTCCCGCCATCATGCGCCGCCGCGCATTCTCGTCCACGCCGAATTTGTCGGCCGCCCTGGCGTGTACCATGACGCCGTACAGGAGGCTGTTCGCTAGCGGGTTGTGCTGCGCGATGAGCGAAGCGATGACACCCGCGAGCACGTCTCCAGACCCGGCGGTCGCGAGGCCGGAGTTCCCCATCGTATTGAGGAACATCCGCTGGTCGCCCTTGCCGCTCACCAAAGAGACGACAGACACGTCGGACTTGGTGACCATGGAGACATTGAATACCTGAGAAAACTTCTTTGTAAAAGCGATAATGTTCTTTTTGACGATGGCCGGCTCCTCGTTGCATAACCGTGCCATCTCGCCGACGTGCGGGGTGATCACGCACGGGCAGGACCGCCGCTTGAACGGTTTGAGGTTGCCGGCGATGATGTTGAGCGCCCCCGCATCGAGAACGGCCGGCGTCGTGCCGCTGAGGACCTGCCGGACCAGCAGTTTGCCGGTGCTGTCCTCCGGGAGTCCCGGGCCGATCAGAATGACGTCCACGGTCTTTGCGAAGCGGTTGAACGCCCCGACGACATCCTCCGGGCGATATGGAACGATAACAGCCTCCGGAATGGAGATGCTGAAAAAGCCGACGAATTTGCTCGGGCAGAAAATCCGGACCAGCCCGCAGCCCGTGCGGTACGCAGCCCGCGCGGCGAGCATGCTCGCGCCGAGCATGGCGTTGTTCCCGACGACGATGCCGACGGTCCCGTAGGTTCCTTTGTGCGAGCGGCGGACGCGCGGGCGGATCGCCCGGCTCCACGTCGATTCGAAGAACGCCTCGTCGCAGATGATCAGCTTGTCGTCGATATACGAAAGCGCGTTCTCGTTGGCGCCGATGTCGACGACGACGACTTCGCCGCAGGCGTCCCGGCCTTCTGCGAAGAACATGCCGGTCTTGTAATTGGAGAACGTTACCGTCAGGTTCGCTTTGATGATGGCGTCCATCGCCTGCCCGGTCGTAGCGTTCAGTCCCGACGGCACGTCGATCGCGACGATGAAGGCCTTCTTGTTATTGATGTATTCAATGAATTTCGCAAAATTCACGCCGAATCTGCGGTTGAGTCCGGTGCCGAACATGCCGTCGACGATGATGTCGTACTCATCCCGCAGGACCTCGAGGTCGGATTCGTTGTTGCTGCCGCCGATGATCTCCAGCGACGGGTGTTGTTTGCGTGCGATGCGCGCCTGGCGGGCAAACTCCTTGGAGATCCTGGAGCGGTTCCCGATGAAGTAAATACGGACATCAAAACCGAGTCTGGCAAGCCAGCGGGCCGCGCAGACCGCGTCGCCGCCGTTGTTGCCAGGTCCCGCCAGAACGAGGACCTTCTGATCCTTAGACGGGAATCTGCGGACGATCTCCTCGACGACACCGCGCGCGGCGTTCTCCATCAGAACGGCGCTCGGAATCCCCTTGCTGATCGTGTATTCATCAAGGTACTGCATGGCCTTGGCCGTTAGTGCGTACTTCATCGATGTCCTTTCTCAAAAGCGCATAATAACGCATATTAATTCAATGTTATTATATCAATAACATTTCAATGTTTCAATATGTTATGCCCCGAAAACGGTTCCGCGGTAATGTCAGTTTGTCGTTATGTACTTGGCCGCGCTCCACAAGGAGTAGTATTTTGTCCCGTTGATAGACTTATAGGTCCGGATGCGGACATAGTACCGGGTCTTGGCCTTCAGCTTTGTCACTTTGGTGGACGTCTTTGAGTAACCTTGAACCGTCACGGTTTTTTTATTCTTCGTAAACTTGCTGTCCGTCGCGAGCTGGATCTGATACCCCGTAATCAGGGTCGTGGACATCTTGGTGGATTGTTTTTTCCAGTTGACCGTGATTGCCTTGCTCGCACGGGTCAGCTTGGAGATGGTCGTCCCCTTTGGAAGAATCTTGAATGTCCCGGTCAGCGTCCCGGTGTAATTCCCCTTTCCCTTAACGGTGACGGTCGCCGTTCCGACATTTCGATAATTCTTATAGGATACCGTATAATCTGTATTACGTTTGAGCGTCTTGCCTTCGCAGGTAACAACCGGCGATGGGTAGATCGCCTTACCAGTATACGTCGCATTCTTTAGCCCGCTCAGCTTGCCCGATTTGGCCAAATTAATCGTGACAACGACTGGCTCCGGCTCCGTACCGCCGGGTTCATTTCCTCCCGGTTCATCTCCTCCCGGTTCGTCCCCGCCCTGAGAGCCGCCCGAATACGCTGCAAATTTAGGGCAGCCGTTCCCGCAGTAGACATCTCTGCCCTCGGCCCCAAGGTCTACGGAGATGGAATCCAGATAAGACTTGACCGCTGACTTACCGGCAGACGGGTTCTCCAGTTTGACCAGGGCAGCCGCTGCAGAAATGTATGGGCAGGCAAACGATGTCCCGCTCTTTGTGACAAACGAGACGTTGTCGCTCCCGGAAGCGACGGAAACGTTGTACCCCGGGGCCACGTAATCGAGCGAACTGCCGTAATTGGAGCGGCCCCAGAGCGTTCCGGAGTTATTGATCGCACCTGCGGAAATCGTATACTGAGAAACCGCCGGATAGCAGTACCCCGTATCAATGTCGAGCCCCTCGTTGCCCGACGCAGCGATGAAAATCACCCCGCGGCCGGCGTATTCGGACATGGTTCCGTCCATCGAAGCCGCCCATCCGTACAGCGAATCAAGGTAGGTTTCATCATAATTGGCGATGACGATCTCAAAGCTCATGTTGACGACGTCCGCTCCGTGCGCACAGGCGTAGTCGAGTCCGTTCTCTATGTCCGTGATGTGACCGTTTCCACTGCTGTCCAGAACCTTGACCGGCATGATTCTGACGCTGGACGGTGTGGACTCCGCGATGATGCCTGCGACCGCCGTGCCGTGGCCGTTATCGTCTGTCCAGTTCTCACTGCCCTCGACAAAATTATAGCCGTTCACGAAGGCGGTCTCGTCAAAGATGATATGTGACCCGTTCACTCCGGAATCGAGCACCGCGACCGTTACAGTGCCACTGTACGACTGGTCGATACAATATGCCGTGTGGTCGTCCAACTCCATGTAGTCCGTGCCCCAGCCCGCAGCCGATGCTGCCGGAATCTTAATCGGGACGTCAATGATGACGCTGTCGCCGTAGACTGCCTGCAGCTGCTCGTAGGCGTCCCGGGTCGCTTCTTCGCTGTCGTAAACGAGCACGTACCGGTTCTTGTAAAACGCCGCGCGCTCCGCGCCAAAAGTATCGGCGATTTCGTCCGTGGTATAGATTACAAGACGTTTTGAGGAATAGATGGAAACCGCCTCGACGGTCCCGTCAGGGCTCTCATTGACAGTGTAGAGATCGCTTTCTTCATAAGTCTCGACCTCGTCCGGTTCGATCTCGATGAACGCCTCGCCGGAATCCGTCTGAATGCTGTCGGAAAACTCCGTGACGGAGTCCGTGACCTCGACCCGCACCCCGTCCTCGGTGACCTTCACGTCCCCGTCTGGTACGTTGTCCTCCGCAAAGGAAGCCTGCGGAAGCATGCAAAAGACCATCATCATGCACGTGATGACGGCAATGAACTTGCTTCTGAACTCTCGTCTCATAGGAGGCTCCCGTTTACCCTGAATAGTTACTGTTAACTAATTAATTTTACACTATTGTTCGAAAAAAGTCAAATCTAGAGTTCTTTCAAAAAGCGCAATACGTCAACGCCCTGCGCCTCTGAAATGTAATCAGACGCAACGGCGACGTTGATCAACGTGTCTGCGCTGCACAGGCTCACCTTGCGGACGCCTGCGGCGGCAAACGCGTCGTCCGCCCGTTTCGTTCCATAGGTAAAGATACTGATCACACCGAGGACGTCCGCACCGGCGTCCCGGAGCGCGTCGACCACTTCGATGGAAGAACCGCCGGTGGAGATCAGGTCCTCAACGACGACGACCTTGTCGCCCGGGTCCAGCCGGCCTTCGATCCGGTTGTTCCGGCCGTGCGATTTGGAGCTGCCGCGGACGTATCCCATCGGAAGCCCCATGATATGAGCCGTGATGGCTGCATGCGCGATGCCGGCCGTGCTGGTCCCCATCAGCTTGTCACAATCCGGGAACTCCGTTCCGATGACACGAGCCATCTCGTTCTCTATCAGATTCCTCACGTCCGGCGCTGTCAACGTCAGACGGTTGTCGCAATAAATCGGGCTCTCGATCCCGCTCGCCCAGAGGAACGGTTCGTCCGGCCGCAGAAACACTGCTCCGATCTGAAGCAGGCCGGTTGCAATCTTTTGTTCTGTCGTCATCTTACTCCTCCATTTCCCGCAGGCAACGCTGATAGGCCGCCACAGGGTCGTCTGCGCGTGTAATGCTCCGCCCGATGACGAGATAATCCGCGCCGAGCGCAACTGCCCGCGCCGGTGTCGCGATCCGGCTCTGATCGTCTGCCGCGTCTCCCGCGAGGCGGATGCCCGGGGTTACCGTGAGAAAGCCCGGATCCACCTGTCCGTGGATGTCCCCGGCCTCCCAGGCGGAACAGACAACGCCGTCCAGGCCGGCTGCGGCGGCATTCCGCGCGTAGTGCGCCACGACGTCCTTCATGTCACCGGAGATGCAAAGCTCTTCACCAAGCATAGCCTGATCTGTAGAAGTCAACTGGGTCACCGCGATGAGCAGCGGCCGCGTCGCAGGCTCACCGGTCTGCTCCGCGCGCACTGCAGCGCCTTCGGTCAATCCCTCGAGCGCCGCCGCCATCATCCGGCGGCCGCCTGCGGCATGTACGTTGGTCATGTCGACGCCCAGCGTTCCGAGCACGCGCATCGCGCTTTTGACCGTATTCGGGATGTCGTGCAGCTTGAGGTCGAGGAATACTTTGTGTCCCCTGGCCTTCACCTCGCGGACGACGTCCGGTCCCGCGGCGTAAAAAAGCTCCATCCCGATTTTGAAATACGCCGGATCCGTGAACCGCCCGACGAACGCGAGCGCCTCCTCTTTGGATTTAAAGTCCAGCGCGATGATGATCTGTGGTTTCATTTCTTAAAATCCTTAATTTATCAACTAAATCTTAGACAACGCCCCGGATTTCGTCCAGGTCGCTGATTCCAAGCTCGTGCATGCGGTGCGGCAACGCTTTGATGACTTTTTTGCAGGCCCACGGGTCGCGGAGGTTGGCGCTTCCCATCTGAATCGCCGTCGCCCCTGCCATGACCATCTCGAGCACGTCGTCCGCGGTGCGGATGCCGCCGATCCCAATGATTGGAATCCGGACGGCGTGATAGACTTCGTTGACCATCCGCTGCGCGATCGGCCGGATGGCCGGGCCGGAGAGGCCCGCGTATTTTTCCGCGGTGATCGTTTTGCGGGTGCGGACGTCGATTCGCATCGCTTTGAAGTTATTGATCATGCTGATTCCGTCCGCGCCGCCCGCCTCGCACGCGAGCGCAATCTCCGTGATGTCGGTCACGTTCGGCGTCAGCTTCATGAAAACCGGCTTGGTCGATACCTCCTTGACCGCCTGCGTGATCTCCTTGGCGAGCACCGGGTCCTGACCGAACGTCGCGCCGCCCTCGTGAACGTTCGGGCAGCTGATATTGACCTCGAGCGCGCTCACATAGTTCACTTTTTCGAACCGCGCGGCGAGTTCCGCAAATTCCCCGACGCTGAAGCCGCTGATGTTGGCGATGATTGGTCCGTCGTAGACCTGCCGGAGCGCCGGAAAGTCGATCTCCAGCGCGTGGTCGATGCCCGGATTCTGCAGTCCGATGGAGTTCATCATGCCGCTGTCGCACTCCGCGATGCGCGGGAGCGGGTTCCCGTAGCGCGGCTCGCGCGTCACGCTCTTGGTTACGACCGCCCCGAGCGTGTCGAGCTCATACAAATCCTTATATTCCAATCCGTATCCGAAGGTTCCGCTGGACGGCATGACCGGGTTGCGGAGCAGCAGCCCTGCCAGTTCGACCGACGTATCCGGAACTAAATTCTCTCCCATAGTACGACCTCCTTGTCAAATACCGGCCCCTCTTTGCAGATGCGGCGCGGTCCCTCTGTTGTCTCAATCGAGCATCCCATGCAGGCGCCGAAGCCGCACCCCATCCTGGCCTCCAGGCTGAACTGTCCTCCGTCGCACTTATCGCGGAGGGCCTTGAGCATCGGCAGCGGCCCGCAGGCGCAGATGTAAGGGACGTGGTCGAAGGCGTCCGTGACGAAGCCCTTCCGCCCGCGGCTTCCGTCCGCAGTCATGATCGTCAGATCGTTGGTAAACATGCGGAAGTCATCGACCATGAACATTTCCTCCGCGCGGTTGAAGCCGAGAACGACCCAGCATGACTTTCCCGCCATGACCAGCTGCTTGACCAGTCCGAGCATCGGAGGGATTCCGATGCCCCCGCCGACGATCACCGCACCGTCCGGAATGGCGGAGACGTCATAGCCGTTTCCAAGCCCGGTCAGCGCGTCAACTTCTTCGCTGGCGGCCATCCGGCTCATGTCGAGCGTTCCCTTGCCGACGACCTTATACACCAGCGTATAGCGGCCGCTGTCGTATTCGCTGACCGAAATCGGCCGCCGGAGAAACCGCCCCGGTACTTCGACCATGGCGAACTGGCCCGGCGCCTCGAACTGGCAAAACTCGGTCTCGAGGGTCATCTTATATACGCCCTCGGCGATTTTTTTATTCTCGAGGATTCTGCTTACAATATCCTGCATAATCTATCCTTTCCAGACGATCCGCCCGTCGCAGATCGTCATCCGGTTGCGTCCGTAGACCGGCCAGCCGTCGAACGGCGTCCACTTGCCTTTTGAGCAGAAGGTTGCACTGTCGATCCGGTACGGTGTCTCAAAGTCCCATACCGAATACCCGTTGTCGGCAAAGCCGAAGCGCCGCCGCGGCGCGTCCGCCATCATCTCGACCAGCCGTTCCAGCGGCATGGCGCCCGCCTGTACGAGCCAGGTGTAAAGCGCCGGAAACGCGCATTCGAGACCCGTGATTCCATTCAGGCTCTTTGCAAAGCCGGTGCGTTTCTCCGCGTCGCTGTGCGGCGCGTGGTCCGTCGCGATCATGTCCACCGTCCCGTCGAGCGCCCCCTCAATCAAGGCGATGCGGTCCGCCCGGTCCTTGATCGGCGGGTTCATCTTGTACCGTCCTCCGAATGCCGGTGCGGCGTTGATGTCGCGTTCAAGCGTATCTGTATCGAGAAGCAGATAATGCGGCGCCGTCTCGCACGTCACGTCCACTCCGCTCTTCTTTGCCTCGCGGATGACCTCGACGCTCTCGCGGCAGGAGATGTGACAGACATGGTACCCGCAACCGGTCTCGTCGGCGAGTTTGACGTCGCGCTCGATCTGCCGCCATTCGCTCTCTCGGATCCGGCCGCTCCGGACCAGCTCGTCGTCCTCGCAGTGCGCGACGATCAGGCGGCCGACGCTCTTTGCGAGTTCCATGGCGGCGCGCATGTTGGCGCGGTCCTGCACGCCCGTTCCGTCGTCGGAAAAGCCGCAGACGTAAGGCGCCAGGGCTTCCATGTCCGAAAGCTCTCCCCGGCCGTCCCTGGCCCGCGTGATGGTCCCGTACGGGACGATCTGAATCGCGGCGCCGGAAGCGCGGCCGCGCTCGATGCACGCCAGCGAGACCCGCAGTGCATCGAGGTCCCCCGGCGGCGGGTTCAGGTTCGGCATGGTGCAGACCGTCGTGAACCCGCCGCGCGCGGCCGCGCGGCTCCCGGTCTCGATGGTCTCCTTATATTCCTGCCCCGGCTCCCGGAAGTGCACGTGCACGTCACACAGCCCGGGCAAAAGAAAAGAGTTACCAACGTCGATAACTCCCTCCCCGTTCTCAATGACGAGGCCTTCGTTCGCAACGAACGCGCCTTCTCTATATATCGTTCCGCCCTTGATTTCCAAGCTCATGTCCACTCCTCCTGTTATCATTATACCATCTTTGCCCCGCGCATTGTGTTCTTATTCTGAACTTTACCGGCGCGGCTGCGCTTGCGGTCATCGGGCTTCGGGGATGTTTTTCACCGCCCGTTTTGGTATAATATGTCCGGCAGTCATCATCCATTGAACCGCTCAAAAGCCCATGAAGAAACGAACCTACCTAGTTTTAATTCTATGTCTTCTCGCTCTCTCCTTTGCGGTCATCGCAATCGGCGGGAAGCACTACTCCGCATCCTATAAACTCTCCGAGGTCTCGTATTTCAACACAATCGAGAACGCCGAAGATATACAGGCAATCGTAGAGGAACCGCAAGTCGTCGCGGTCTCCGATGTCCACATCGAAAACGACCGGCTGGAATTCAATCTCGACGCGATCAAGCGGGGCCGGACGTTCCTCGTCTTCCAGAATCCGAACGGTCAGAACATTCTGATGAAACGCGTCTACGTCCACCGCTTTGGCATCATCACCATGGACTCCTATTTCGGCGACTGCACCGGCGGCGTCATGGTTCCGATCTCGCTGCTGATCATCATTGCAGTGTTCTATTTCAACCGCCTCCGCAAATTCCGGGCCGAGGTCAGGGAGAACTTCTACAGCTACCGAAACGTCATGAACTTCGGCTTTCTCGTGTTTCTGACGTTCCTGCTCTTCTATCTGGCACGGAGCATTTTCGGCTTCAACGGCATCGATACCGCCATCCAAAAGACCGTCGCCGCGGCGGAGCTGTTCACCTACCTCATCCTTCCGGTCGCGCTCCTCACGTTTTCGCTGGTCAGCATCAGCAACATCAACCTCATGCGCAAGGAGGGCGTCAACTGGCGGAACATGCTGGGCTTTTTCCTCGGCGCGCTGCTCTGCCTGATGACCGTAATGCCGGGGATCATCTACGGGTATATATTGCGGACGCAGATTGTAGATATTTTCAACGAAACCGGAATCGGAACGCAGATCTACTCCGCGTTTGAGCACTCTGTATACGCGATTCTCGCCTATCTGGAGTGCATCCTGCTCGCGGCTGCGGTGTTCGGCGTGCGGGCTGCCAGGCGCATCCCGGCCTTTGATAAGGACTATATCATCATCCTGGGCTGCCAGGTCCGTCCGGACGGAACGCTGACGCCGCTCCTCAAGTCCCGGGTGGACCGCGCGGTCGAGTTTGCGGAGATGCAGAAGTCCGTGACCGGTAAAGACATCACTTACGTACCGTTGGGCGGCAAAGGCACCGACGAGGTAATCTCCGAAGCCGACGCCATGGCGAACTACCTGCGGTCCATCGACGTCCCGGAGTCCCGTCTTCTGATCGAAAACCAGTCGCGCAACACCTACGAGAACATCCGCAACTCGATGGAACTCATTCAGTCGCAAACCAACACCGCTTTAAGCACGCCGGCCGTCGCGTTCTCGACGACCAATTACCACGTGTTCCGGGCAGGCCTTATTGCTTATGAGCAGGGCTACCGTCTCGAAGGCGTCGGCAGCCCGACCAAGCGGTACTTCTGGATCAACGCATCCATCCGCGAGTTTATTGCAACGCTGGCGTCCGAACGCCGGCACCACCTGAAAGTCATCCTGGCACTGATTCTCGGCATCGTCGGCATGACAGCCATCAACTATATCGCGATCCTGATGTAAACGACCTAACTTTGCTTTCCGCGCTCAGGGTTCGTTCCACGCGCATTAATAAATTTCCATAGAAAACTATACTGTACAAAAAGAATTAAGCACTTTAACGGTCTTGGACGTTAACGTGCTTAATCATTTGTCTTTGTTATTGAAAAAACGAGTATTTAGTTAACCGATAATATATTCTTGTCAACAATCCAGGCGGAACTAGCGGCTTTTCGTTAATTTACACGGCCGCCGAAAGATCTTTTCAGGAAAAGCGAAGCACGAATCGCTATTATTTAAGCACCTGCAACGAATTTCCGCGCAAAATGCTTAAAGTAGTTTGTACAGTGCCTTAGTTCTCGCCGGCATGCTTAACTACGGTTTCATATCGTGATGGATCATATCCCTCAATCACATCTGTAACTGGCTCAGTAACCGTTTCCGGCGCTACGGCCACGTCCTCTACAGCCTGCTCGTCCGTAGCAACGGCCTCGAGCTGCGTTTCCGTAACACCGCGTTCCGAGATGACCCCGGCGAGCGCGTCGATGACGTACGTGTCCAGGATTTTGTCCTGCCAGCACCGGTTCTGATTGTCAACAAAGATCCAAATATAGCCGAGCAGGAACATGCTGGCGCCGGCCGGCTTGACGAAGAACTCGCGGAACAGCATCCACCAGAAGCCGAGCGGCTTGCCGGTACGGTCTTCGACGACGCGGAGCCCGACGATGGCCTTGCCGATGCTCTGCCCCCTGCTGAAGAAGAACAGTTCCACGGCCAGATAGATCAACGCGAGCACCGTCCACATCGGGGACGGTTTTGCCGGTGTTCCGTAGGCGACGCCGTAGTATGCATAACTCACTTCGTTCAGGAACGCGTACGCCATCCGGACGGCTGCCCTTGACATGAAGATCCCGGTAAATATCCACTGCGGAATCTTGTCGATCATCGCCGCGCCGAAGCGCTGTCCGCGCGTCGCGAGCTTCATTACAATCTTTTGTGTCATCAGTAACCTCCGTGGGCAGCTGCCCGTGCGCCCCTATTGTACCATATCGCCCGCCACATGTAAAACGACCGTCCGGCAAGCGCCGGGCGGTCGTCATTGTACAATGCTGGCTAATCTATTCGACCGCTGGGGTCCGATCATTCGATCACATGTACATTCGCAGCTCTCTTCTTGTTAGCGTTCTTTGGATCGTCCTCGATGTCGAATGTGACCTTCTGACCTTCCTTGAGCGTCTTGAATCCGTCGATCTGGATCGCGGAAAAATGAACAAAGATATCGTCGCCGCCTTCGGAGTTCGCGATAAAGCC
This sequence comes from Mogibacterium sp., assembly GCA_017433975.1. Taxonomy (GTDB): domain Bacteria; phylum Bacillota; class Clostridia; order Peptostreptococcales; family Anaerovoracaceae; genus RGIG2439. The sequence continues at coordinate 26,140 of JAFRGD010000011.1, read as the reverse complement.
GTAGCCCTTATCGTTATTGAACCACTTAACTGTACCAGATGCCATTGGTACCCTCCTTTAACAAACTGATCAACGTATACATAACGTATACTATTTACCATAAAGGATTATACCACTTGTTATGCAAATGTCAATAAAACGATTCAATCCCTCCCAAGGGGTTTTTCCGACGCTTAGTCCTCCATCGGAAGCGACTCGTCGATGTCGTCCGCGTCCGGGTTGAAGTCGCGGATCTCGACCGGAAGCTCGAGGTTGTGTCTCTTGTAATAGTCGACCAGAGCGGCCTTGATCGCCTCCTCCGCGAGCACGGAACAGTGGATCTTGCGCTTTGGCAGGCCGTCGAGCGCCTCGACGACGGCTTTGTTCGACAGCTCCAGCGCCTCCTGGATCGTCTTGCCCTTGATGAGCTCGGTCGCCATCGAGCTGGTCGCGATTGCGGAGCCGCAGCCGAAGGTCGTGAACTTGACGTCCGTGATGATGTCGTTCTCAATCTTGAGGTACATCTTCATGATGTCGCCGCAGACCGGATTTCCGACCTCGCCGACGCCGTCCGCATCCTCGATCACTCCGACATTCCGCGGATGCTCAAAATGGTCCATTACTTTTTCGCTATATAACATGTTCTCTCTCTCCCTTCTCAAGCTCTTCCCAGAACGGTGAAATGCTGCGGTAATAATTGACGATTTCGTGAACCTTTTCGATGATGTAATCGACCTGCTCCTCGGTGTTCTCCTCGTTCAGGCTGAATCTCAGGGACCCGTGCGCGGCCTCGACCGGAACGCCCATGCCCATGAGCACGTGGCTCGGGTCGAGCGACTCGCTGGTGCAGGCGGAGCCGGACGAGCAGCAGATTCCGTTGAGGTCCAGTTTCAGGAGCAGCGACTCTCCCTCAACGCCCTCGAACGAATAGTTGACGTTGCCCGGCAGCCTCTTGATCGGGTCGCCGTTCAACTTGGCGTGCGGGATGTCGCTCAGGCCGGCGATCAGGCGGTCTCTCAGAGCAATCGTTTTCTTCATGTTCTCGTCGAGGTTCGCGACGCCCTCCTCGAGCGCCACGGTCATGCCGACGATGCCAGGGACGTTGACCGTACCGGCTCTCTTGCCCTTCTCCTGTGCGCCGCCCTCGATGACGTTAACAAGCCGGATACCCCTGCGCGCATAGAGGAAGCCGACGCCCTTCGGACCGTGGAATTTGTGAGCGGAACTCGAGAGCATGTCGATCTTCATCGCCTGAACGTCGATTGGAACGTGCGCGACGGCCTGAACCGCGTCCGTGTGGAACAGGATTCCTCGCTCGCGGCACAGTGCGCCGATCTCCGGAATCGGCTGGATCGCGCCCATCTCGTTGTTCGCGAACATGATCGAAACGAGAGCCGTGTCGTCTCTCATCGCATCTCTGACCTTATCGACGGAAACGATGCCGTTGGCCTCCGGCGCGAGCAGCGTGACCTCGAAGCCTTCCTTCTCGAGTTTCTTGAGCGTGTGCAGAATCGCGTGGTGCTCGATATTCAGCGAGATGAGGTGCTTCTTGCCTTTCTTCTTGAGCCCTCTGGCCGCGGACAAAAGCGCCTGGTTGTCCGCCTCCGATCCGCCGGACGTGAAGATGATCTCGTCCGGATACTGCGCGTTGATGGCCTTTGCGACTCTGGCGCGGCACTCGTCCAGTTTCTCCTGCGTGACCTGTCCGTCGGTGTGCAGGCTGTTCGGGTTGCCGTTGAAGTTCTGCAGAGCGTCGACAAAAGCGTCCATTACGCTTTTGGTCATGTACGTCGTCGCCGCATTGTCAGCGTATACTCTCATAGTTCCCTCCTAAAAATCCTTTATATTTCCATCTACTACATCCTGTAGAGAGATGTTGCTGAGATAATCTTCGATGACGCGGTCCAGGCCGATCCAGAGCGGCAATGTCATACAGGTCGCCGCGTTCTCGCACCCTGCGGTGTGGCCCTTGACGCACTCGACCGGCGCGAGGCTCCCCTCGGTGAGGTTGAGAATCTCGCTGATCGAGTACTCGTCCGGCGCCTTGTTCAGCCGGTACCCGCCGTTCTTGCCGCGGAGGCTGCTCAGCATGCCGCCCTTGTTGAGAATGCCGACGATGACCTCCAGATACTTGAGCGGAAGGTGCTGACGTTCGGAGATGTCCGCGACCGAGACGTATCCGTCCCCTTCATTTTTGGCGATGTCCATCATCACCTGGAGCGCGTAGCGCCCCTTGCTTGAAACCATCATAATTAATTCCTATCCTTTCTGTAGGATATTATCACGTTATTCCTACTAAATCAAGGGGAATTATGCACAAAATGAGAAACAAAAAAGCAGCCTGCGCTGCTCCTGTGGTGTGAAAAGATGAAAAGCGGAACCGTCCCCGATTTCACATTTTTTCGACGGCGATGACGCTGTTCAGCAGCTTGCGGGTGTAGTCGTTCTGCGGGTTGTGGATGACCTCGTCCGTCGGGCCGCTTTCCATGACGACGCCCCCTTTGAGCACCATGACGCGGTCGCAGATCATGCTGACGAGCGCCAGGTCGTGGGAGACGAAAAGGATTGAAACGTTCTCGATCTCGCGGAGACCGTTCAGAAGTCTGACGACCTGTGCCTGGGTCGTCACGTCCAGCGCGCTCGTGATCTCGTCGCAGAGAAGCACCGTGGCATGCGAAAGGAGCGCCCGCGCAATCGACATGCGCTGGCACTGGCCGCCGGAGAGATTCCGCGGCCTTCGGCCGAGCAGTTCGGAGTCGAGGCCGACTTCACCGATAATGCGGACGATTTCGTCACGGTTCGCGTCAGACCCTTCGCGGAGGGACCGCTCCATGGTCATCCGCGGGTCAAACGAGCCGTAGGCATCCTGGAAGATCATCTGGAGGAACCGCCCCGTCTTTTCCGGGCCGTCGCCGGTGTATTCCTTTCCCTGGTAGTACAGGTGGCCGCTGTCCGGTTTTTCCATGCCGCAGACGACCTTAAACAGCGTGCTCTTGCCGGAGCCGCTTTCGCCGACTATGCCGAGGACCTCGCCCGGATACAGGGCAAAGTCAACGTCCTGCAGCGGCCGAACCACGCGGCCGTTGCTCTTATACGTCTTATTCAGTCCCTTGCCGCAAAGCAGCGGCGCTGCGGTCTGCTCCATGTTTTATCCCTATTTCTTCAGTTTCGGCACATCGGTGATGAGCCGCTTTGTGTATTCGTTCTGCGGGTTTTCAAAAATATCCCGCACCGTTCCGTATTCAATCATGGCGCCTTTTCGCATGATGCCGACGTGGTCCGCCATCCTTTGCGCGATGCCGAGGTGGTGCGTGACCATGAGGATCGCGGTCCCCTGCTCTTTGCGGATCCGAACCAGCTCCCCGACGACTGCACCGGCCGTCGTGACGTCCAGCGCGCTGGTCGCCTCGTCGCACATGAGGAGGCGCGGCCGGAACATCATCGCCGCCGCGATTGCGATGCGCTGGTTCATGCCGCCGCTCATCTCGTACGGCCGGTTCCGCAGCACCGCCTTCGCGTCTTCGAGTTCGATCGTCCGAAGCATGCCAACGATCGCGTTCTCGTCATATGGGAGCCCGTGGCTCTGAAGCGCTTCTTTGAACTGCACGTCAAACCGCCGGATCGGGTTGAACGAAGTGCCCGGGTCCTGCGGGATGAGCCCGATGCCGGGTCCCATGATCTTCCTCCGTTCAGCGGCCGGGAGATTCGTGATGTCCCGACCGTCGAACCGGATGCTTCCGTTCGTGATGCGAAGGCCGCTCATCCCATGAATCGCCTTGATCAACGTGGACTTTCCGCTTCCGCTCTCTCCGACGATGCAGACGATTTCCCCGGCGTCGATTCCGAGATCGATCCCGGTCAGTACGTCCGCGTCTCCGTAAGACGCATTTAATGAAGTGATCTGTAACAGTTTTTCTCTCATAGGATCACCTCAATCCGCATCCCGGTATTCCATGACCGCGTCGCCCAGGTAATTGAATACCGTAATCGTGAGAACGGTCGCAGCTGCCGGGAAGAGCACCGCCCACGGCGCGATCTGAATGTAAGCCCGCGCTTCGCTGATCATCGACCCCCACTCCGCCTGCGGCGCGACGACGCCGAGGCCGAGGAACGAGAGGCCGGAGATGCCGATCATGGTCGTTCCGATCTGCGTCAGCGCGTTGACCAGGACCGGCTCGAGGATGTTCGGGAAGATATGTGTAAACAAAATCTGGAAGCTGTTCTTGCCCTGCAGCTTTGCCGCCATGATGTACGGTTCGTTTTTGATCGCAAGGGTATGACTTCGCGCGAGGCGCGCAAACGAGGTCCACATGGTGATTCCGAGCGCCAGCATGGCGCCGCCCAGTCCGCCGCCGAGGATGCCGGCGACCGCAATCGCGACGACCATCTGCGGGAAAGCCAGCATCAGATCTGCAAGCCGCATCAGAAGGCCATCGATGATTCCGCCGAAATATCCGCACATCATGCCGATCAGAATTCCGACGGCAAACGAGATCGCCACGAGGAAGAACGTCGACGCGATCGTCGTCCGCGCCCCGATCAATACGCGAGACAGTACGCACCGTCCGAGGTTGTCCGTGCCAAACAGGTACGCCGCCGACGGCGCCTTGCGGATGAGCGCGGCGCTCGTCTTGTACGGATCGTTCGGCGCAATCACCGGCGCGAGGATTGCAATCAGGACGAGCAGCAAGGCGAAGGCCGCTGCGATGATCATTCGGTTCCGAAGTTGTTTTTTTCTCTTCTTCATGGCCTACACCCTCGGATCCAGTACATGATACACGATGTCCGTGATCAGGTTGATGACAACGTAAATCGTCCCCATGATCAGGACGAAGCCCATAATCGTAGGATAGTCTCTGGCGTTGATGGAGTCCATCACCAGTTTGCCGATGCCCGGCCAGCGGAAGATGGTCTCGATGACCACGCTGCCGCCCATCAGGACACCGATCTGCAGCGCGACGACGGTAAAAATATGGCCGATCGCGTTGTGGAACACGTTGTTGATGAGAATGGTCTTTTCGCGGACACCGCGCGTGCGCAGTCCCGTAACATATTCCTTGTTAAGCTGCTCGATCGTCTCGGTCCGGATCTGCCGGGTGAAGCGCCCCGCCATCGGAATGGCAAGCGAAATGGCCGGCAGGAACAGTCCCTGCAGGCTCCCTGTGGCTACAACAGGAAAGAGGTCCAGGCGGATGCACAAGAGATACATCAGGAGTACCGAAATCAGGAAGTTCGGCAACGAGTTCCCGATAAATGAGAGCAATCGGACGATGTGGTCAAAGATACTGTTTCTCTTGACCGCGGAAAGGATACCTAGCGGGATGGATACCAGCAGTGCGAGCAGCAGGCTCGCGGAGGCGAGGCCCGTCGTCTTTTTGAGGCCGGCGACGAGCTTCGGGCCGACCGGCATGTCGTCCTTGAACGAAAGACCGAAGTCCCCGTGCAGGACGCCGCCAAGCCACTCCCCGTAGCGCACCATGAACGGGCGGAGCAGGCCCATCCGTTCCTGCTCCGCCTCGAGCACTTCTTTGGTCACGGCAACGCCCTGCGAAGAAAGGCGTTTCTCCGCAGGGTCTCCCGGTGCCAGATACATCAACAGAAATGTAAGGAAACTTAAAATTAACAGAATGATGATCAGGCTGACGATTCTTTTTGCGATTTGTTTTGCAGTCTGTTTACCCATTCAATCGGTTGAATTAATTGCCTTTTGTCGTGTTCGCGTCAATGCCGTAGAAGTCAAACGGGATCTTTTCCGCGAAGCCGCTGACGCCCGGCCGCAGGACCGTCGTGTGGTTGAACAGGCCGACGTATCCGAACGCGTTGTCGTCGATCGCGATCTGGAGAATCTGGTTCGCGAGCTCAGCTCTCTTGGCCGGGTCGGTCTCCACGCGGAGCTGCTCGATCAGCGCCTGGCACTCATCGCTCTTGAAGCCGGCGACATTATAATACGCTCCGTCCGCCAGCGTCGAGTCGATGAAGTACTGCGGGTCGCCGCACTTGTCGGAAATCATGCAGTAAAGCGCGATGTCAAAGTCAGCGGTCGCGATATACGTCGAATCCGGGTCCTCCTCGACCGTCAGATACGAATCGATGCCGGCGGCTTTGAGCTGCTCCTGGATGAGGATCGCATCTGTGTCCAGAGACCGCGCAGCGTAGTAGCAGATATTCAGTTTGAGCGGCTTGCCGTCCTTTTCGTAAATACCGTCCGCGTTCAGCGCGTAGCCGTCCGCCTCGAGAAGCTCCTTCGCCTTCGCGACGTCGACGCCCGGAATCGTAACCTGGCTGTATGCAGCCGATGCCGGGAACGGGCTCGTCGCCGGGGATACCGTACCCTTGAGGTACTCCGCGATGGCGTCCTTGTCAACAATCAGGTTGATCGCCTCACGGACCGACGGGTCCAGGCGGTTCTCGTTCAGAATGTAGAACTGCAGCCGTGTACCGGCGACGACTTCGACGTTGTACTTGTCAGGCTCTTTCTGATAAATCTCGAGCGCCGCGGACGAAACGCTGTTGTAGCAGTCGATCTCACCGCTCTGCATCGCGAGGAGCTTCGGATCGTCTTCCTGCATGTAGTAGAAGATCGCTCCGTCGAGCTTGACCGCGCCACCCCAGTAATTGTCGTTCCGCGCGACCTCAACGTCGCCTTCCGGATTGAACTCCTTGATGACGAACGGGCCTGTGCAGATCGGATTCTTGTCGAAGTCAGTCGTTGCGTCGAGGTCCATCATGCCGAATTCCGGGCTCGTGAGGTCGTTTCGCAGCATCGGATAGACCTTGTCTCCGGTGTGGATAATGATGGTCTTTTCGTCCGGCGCCTCATAGGTGTAGTCGCCGAAATACGCGAAGCGGCTGTTTACCTCGGCGATCCGTTGGAGGTTCCGGATGACCATGTCCGCTGTCAGCGGGTCGCCATTCGAAAACGTGACGCCGTCCTTCAGCGTAATCGTCCAGGTCGTGCCGACTTCGTCCGTGACCGCGTCCTCCGCGAGGCACGGGACGGACTTCGCGTTCTCATCGAACCGAAACAGGGATTCCGACAGGCCGTAAATCGACGTATACCAGCCGTAATACTCCTTGTGGACGTCCAGGCTCGGATACGCGAACGACGCGGCCGTTCTCAGGATGTTGTCCCCCGCCGGCGCTTCACCGCCGTCGTCCTTGCTGCCGCAGGCCGTCATGCCGGCCAGCATGCAGATCACAAGGAACAGTGCAAATAATCTCTTCTTCATGATGTCCTCCTCCAAATGATTATTTGATTGCTTTGATGCCGAACATGCGGTCCGGCATATAGAACTGGTCTTTCTCATGGTAGAGCCGGTCGCCTGCTGTCAGGTCTGCCTCCACAGAAGAAAAACCAATTTCTTTCAGTGCTGTCACATCCCACGCCGGCCGGTCAAACGCGCTGACCGACAGCATGTGGTAGATGTCGTGGCACTCTTCGATCAGTTTCTCGTCGATCTTTCTATGCGCGCAGTTCTCGGCCTGATCGTATTGGTGGAAGCCCTTGGCGTACTCTGCATCGTAATTCAACAGTACGCCGCCCGGCTTGAGCACGCGGTACCATTCCGCGTACGCGTCCGCCGGGTGCGGCAGGGTCCAGGTGAGGTTCCGGGAGATGACCGCGTCGAAAAACCCATTCGGGAAGTCCGGGTGCTCCGCGTCCATGATCAGAAACTCCGCCTGCGTCCCGTGGTGATAGAACGCGAGCTGCCGTGCTTCCAGGATCATGTCCGGCGTGAGGTCGATTCCTGTCATGTTGTATCCGAGCGGCGCGAGCAGCATCTCAAAAAAGCCCGCCCCGCAGCCGACGTCGAGGATCCGCACGGTCCGGCCGTCTGCCGGCGGCAGATGCCGCGTCAGCTCCTCCGTCCAGAGCGCCGCCTTATAACTATGCAGTTCGTCGTGCTTGTGCTCCGAAAAACTCTCCGACCTTTTTGACCAGTAGCCCCTGACCCGGTCTTTGATCTGTTCCGACTCCGTCTCGTACGGAATCTGCTGCAATACTCCCATGTTCTAACTCCAGAATACTATTTCACCGCGGCGATCATGAACATCGGCGTCGCCGCGTAATTGACACGCTCCGTTTCGGACCAGACGTCCTTTCCGATGTCTTCGCGGATCTCGATCTCTTTCATCCCGAGGTCCGACAATACCACACGGTCCCACGCCGGCCGCGTGACCGGACTCAGCGGCATTTCCCGCGCGATCTCCTCCATCGCGTCGATGTCCGTGCAGATATAGTGGTCATCGAGCCCCTGCGCCTGAACGTTCGCGCGGTCGTTCTCGTACGCCGCCCTGGCCTCTTCGTCATAGAGGTAGTTATACCAGTTCGCGTCGAAGTTCAGCAGCAGCCCGCCGTCCCGCAGGACCCGCCGCCACTCCCGGTACGCTGCGTCCGGGTGCGCAAGGTTCCAGGTCAGATTCCGCGACACGACGACGTCGAACTGCCCGTCTTCCAAGGCCAGCGCCTCGGCGTTCATATTCCGGAAGCGAATCCGCTCCGCGAGCGGTCCCGCGTTGCTCCGGGCCTGCTCCAGCATCGCATCGGTACAGTCGACCGCTGTGACCACGTAGCCTAGTTTCGTCAATATAATTGCAAAAAAACCCGGACCGGTTCCGACGTCGAGCACGCGGATCGCGTTCCTTGCTCTGCCGTCGAAATGTTCCAGGATGGCCTCATCGAGGAGCCCGCTCCAGTTGTCGTGCTGCACGCCGTTCAGTTCGTCCTGGTTGACCTCCGAATAGCCTTCCGCACGGCCGGTCCAATAATTTACATTTTTATCAAATAAGCTGTTCATAACAACTGCAGTGTAACAGTTATTGCATTTTGTTATAAGCCCCCCCGGGGGGGTCTTTTGCTCTTAATAATTTGAAAGCAGGCGCTTCGATTGCCCGACCACCTGCTTCCAAAAGTGAAAGATCTGAAACTTTTTCATTAAGAGGGTGAAACGAAAAAGTGTTTCAAGTTGAATCAATAATAACAATACGGAACCTTGAATATAAGCCCCTCAGGGGGTTTTTTAATAAACTTTTGCACAAAAAAGTCCCGGCGGACTGTGCCGCCGGGGAAGTTCATTTTTTTACAATCTGATGAAAACCGGAACCGTCCCCGATTTCATCCCCGATTTCATCTTACATCATTGGCATGCCGCCGCCCGCAGGCATTGCGGCCGGGGTGTCTTCCTTGATCTCGGTGACGCCCGCCTCCGTGGTGAGGAGCATTCCTGCAACGCTGGCTGCGTTCTGCAGCGCGGACCTCGTGACCTTGACCGGGTCCACGATACCGGCGCTGATCATGTCGACGTATTCCTCGGTTGCCGCGTTGAAGCCGACACCTGGCGTCGCGCTCTTGACCGCCGCGACGACGACGCTGCCCTCAAAGCCGGCGTTCTCCGCAATCTGTCTGACAGGCTCCTCGAGCGCTCTCTCGACGATCTTCGCACCGGTACGCATATCGCCCTCGAGGGTCGCCGCGTACTCCGCAACCGGCTTGATCGCACCGATCAGGGAGACGCCGCCGCCCGCGACGATACCTTCCTCGACCGCCGCTCTGGTCGCGTTCAGCGCGTCCTCAAGCCGCAGTTTCTTCTCCTTGAGCTCGGTCTCGGTCGCAGCGCCCGCCTTGATCACGGCGACGCCGCCGGACAGCTTGGCCAGTCTCTCCTGGAGTTTCTCCTTGTCGAACTCGCTCGTCGTGTTCTCGATCTCAGCCTTGATCTGTTCCTTGCGCTCCTCGATCTCCTGCTTGTCGCCGGCGCCGTTGACAATGACCGTGTTGTCCTTGTTGACCTTGACGGTCTCCGCGCGGCCGAGCATGTCGATCGTCGTCTCGCGGAGCTCATAGCCGAGCTCTTCGCTGATGACGGTACCGCCGGTCAGGATCGCGATGTCCTGCATCATCTGCTTGCGGCGGTCACCGAAGCCAGGGGCCTTGACCGCGACGACGTCCAGTGTGCCTCTCAGCTTGTTGACGACCAGCGTCGCGAGCGCCTCGCCCTCGACGTCCTCCGCAATGATGAGGAGTTTGCGGCCTGACTTCATGATGTCCTCGAGCAGCGGGATGAGCTCCTGGATGACGGAAATCTTCTTATCTGTGAGGAGGATGTACGCGTTGTCGAGTACGGCCTCCATCTTCTCGGTATTGGCAGCCATGTACGGCGAGAGGTAGCCTCTGTCGAACTGAAGTCCCTCGACGACGTCCAGCGTGGTTCCCAGAGTCTTGGACTCCTCGACGGTGATGACACCGTCGTTCCCGACTCTCTCCATGGCCTCGCTGATCAGCTCGCCGATCTCGGTGTCGCTCGCCGAAATGCTCGCAACCTGCGCGATGCTCTTCTTGTCATTGACGTGCTGGGCCGTCTCCTTGAGGTGCTGGACCGCAACCTCGACCGCGCCGTTGATGCCTCTCTTGAGGATCATTGGGTTGGCGCCTGCAGTGACGTTCTTGAAGCCCTCTCGGACGATGGCCTGCGCGAGCAGCGTCGCGGTGGTCGTGCCGTCGCCGGCGACGTCGTTGGTCTTGGTGGCGACTTCCTTGACGAGCTGCGCGCCCATGTTCTCGACCTTATCCTCGAGCTCGATCTCCTTGGCGATGGTGACGCCGTCGTTGGTGATCAGCGGCGACCCGTAAGTCCGCTCGATCAGGACGTTCCGGCCCTTTGGACCCAGCGTGATCTTGACAGTGTCCGCCAGTTTATCGACACCCGCGAGGAGTTTTCTCCTCGAATCTTCTCCGTAATGTAATTCTTTTGCCATTTTTGATTCCTCCTGCTATTCTGACCTCTCGGTTATTCCACGACCGCGAGAATGTCTTTCTGATTTACGATCGTATATTCTTCGCCCTTATACTTGAGTTCGGAGCCGCCATACTTTGGGAAGATGACCTTGTCACCGACGTTGAGGACCATTTTCTCCTCCTCGGTTCCAGGGCCGACGGCGACGACGACTGCCTGCTGCGGCTGTTCCTTGGCGCTGCCCGAGAGGATCAGGCCTCCCTGTGTGGTCTCCATCTTGTCGTCCTTCTTGATCAGGACTCTCGCGCCCAGCGGTTTGATACCAATGCTCATATTTTCCTCCTTATTTTGTCCGGACCGAAAAACCGGTCCGAGATTATTGATGTATTGTTAGCACTCATGTATAAAGAGTGCCAAATCACAATTCCTATTCTACTCACCCATCCCGCATTTGTCAACAACGCTTTTGTGAAGATATCTTCACTTCTCCTTGCGGACTTTGTATTTCTGCTTGCTCGCCCTGGAGAAGTTGTCCTCGGCGAGTTCGATCTCCTTGATCTCGATATTGACGCGGTTCATCTGGAACGACGTCATGTGCTCGATCTGGGTGGAGACTTCCTTCTGCAAAGCCTTGCAGAGGTCGATGATGTCCGCGGTCTCGTGGATCCGGACCTCGATGACGACGGTCAATGCATGGGTATTCCCATTGTGGTAATGCCCGAGAACCTTGATCCGGTCTGTGTAGGATTCTGCCGCGATTTTGATGATGTCGCCGATGCAGTTCTCACTGATCTGAAACGTCCCGAAATAGCTGAACTGCGGCCGGACGACGGTGCGGTCCGTCGCGTGCCCGTGCACCAGCGGGCCGTCGTTCATCGTCATACCGCGGATCATGCGGACCGGATTGATGAAATACCCCGCGAACTCCCGCTTGAGCTGTCCGATCGGCGCCGGGATGACGTGCTCGCCCCGGACGTGACGGCTCTCCCCCGCAATCTCACGCTCGTCCTCCGTCGTCAGTTCTTCGATGTAGACCCGCTCCGACGCACTGGGAATCTCCAGGCGGTCGGTAATCCAATCTACCATGCGGTCGGACGTCCCGATGACCAGGAGCTTCTCCGGCGCGAGCTCCCGCAGCTTGGCCTGGACGGCTTCGCGCTGGTCATCGTATTCAAAAAGGGCGGCGCGCATCGCGCCCGCCTTGGTCGGGCTCTTTTTTGCCGATTGGCCGGCGACGATCCTGTTCTTGTAGATCAGAAGGCCGTCGTCGATGATTGCCTCGATATTCTTGATCCGGCAGAGGCGCGTCGCCTGGTAGCTCTTGCCCGTGCCGCTTTTGCCCGTGAATGAAATGACCTGCATGTTTCTGGTTTCAGCAATTCGAGATTAGTTTGTTCTAACTATAGTTAAGTTTACAAAACCTCCTTTGCGGTGCTATACTCATTGAGTACAAAGCACCCTATTACTACAAGGAGGAAACACTATGGCATATGTAATTGGCGAAGACTGCATCGGTTGCGGAGTTTGCAAGGACGGTTGCCCGGTAGAGGCGATCAGCGAGGGAACCCCATTCGTGATCGATCCAGACACATGCATTGATTGTGGCGCTTGCGCTGCTGCTTGCCCAATGGGAGTACCGCAGGAGGCGTAGTAACTTTTACTATACTTACACGTATTTATGCATGAATACTTTTAGTAAATGGCCCGCAGCATCGCTGCGGGCCTTTGCTGTCAATTGTTTTCTTCTTCGCGTTCCAGTTCCTTGCTGCGGATCAGGAATGACAACGTGTGCAAGCTCTCACTGAGATGGACGTTCTCGATTGCGATGTGGTCCGGAATCTCGAGGTCGATCGGAGCGAAGTTCCAGATCCCTTTGACTCCGCCGCGGATCAGCGTGTCCGCAACGTCCTGGGCGCTCTCCTGATTGACCGTGATGATGCCGATATCGATCCCGTTGTCCCGCACAAAGTCCTCGAGGTCCTCGAATGGAAGGATCTCTACGTCGTTCACTTTCTGCCCGACGAGCGCAGGGTTGTTATCAAACAGCGCGACGATGTTAAAGCCGATCTTGTAGTAATACGTATACTTTGTGATCGCGCTGCCCATGTTGCCGGCGCCGACGAGGACCGTCTTGTACTCCCTGTCCAGGCCGAGGATCTTGTTCAACTCTTTGTATAAGTGATCAACACTGTACCCGTATCCCTGCTGGCCGAACCCGCCGAACGTATTCAGGTCCTGCCGGATCTGCGAAGCGGTATACCCGATCAGTTCGCTCAGCTCGTTGGAAGATACCTTTTTGACGCCCCGTTTGCGGAGTATGTTGAGGTATCTGCGATATCGCGGCAGCCGCCGGATGATCGCATTTGAAATCTTGGTGTTATTGTTCATTCCGGTTCTATCCTTACACTGTCACCGTAAATGGTCCGCGTGAAATTATTCCACGTGCTCGTCTACATAAGTGACCAGGTCACGAACCGTCTCAAATTTTTCGGCTTCCTCGTCCGGAATCTCAATTCCAAAAGACTCCTCGATGCCCAGGATGATCTCGACCGCGTCCAGCGAGTCCGCCTCGAGGTCCTTCATCATATTGGTGTCCATCTCGATCATGTCCGGATCGATTCCAAGCTGCTCTACGATAAGGTCTCTGATTGTCTCAAACGTCATGGTTTCAGCCCTCCATAAGATTTTTTACAAAAGTTATTATAGAGTACGCGTTTCGTTGTTGCAAGAAATTTTTTGGCGCCGTCGCAGGCGTTATTCCTGCAGCTCAATCCAGCGGAAGTACACCTCGTCGAGCTCGTCCTTGAGCTGCCGGAGTTCCTCGCTCTTGCGGTTGAGAAACTTGTAGTCGTCGAGCCGCGCGGTGTCACAGAGGTCCGCCTCGGTCTGCTCGATCCCCGCCTCCAGCGCGTCAATCCTGGCCTCCAGTTCGGCCAGCTCCCGCGTGCGCCGCCGCTCCGCGGCTTCGTCCGCCTTGCGGCTCCGGCGCTCTTCCTCCGAAGTCGCGGCCGGAACTACAGCTGCATCACGGGCTGGCACGGTCTCCGACGCTGCCGCGGTCCGCTCCGCCGTCTTCTCGAGGTAATAATCGAACTTGCCCTTGAACTCGCGGATCCCGCTCCCGGTCAGTTCCAGGATGCGGTCCGGAAAGCGCTCGAGGAGATACCGGTCGTGCGAGACCATGATGATCGTCCCTTCGTATTCGTTCAGCGCCTCTTCGACCGTCTCCCGGGACTCGATGTCGAGGTGGTTGGTCGGTTCGTCGAGGACGAGCGTATTCGCCCCGGAGAGCATGAGTTTGAGGAGGGAAAGCTTGGCCTTCTCCCCGCCGGAGAGCACGCGGACTTCCTTGAAAACGTCGTCTCCGCGGAACAGGAACCGCCCGAGAATCGACCGCATGTCCGTATCCGTGTAGAGCGGATACGCGTTCTTCATCTCGCCGAGCACGGTCTCGTCCTCGTTCAGAAGCAGCTGCCCCTGATCGTAGTACCCGAAATTAACGTTGTGGCCGGTCCGGAGGTATCCCGAATCCGGCAGTTCCTGCCCGATCATGATGCGGAGCAGCGTTGTTTTGCCGACGCCGTTGTCTCCGATGATGCAGATCCGTTCCCCCTTCTTGATATCGTAGGAAACGCCTGAGAACAGGTGCTGGGCCCCGAAGGACTTGGAAATGTCCTCCGCCTGGCAGACGTCGTTTCCGCTCTTGTAATTCGCGTCAAACGAAACGCGGATCTTGGTATTCGTTATCTTTGGCTTCTCAAGAACCTCCATCGCGGCGAGTTTCTTCTCGCGGGACTGCGCCCGTTTGACGAGTTTCTCCGTGTTGTGGCCCTTGAAGCGGCGGATGATCTCCTCCTGCTTGGCGATTTCTTTCTGCTGTTTCTCGTATTCGCGCTCCATCACCATGAGACGCTCCGCGCGCTTGTCGAGGTACTCGGTATAGTTCCCGCGGTAAGACACCGCATGCGTGTCACGGACGTCGAGGATCCCGGTCACGACGCGGTCGAGGAAGTACCGGTCGTGGGAAACCACGATGATCGTGCCCTTGTAAGACTTGAGGTATTGGTCGAGCCAGCCGAGCATCCGGAGGTCCAGGTGGTTGGTCGGCTCGTCGAGCAGCAGGACGTCCGGTTTGCGCAGCAGCAGGCACGCGAGCGCGAGCCGCGTCCGCTCCCCGCCGGACAGCATGTGAATCCGCTTGCTGTAGGTCTCCTCACCGAACCCCATCGACTGGAGCACCGACCGGAGCTCGCTCTTATACGTATAACCGCCTTTATCCTTGTATTCTTCGAGCAAATCGTTGTACCGGATGACGTCCGCCGCGAAGTCCGCCCGGTCGCTGTCGGTAATCGCGTGCTCGAGGCGCGCGATTTCCTCCTCCATGTGCCGGAACTGTTCGATGCTCCGCTCCGCTTCCTCGATGACCGTCCCGCCGCCGAAGAAATGGTTCTTTTGCCGGAGGTATCCGATGGTATAATCCGACCGGCGGTATACGCTCCCGCGCGTCGGTTCGAGGACGCCCGCCATGATCGACAGGAGCGTCGTCTTGCCTGCGCCGTTCGGTCCGACGACGCCGATCCGGTCTCCTCCGTTCACGCCAAACGAGACGCCGTCAAGGATGACGTCCGTCCCGTAAGTCAGATTGATGTCGTTCACGGATAAGATGATCATGGTCGTGAGAATTCTCTGGTAAATCGTTTATTTATGTCAGAATATTGCTAAAAGTCGAGGCCCGGGACCGCGTCGAGCGACCGGTCTGCGCACTCCCCCTTCAGCCAGTTATAATATGCCGCGCAGGCGATCATGACGCCGTTGTCCGTGCAGAGCACCGGCTCCGGCCAGATCACGCGGATGCCTGCCTCCCCGCCCATCTGCGTCAGGAGCTCCCGCAGGCGGGAATTCGCCGCAACGCCGCCGGAGACTGCAATCAGGTCATCCCCGAATTCCTTTGCCGCGGTCACCGCCTTGGTCGCGATGACTTCCATGACAGCCTCCTGGAACGACGCCGCAACGTCGTTGACCGGGATTTCCCGACCCGCCTGGCGCTCGGTATTGAGGTAGTTCAGGACCTGTGTCTTGAGGCCGCTGAAGCTGAAGTCGTAGCTGCCGCTCTCCAGATAGACCCGTTTGAATGCAATGGCGTCGCGGTTTCCCTGCCGCGCCGCGCGGTCGACTTTTGGTCCGCCCGGGTAGCCGAGCCCGATGACGCGCGCGACCTTATCAAAGGCTTCGCCCGCCGCGTCGTCCCGCGTCCGGCCGATGATCTCGCAGGCATTGTAATCCGTCACGCGGACGATATTGGTATGCCCGCCCGAGACGACGAGGCCGAGGAACGGCGGCTCGAGTTCGGGATACGCGAGGTAATTTGCGGCGATGTGCCCGTGCATGTGGTTGACGGCGACGAGCGGAATGTCCCGCGCATACGAAATCGCCTTGGCCGTCGCGACGCCGATCAGAAGTGCGCCGACGAGCCCCGGCCCGTAAGTTACGCCAATTACGTCAATGTCGTCCAGCGTGCAGTCCGCCTCGCGGAGCGCCCGGTCGATGACGTCGTTGATGCTCTCGAGGTGCCGGCGCGATGCGATTTCCGGCACCACGCCGCCGTACGCGGTATGAATGTCGATCTGTGAAGAGATCACGTTCGCGAGCACCGTCCGCCCGTCCGCGACGATGCCGACCGCCGTCTCGTCACAGCTCGTCTCGATTCCCATTGTCAGAGTTCTGCCGTTTAACAATGTCCTGCCTCAGTCGTTGTCAATTAATAGTTACTGGACTCGTCCGCCTCATACTCGTCGGCGTCGTCCTGGTTTTCTTCAAAAAACAGTTTCATGATGGCGGCCGCCTCACCGTCGTCGAGGTAATACCCGCCCCGCTCGCCGACTTCCTCAAAGCCGAGGCGCCGGTACAGCCGCATGGCGGCGATGTTGCTCGGCCGCACCTCGAGGCTCATCTCCGTACCGCCGAGGTCCCGTACGTAATCGATCAGAGCCTCCAGAAGCGCGGTTCCGACGCCTTTGCGGCGGTAGTGCGGGACGACGGCGACGTTGTTAATCTGCCCTTCGCCGGCGACAAACCAGACGTCAGCATATCCCGCAAACGCATCGTCAAATTCCGCGACGACAACGTACGCGATGGAGCTGTACAACACGTCATTCCGGATGGAGTCCTCGCTCCAAGGAATCGGAAAGCATTCTTTTTCGAGTTCGGCGATGTTTTCGATGTCGCCGCGTTCTGCCTGTCTGATAAATAACATCCCTGTTCCTCCCGCCTATCGGGCCTCGCGGATTTTATTGCTGAGCGTTCCCGCTTCCAGCTTCATCTCCGCTTCTGTCTTTCGCATATAGTCAGGTAAAAGTTTATCGTAAACTACCGTATCTCCGGCTGCCGCCTTGCCGATGGCGATCCGTGCGACTGCGTCCGCGCGCTGATAGCGCGCTTCGGCAGGCATTTCAACGACTTCCGGGTATCTGTCGCTACACCCCATCGGCTTGAACCCGCCGCACGACTGCGGCAGGACCGAGGCTTCGGCCTGCATCCTGCCGACCGCATCCGCAATCAAGCTTCGGTAAGCGTCCACCCCGTCGCCGGTCATGACGACCGTCCCCTGGAGCCCCGCAATCGCCTCCATGATTTCCTCGATCATATGCTGGCCCTGCGGGACCGTCTCGCGGATCAAGAAACCCGGCTCACCGTTCCCATCCAGGTGCTCGTAGTCCGTCAGGACGCTCCAGATCGCGCCGTACGTCTGGTGGCGCCGCGCGTTGATGATCGTGCAGATGTGCGTCACCGGCCGCAGCTCGCCTTCCGTGACGAGGAAGTCCAGCGCCCCGAGCATCATCGCCTCGAGCGTCGGAACCGCGATGCACGGCAAGTTCAGCGACTGCCCGAGCGCGCGGGCGACCGATACGCCGATCCGGAGTCCTGTAAAGGACCCCGGGCCGACAGATGCCGCCACGTGCGTCAAGTCCGCCTTGCTCCGGCCGGCCTTTTGAAAACAAAGGTCGATCAATTCAATAATATCGGTGAGATGGCTCATCTCACCGGTGGAAAGCGCCATGACCGGGTCATTCGACTCGTCGATCAGCGCCGCAGATCCGTTTTTTCCGGTCGTCTCAATTGCGAGTACCAGCATGTTCTGCGTCCTGCCTCCTACTGATTGCAGATCGTATAGATCCGCGTTTCCTCTTCGTCACCGTACCCGACGCGGATCCAGAGCGCGTCCTCCGGGATCGCCTCCCGGACGATGTCAGCCCATTCTACTATACAAACCCCGTCGCCGTCAAAGTATTCGTCGCCGCCGATGTCATAGAGGTCCTCTGCGGACTGCAGGCGGTACACGTCAAAGTGATACAGGGGCAGCTGGCCGCTCCGGTATTCCTTGAGGATCATGAACGTCGGGCTCGTCACGGTCTCCCGGACGCCGAGGCCGCGCGCGATCGCCTTGGTCAGCGTCGTCTTGCCCGCGCCGAGGTCGCCCGTCAGCGCGACGACGTCCCCCGCTTCCAATACACCCGAAAGCCGGAGCCCGAACGCCTCGGTCTCCGGCTCACTGTTGCATACGGTTACTTCATTGAACGATTGTCTGATATCCCGGTTCATTTGTGCAGGAAGCCTGAAATCCTTTTGTATAAGATAAACGTCAGCAATGAGTTGAGTCCCACCTTGATCAGGTTAAACGGGATGATGGTCGGCAGCAGCATGGCTTTGACGACGCTCCGGTCCACGCCCATGTAAGCGGACGTGACGAAGTAGTTCATGAAGCACATGACAACGATGCAGACGACGATACCGATTACCAGCGAAATCAACGCGGTTTTTTTGGTCTTGTTCCGGCGGTAGATGCTGCCGATGACGACGGCGACCAGTCCGGTCGCGACGAAGTGCATCAGAAACCCGTACAGCCCGTCGCCGCCGAGGCCGAACGCCTGGATCAGGCAGACCACCAGCGTCACGATCAGGCCTTCGAACGGACCGAACGCGAACGCGGTGATGTAGATCGGGATATCCGCCGGGTCGTACACCAGGAACGGTGCCGGCGGGAACGGGACCCGGATCAGGAGCAGCAGGACGATCGACAGCGCGGTCATCATTGCCATTTTGACGAGCTTTGACGTGTTGAACTTACTTTCTTTCATAACATATTCCTCCTCAAAAAGTAAAGTTTAGAGTGGAATCTGTCAGGCCTGCGTTTGCCCGGACCGCGGCGCACTGAAAATGCCCCGGAAGTCCAGGGCATAGAATTACAATAGAAAACTGTAATGTTTCTTTCATCCGGACTATACCGTCGGTATCGGATTTGCACCGATTCGGCCCTGCGGCTCGTGGACTGACGCCAGAAGCGATCACCACCGGTGTGGACTTTCACCACGCCCTGAAACAGATTATTATCATTAACTATATTACTCTTACCCGTATATGGGGTCAAGTACTATTTTGCGTTCCGGTCGGCTCAGCAATCCGCGACTACTCGCAGCAGTTCTTGTAAATCGCGTGCGCGTAGATGCGGGCGGTCTGCATCAGGCGGTCCAGACTGATGTACTCGTCGGCCTGGTGCATCCGGTCCTCGTCGCCCGGGAACATGGCGCCGAAGGCGAGCATCCGGCGGAATTTCTTTGCATAGGTTCCGCCGCCCATGACGATTGGCTTGGTCTCGGTGTCGCCCGTCTCCTCGACGTAGGACGCGAGCAGGCTGGCCGCAAACGGGTCGCTCAGGTCCATGTAGATCGGGCCGGCGTCCCTCGCCTTGACGAGGCCGATGTCCGTGTCGGCGAGAACCGCGTTGATGCCGTTGTATACATCCTCGCCCGTGCAGGTGACCGGATAGCGGATGTTGACGGTGACGGTCGCGAGGTCGTCGTTAATCTCCGCGACGCCGACGTTGAAGATCAGCTTGCCTGACGGCTCGTCCTCGAGCCCGCAGCCGATGCTCTCTCCGTGGTATTCGAAGCCGATGTGATCATTATAGAACGCGATGAAGTCGTTCACGTCCTCCGCGTCAAAGTGCAGCGTTCCGAGAAAGCCCATCAGGATGCTGACCGCGTTCAGGCCGTTCTGCGGATATGCGCCGTGGGCGGCCTTGCCGGTGGCTTCGATGCAGAGCGACGAACCGGACCGCTTGGCCGAGAGTTTGTATCCGGTCTCCGAGGCATACGCAGCTGCCCGGTCTTTGATGTTACTATAGTAGAATGGGTCTGAAGCGACGAGCACCGCCTTGGCGGTCCCCGGAACGGCGTTGTAAGCCGTGCCGCCGTTCAGTTTGCGCAGGGAGAGGGTTTCCTTGCCCGTCCGCCGGTTGAGCTTTTGCGCGAGTTCAAAGACCATGATGCCCTTCTCGCCGTTGATCATCGGAAACGCCGCGTCCGGCGTGAAGCCGAGGTCTGGCATGCCCATCTCAGCGAAATACTCATCGATGCCCGCCATCCCGGTCTCTTCGTCGAGGCCGAGGATCAGCCGGATGTTCTTGTTTGGCGTCAGGCCGGCGTCCTTGATGGCTTTGACCGCGTAGAGCGCCGCGACCAGCGGGCCTTTGTCGTCCGCCGTTCCGCGCCCGTACATGCGCCCGTCCTCGATCTCCGCATCAAAAGGGCCGTGTGTCCAGCCGGTCCCCTCCGGCACGACGTCGAGATGCGCCGCGATGCCGAAGGTCTCGACTGCGCCCGGCACCTTCCACTCGATGTGTCCGCCGTAATGGTGCGCGTCGAAGGTCTCAAAGCCCATGGCACGGCCGACGCCGAGCATGTGCTGGAAGGCGGCCTCCACACCGCGGCCAAACGGCAGGACGGTACCGTCCGGCTCGGTGACGGCCTCGCCGCCTACACTGTTGATCTGCACGGATTCGCGCAGCGTCTGAATCAGTTCTTCTCTGCTCTCCTCAAGCCTTTTGATATAGTCTTGTGTCATTCGGATGTTACCTCCACTATTTCGGAATCGATGGTCTCCATTTCCTCTGCTGTCGTACTGTTCGAACTGTATAGCAACACGATTTCTCCGTTCCGGTGTGTCGAAATGTTGACCTCGCGGACCGGGTTCCCGAAGTCGTCAAAGGAGAATACGCCCGTCGTGCACTGCAGGTTCCTAATCCCCGCCAGCGCGTCCCGGACCGCCTGCGGGTCCGTGCTGTCCGCGCGGCTGATCGCGTTGATCGCCAGCAGGTACGAGTCGTACCCGAGCGCGGTGTTTTCCGAAGGGATGTCGTTCACACCGTACATGTTAGCGTACTCGATCTGAAACCGCTCCGTCTCGTCCGTGACGGAGTTCTCTGTCGTGCTGGTCTCGGCTGCGACGTAGTCCGACGGGAAAGCCACCCGGATGTTCGGGTGTTTCTCCATCATGGCTGCGAAGTCCGACCCCGCCCAGTTCGGCTCGCCGAGGAAGATGATTCCGGTCAGGTTGGCTTCCTCGATCTGCGTAAAGATGACGTCCGCCTTCTCAAGACCGACCGGCATGAACACGACGCTCGCGCCGGACTCGCTGATCCGGTCCACAACGCCGGTGAGCTCGTAATCGTCCAGGTTGATGACCGTTCGGAGGACGATCGGGTCTTCGTCGTCCTGCGACAACTCGTCCAGTTTGTTCATGAAGCCGTCGGTCAGCATGCTCGACGTACTGTCGTTGCGGATCGTGATGATTCCGATCTTGTCCGAGCCGAGTTCGCTGTAGGCGTACTCCGCGAGGCCCTGGCCGCGCTGCGTATCCGTGATGCAGGCCCGGAAATAATACGGGTTGCTCTGCGTGATCAGCGGGTTGGTCGAGGACGGCGTGATCATCGGAATCTTGGCTTCTTTAATGTACGGGGAAGCGACCATCGAAAGCGACTCGCCCGCGCTGCCGATGATCAAAACAGGTTTCATCTCGATCAGGTCCTGGATCGCCGTCTTGGCAGACCCCGTACGGGACTGGTTGTCCACGACGATCAGTTCTACACGCTTTCCGTTGACGTTACTATAGATCTTGTTGGCCAGGCGAATGCCCTTGAGCTCGTCGTTTCCCTGCTCCGCGAGGTCACCGGACGTCGGCTCGTAAACACCGATGTAGATCACTTCGCCCTCGTTCCGTGTCTTTTCGTCGACAAACGTATGCTTAAAGCTGCGGTACGTCGCACAGCCGCAGAGCAGCGCAGCCGTCAGGACCGTGACGGTAAGCGCCCGTGTGATTCTCTTAATTCTGCTGGCATGTTTCAAGCTGAAGTACCTCTCTCATTTCTTCTACGGATTCGATGTCGTTGACTCTGCGGCGGACCGAAGCCGCACCGCGGACGCCCTTGGTGTACCATGCGACGTGTTTGCGGATCTCGCGGACGGCGCTGAACTCCCCCTTGTACTGCAGCAGCCCGTCAAAGTGCCGCAGCATCATCTCCGAAATCTCCCGGACCGTCGGTGCCGGCGGCGCCGGCTCTCCCCGGTCTGCGGCGAGGAGCTCGCGGAAGATCCACGGCCGGCCGAGCGCGCCGCGCGCGACCATCACCAGATCGCAGCCGGTCTCCGCCATCATGCGGACGCCGTCCGCACCGGACCAGATGTCCCCGTTTCCTATAACCGGAATCCGCACGGCCTGTTTGACCGCCCGAATGATGTCCCAGTCAGCCGCGCCGCGGTAGTACTGTTCCCGCGTCCGCCCGTGCACCGTGACCGCGCTCGCACCGCCGCTCTCCGCGGCGAGCGCGACTTCGACCGCGTTCACATGCGCCTCGTCAAAGCCCTTGCGGATCTTGACCGTCACGGGCTTGTCCGTATTTGATGCAACCGCCCGGACGACCCGGTAGACCAGCTCCGGGTCCTTCATCAAAGCGGAACCGTCGCCGTTCCGGACGACCTTTGGCACCGGACACCCCATGTTGATGTCCAGCACCGCGTTCGGATACCCGTTCAGCCGCTCCGCCGCCTCCGCCATGATATCCGGCTCGCTGCCGAAGATCTGGATGGCGGTCGGTCCCTCCTCAGGTCCGATGTCGATCAGCTTTGGCGTCGTCCGGTCCCCGTAGTGGAGGCCCTTGGCGCTCACCATCTCGGTGCACGTCATGGCTGCGCCCTGCTCCGCGCAGAGCGTCCGCATGGTCCGGTCGGTGATGCCGGCGAGCGGTGCAAGGATATAAGGGCCGCTCAATACGACCGGCCCAATACTATAGTTACCATTTGCTGCCACGGGATCACTGACGCTTTCTCTTGGCAGTTTTGTTCTTTTCGTAAATCATGACCAGACCGTCCAGCGTCAGGCGGCGGTCGATCGCGTCGATGAAGTCGACGCCCTCGTCCATCATCGTCGCCATACCGCCGGTCGCGATGACCTTGATGTCTTCGTAACGCTTGCCGTAGTCGCTGACGAGCTCCGCCTTCATGCCGTCCACCAGGCGCTGCGTGAGGCCCATGTGGCCGTAGATGAGGCCGGACTGGATGCTCTCGATCGTGTTCTTGCAGATGACCTTGGCAGGTTTCTCGAGGTCGACGTTCGGGAGCTTGGCCGTGTGTTCAAAGAGCGCAGCCGCCGACGTCTTGATGCCCGGCGCGATGGCGCCGCCGAGGAATTCTCCGTCCTCGGTGACCACGCAGAAGGTCGTCGCGGTACCGAAGTCGATGACGATCAGCGGGCCGTCGTATTTGGCGTGCGCCGCGACCGCATTGACGATACGGTCCGAGCCGATCTGGCGCGGGTCGTCGCATTTGATCTTGAGGCCGGTCTTGATGCCTGTCTCGACGACGAGCGGCATGAAGTTGTAATACTTGAGGCACATGTGCTGGAGCGTGAACAGCAAGGATGGTACGACCGTTGAGATGACCGCGTCCGAGATGCCCGCCGGGTCGATCCCGTCGTGCCGGAGCATCTGTTCGATGATCACTCCGTACTCGTCCGACGCGCGTTTGTTGTCGGTCGCCATTCTCCAGCTGTTGAGCATTTTGCCGTTTTCAAAAACACCCAGAACGATATTCGTATTTCCTACGTCGATTGCAAGCAGCATGCCTGTCTCCTCCAGTTTATCCCCTATTATGATTTTTATTCTTTGTCCTCAAGGCGCCGCAGTGCGAGAGCCATGGTGAGTCCCGGGATGATCCGGTTTCCGGTCATCTCCGCGCCGAGCAGCTCGTTGATCCGCTTGAGGCGGTACTGCACGGTGTTGTTATGCACGTTCATGAATTCGGACGTCTTGATGCTGTTCATGCCCGCGTCGAGGACGAAGGTCTCGAGCGTATCAAGCAGCATCTTGCCCTTGTTGGCCGACACCTCGCGTGAGAACGGCTCGAGCAGGTCGAGGTACATCTTGCGGATGCCCGGGTTCTGCAACCGGATGCTGATGCAGTTGTACACCATCGACATCTCGTACTTGGTGAATACTCTCTTATATGGGAAAACCGTCTCGACGGAGTTCCATGTGTCGTTGATCATCTTGAAGCCGTCGACGGCTGTATTGATGTCTTCCATGCCGGTGGAATGGAAGATCCGGACCTCCTTACGGCCCTCCTTGAGCTCGTCGTACATGCCGAGGACGATGCCCTTGATCTCTTCCAGCGGGACGTCCTCTGACTTGTCGATGTAGATCATGCCGTAGAGTTCGTCCTTCTCGATCAGCGGCAGGTATCCGAAGCCCGCGCGGTCCTTCGCGCGGTCGATGATCTCCTGGCACTCCTGGTTGTTGATTCCGTTGGCGTAGAACACGCTGATGAACATCTTGTTCCTGAGGCCGGCTTCCTCCATCAGGTTGCGGCAGAAGGCGGCGTCGCCGCGGATCGCGGCTTTGATGAACTCCGCGCGGGAGTCCCGCTCCGGCGTGTATTTCCACAAGCCCATGGCGAGGCTGATCGCGTTCGCGAGTTTCTGCGCGTCGTCCGCCGTGTATTTATCCTCGTTATCCACGATGAACAAGAGGTGCTTGACGCCGGCGATGTCGATCGTCCCCCAGTATGTGATAACGCTGTTGACCATAACCTTGGTGAAGGTCGCGGAATGCGTGACGTCGTACCGCTTTGCGTTGGTGATCGCGCCGTCGATCGTCTCGATGTGCCTGGTCTCGACGGTCAGAATCGGGTTGAACTCCGTCGTCAGCAGGATGACCTGAAAGTCGTTCCGAATCGCGGCTTCCTTGAGCGCGCTCTCGAAACTCGTGTATTTGTCAAAGTCCAGAAGATGGCAGACCGTATCAGCGATGGGATTCTTTCTGTCCATGAGTCACTTTCCCTTCTATTTGTCGTCCGGTTTGTCCTTTGGTGCCTCGGCAGGCGCGTCCTGCGGCGGCATCGTCTGCTGCTGCGGCTTGGCCTCCTGCGGCGGCAGTGTCTGCTGTTGCGGCTGCGGTTGCTGCATCTGCTGCGGATGCGGCCATCCAGGTGCGATCTGCGGCCGGGCGTTCCCCTCCTCCTTCAGACGGGCCTCCTCCGCGGCTTTGCGGGCCTGCTCCTCGCGGCGGGCGCGGGCAGCGGCCTCCGCCTTGTTGCGGCGCTGGATCTTGGCCTCTTCCTTGCGAACCTGCTCCGCGAGCTCCTCCGGCGTAATCTGGCCGGTATACAGAGCCTCGAACTGATCTCCGTCGAGCGTCTCGACGAGCAGCAGGGCCTGCGCGACGCGCTCGAGCGCGTCGTCGTGCTCCTTGAGAATCTTGGTTGTCTCGCGGTAGCACTCTTCGAGCAGTTCGCGGATCTCGTTATCGACCTCGGAAGCCGTCGCCTCGGAGTAGTTCTGGCGCGTCGAGAAGTCACGGCCGAGGAACACCTCATCGTTGCTGCTGAAGCTGACCGGGCCGAATTTCTTGCTGAAGCCGTATTTTGTGATCATCGCCCGGGCGATCGCGGTCGCGCGTTCCAAGTCGTTGCTCGCGCCGGTACTGATATCGTCCAGCTTGAGTTCCTCCGCAACGCGTCCGCCGAGCAGATGCTTGATGTCGTTGATCATGTTGCCTCTGGTCTCAAAGAACTTGTCGTTCTCCGGCAGGGACATGGTGAAGCCGCCGGCCATGCCGCGCGGGATGATGGTAATCTGGTGCACCGGGTCCGTTCCCGGAATCGACCGCATGACGATGGCGTGTCCGGCCTCGTGGTACGCCGTCAGGCGGCGCTCCGCGTCGGAGATGACGCGGGATTTCTTTTGCGGACCGGCGATGACCTTGGTCGTCGCTTCCTCGATTTCCTCCATGCGGATCTTGGTCCCGTTCCGGCGCGCCGTGAGGAGCGCGGCCTCGTTGACCAGGTTCTCGATGTCCGCCGGCGAGAAGCCAGGGGTTCTCTTTGCGAGGACCTCCGGGGAGACGTCGTCCGCGAGCGGTTTGTTCCGCGTATGAACCTTGAAGATTTCTTCTCTCGCCTTGACGTCCGGCATGCCGATGACGATCTGGCGGTCGAAGCGGCCTGGGCGGAGCAGCGCCGGGTCGAGGACGTCCGGTCGGTTGGTCGCGGCGAGGATGATGATGCCGGAGTTCTCGTCGAAGCCGTCCATCTCGACGAGGA
>JAFRGD010000010.1 GCA_017433975.1 Mogibacterium sp. | reverse complement strand
CCGTCGGCGAGGCCTAGCATAGGCGCTTGCGCATTATGCCAGGCCTTACCGATGGGTGAAGCGAGAGCTTAGAACCGCTGCGTCGCCGGCACGAGGCGCGAGCCGTACCCGCAGAGCAAGGGCACAGCCCGCTCGAAACAAAACATAATCACATGTTGTTATAAAAAAAGGAAGCACCCCAATGATTCAAACCGTCGTTTCGCTCGACTTCCCGGTCGAGGAAAAACTCCTGATCCAAAAGCACCGCATCCTGCCCGCCGGTTACACTGAGGACAACGACCTGTCCGGCCTCAAGCGCCTGAGCATCGTGACCGGCA
The DNA here is from genome assembly GCA_017433975.1 of Mogibacterium sp. GTDB lineage: Bacteria > Bacillota > Clostridia > Peptostreptococcales > Anaerovoracaceae > RGIG2439. The sequence goes on along the minus strand of JAFRGD010000010.1, from coordinate 52,424 downwards.
TCCACGGGAACGAGCTCGAGGGGCAGTACGTCTGTTACGAAGTCTCCCGGATCCTCCGCGAGCACCCAGGCTGCCTGACCGGCATCGTGGACATCTACCCTGCCCTCAACCCGCTCGGCATCGACGCGCTCGAGCGCGGCGTCCCGGGCTTCGACCTCGACATGAACCGCATCTTTCCGGGCACGGAGAACGGCTCCATGGTCGAGCACGCGGCGTCCCGCATCGTGAAAGACCTCGCCGGGTCGGACCTGGTCCTCGACATCCACGCGTCCAACATTTACCTGACGGAGATCCCACAGGTCCGGATCAGCGAGTTGTATGAAGCGACGCTCCTGCCGTACGCGGCGCGCCTCAACGTGGACTTCATCTGGGTCCACGCCGCCTCGACGGTCCTCGAGGCGACCCTCGCGCACTCGCTGAACTCTATCGGCACGCCGACGCTCGTCGTCGAGATGGGCATCGGGCTCCGGCTGACGCAGGCCTACGGCGAACAGCTCGTCCAGGGTGTCTTCGCGCTTCTGAAATACATGGGGATGTGGACCGGCGACTGCATCGAACCGCGCCGACCGCTGATCTCCCGCAATAATACCGACGTCGAATTCCTGAACGCGCCGGTCGCAGGCGTCTTCCTCCAGCGCATGGAGCACAATTCCTATGCGCTCGAGGGGCAGGTCATCGGCGAGATCGTCGATCCGTTGAAGGGCGAATGCCTCTGCGAAGTCAAAGCGCCGTGCAGCGGTGTCATCTTCACCCTGCGCGACTTCCCGATCGTCGACGAGGGGTCCCTGGTCGGCAGAATGCTCCGCTCCGACGCGATCGAACCGGACCTCCGGTCCGTCTACGAGGCGCGCGGCACCCGTCCGGTCTCCAGCCTGGAGCTCGAGAAACACAGAGGAGGTGCGGAGGAATGAAAAAAGTCCTTTTGTTCAAAATGGAATCCCAATACCGCGACGATCTGCGCGTACAGGGGTACCTCTTCGGCGCGGACGACCTCGAGCACTGCGAAAAGACCGTCGCTGTCGTGAGCGGCATGCGCGGCAACGAATACACCCAGATTTTTGAGGCGTCCCAGCTGGTTAAGCGGCTGGTCCGCCTGGAGGAACAGGGCCGGCTCACGCCGGGCAAGGCCATCCTCGTCATCCCGACCGCCAACCCGTACTCCGTCCACGCCGAGAAACGCTTCTGGCCGGCGGACACCACCGACATCAACCGGATGTTCCCGGGGTACGACAAGGGCGAGACGACGCAGCGCGTCGCCGCGGCGCTCTTTCAGGTGCTCGAGGGGTTTGAATACGGAATCCATCTGACGAGCCATTACATCTCCGGCAACTTCGTGCCGCACGTCTCCATCCAGGACACCGGCCGCGACTATACTGAATCCGCCAAGGCCTTCGGCCTGAGCTACATCCGCTTCCGCAAACCGACGCAGTACGACACCACGACGCTCAACTACAACTGGCAGATCTGGAACACCAAGGCCTACTCCATCTACGGCGGCGAAGACACGCGCATCGACAACGACGTCGCGGACAACGTCGTCATCGCCATCCTGAACTTCCTCAACCACATCGGGGTCGTCAGGTTCGGGCATCACCGCGGCTTCATCTCGCAGGTCATCACCAACGACGACCTGTACGTGGTCAAGTCGCGCGAAGCGGGCTTCTTCAACTGCAAGGTCAAGGTCGGCGACTTCGTCCGCAAAGGCCAGCTGCTCGCCCAGATCCGCTGCATCGGCGACGGCCACATCCTCGATGAGATCACGGCCCAGTCCGAGGGCATCGTCTTCTTCATTCAATCAAACCCGCTCGCCTTCGCGAACGGGCAGCTGATGATGATCATTCGATGACTCGTCAAGGGGTTTTACAGGCTTTCTTCTCTCTTCTTGTGCCAGTTTCTGACGAAAATGACAAATTGCCTTGCCGCAAACGGCATGGTATCCCAGTTTTTCCAAATCAGCGCAACCTGTCGAATCGGCGGCGTTTTGATTGGCCGAACGACGAGGTCCTCGGATTTTGCATCCTCCAGAATCGATGGATACACCATCGCGGTGCCAAACCCCTGCCGAACCATCTCGAGCACTGTGAAATTGTCTGATACTTTATAAGCCACATCGGGCGTGACACCGTTCTGAGAGAACGCGTGAAGCGCCTCGCTTTTCTTTCCCTCATCCAGCAGGATAAACGGTTCGTCGGCTACATCCTGGAGCGACACGACTCTTTTGCGGGCGACCGGATGGCCGGGTGGAAACACCGCCATCATAGCTTCCTTATACAGAGGGATGTTCTCGTATCCGCTAACCATTTTCAGGTCAGTGAACCCAAAGTCCACCGCCCCGTCGTTCACCCATTCTTCGACATTGGTGTACTCACCCTGCAGCAGGCCAAAACTGACCGTCGGATAAGTCTCTTTAAACCGATGCATCAACGGGAGGATCAGATTCCGGGTGACGCTCGTGACCGCCCCGATCCGGACCAGACTGTTCTCCAGACCGTACAGTTCCTGTCTCTTTTGCTCCAGAGCCTGCTCCGCAGTCCAGATCCGCAAGATGAACGGATAATACTCCTGGCCGTCTTTGGAGAGGACGACCCCGTCTTTTCTGCGCTCTAACAGCGTCATCCCGAGTTCACGCTCCAGTCCCTTGACTGTTTGACTGATCGCACTCTGGGAATACCCGAGCTCCTCTCCGACCCGGGTAAAATTCCCATATTCGACCACTTTACAAAAGATGCCATACCGCGAAATCATGGTTTCTCCTCAATCGCTTTTGCAAGAAGTTTTTCTTATGATTCCATAATAATCATTCATTTTACTTATGTCAATCCATATCATATACTATCCCATGTGCGTTGCGGAAAGGCACGCATGACCGTCAGAAAAACAACAGACAACACAAATGGAGAACACATCTCATGGACTACTCTCTGAAGGCAAACAAAGAAGTATTTGCAGAAGGCATGAAGGCAGGGCTGCCGATTGGAGCCGGTTACTTTGCAGTCAGTTTTGCACTCGGTATTGCAGCAAAACAGATCGGTCTCACCCCGATTCAGGGATTTCTGACCAGCTTTTTCTGCAACGCCTCTGCCGGAGAGTACGCCGCTTTCGGCTCCATGGCTTCCCGTGCGACGCTGGTCGAGCTCGCACTGGTTCTCCTGATCGCAAATGCGAGATATCTTCTCATGTCCAGCGCGATGAGTCAGCGCCTTGATCCGAACATCCCGATGCTCCACCGTCTCCTGATCGCCTATGATGTGACCGATGAGCTCTTCGGGATCGCAATTGCGCGTCCGGGATATCTCAATCCATATTATACCTACGGCGCCGTCCTCACCACGATTCCGTGCTGGGCGACGGGCACAGCGCTCGGCGTCATTGCCGGAAACCTGCTCCCGCTTCGAATCGTTAGCGCACTCGGCGTCGCGCTTTACGGAATGTTCCTGGCCTGCATCATCCCGGCAGCAAAAAAAGACCGCATCGTCTTCGGCGTCATCCTCGTCAGCTGCGGTATGAGCTATCTGGCTTCGATGCTCCCGGGAATCTCCGGGCTGTCGGCTGGGACCCGGACGATCCTTCTGACCGTTGCAATTTGCTGCGGAGCCGCCTATTTCTTCCCTCACACCGAGGGCCGGACCAAGACAATCCGCCGGAAATCACTTCTCCGCAGAGTGCTCGCCGCAGCAACCCTGCAGTAAGGAGGCCGCCATGCAGAACTTTTATATTTATTTACTGGTGCTCGCAATCGTTTCCTACGCGATCCGCGTCGCGCCGTTCCTGCTCCTCAAGGAGCCGATTCAGAATGAATTCGTACAGTCTTTCCTGTACTATGTCCCATATGTAACCCTCGCGGTCATGACGTTTCCGTCGATTCTGGCGGCTACCGAGTATCCGCTCGCAGGCGCAGCTGCACTGATCACCGGTTCCGTCATGGCATGGCGCGGCAAAGGGCTCTTCGCCGTCGCGCTGACCGCCTGCATGACCGTGCTTGCGATTGAAGTCGGCATGGGTTATCTCGGGATCTAAAGTCCATTCCGGCTTCACAGATTACCAATTGCCCATACCCATTCCATACAAAAAGGACCCACTCTGTGAGGGTCCTTTTTCGTTTATCGATGAATCTCATTCGCTGCGTTCCGCGGTCGCCATCGGTCCCACGCACTCCGCAATCTTGTCCCGGATGCGGGACTGGACCAGCTCCGCGAGCTCCGCGGTCTTCATGTCCTTATACTCCTCGTACGGGATCGCCGGAAGGTAGTGAATCTGCATCGTGACCGGCTGGCTGCCCTTCTGGTCGAACGGCAGGAAGCTGTCCACCAGGGCGACCGGAATGACCGGGCACTTTGCGCGGAACGCCGGTTTGAAGCTGCCGCTGTGGAACGGAAGCATGTCGTTCCCCTTGCGCCCGCGGGTCCCCTCCGGAAAAATGACGACCCGGCGGCCATTCTGTACGTCCTCCGCGACCTTCCGCATGACCTTGAGCGCCTGCCGCGCGTCCTCCCGGTCCATGAGATAATCAAACGACTCCGTGCAGTGGAAGACCTGTTTCAAAAAAGGCGTATCCCTCCATTCCTTCTTTGCGACGACGCTGAGCGGCGGATCGCTGGTCACGGCCAGCGCGACCACGTCAAACAACCCTTGGTGATTCCCGTAAATCAGGCACCCCTCGTCCCGCGGAATGTTCTCCGTACCGGTGCAGATGATCTCGACGTTGCCGGCGTCGATTCCGTGGCGCAGGATGTCCTGGATGTGCTGCCACATCTCGAGCACGTCGTATTTGTCCGGCGCCTTCGCGTAATTGCACAGCTTAATATACGCGCCCGGCACGTACGCCAGATTTTTTAACACCATGGAAGCGATTCGGTTCATGACTCATCCTCCAAAATTCGAACTTCCTTGATCACGAAATCCGTCCCGTCGATTACTACTTTATCAAAACTCCGGCAGCGCGGGCAATACCCTTCGTTCTCCACAATGGCAAACTCGGTGCCGCAGTTGCGGCACCGGCCGATTGCTTTGACCGTATTGACGATGAGCTCGGAGCCCCGCAGGAAGTCGTATTCGTCCGAGATGACCTCGTATCCGTCGAGCAGAAACTCCGGTACGACCATCGTCGCCTCCCCGACTTCGAGGACGACCGCGTCGACATGGTCAATGTCGTTCTCCCGGACGACCCGGCCGACCTGCTCGGCGACGCCGAAGAGCAGTGTCAGTTCGTGCATGTTACGACTCCGTCCTTAGTCCTTGAAAGGCCGTTTGGTCAGCTGATGGTTGCTGCGGATCTTGTTGACGGCAATCTTGGCGTTCCGCTCCTTGCGGTAGTTCTCGACGAACTTTTCGCGGTTCCGGATGGAGTGGATCGGTACGTCGAACTTACGGATGAGGTGGATCGCGTCGAATTTGCAGCGCGTGGTGCAGATGCCGCAGCCGAGGCAGCGGTTCTGGTCGACGATCGTCGCGCCGCAGCCGAGGCACCGCGAAGTCTCCTTCTTGACCTGCTCCTCGGTGAACGTCAGGCTCTCGTTGGCCTTGGTCCGGACCTTGGCGGCGTTCACGCCCGGCACCTGCCGCGCGATGTTGTCGTAGCTGATGTTGTCGAAGTCGAGGTTCGCCTTGTCGAGCGCCTTGAACTCGCGGCGGTCTCTGCCGATGGTCAGGCTGTGACCCTCCCAGACGTAGCGGTTGATCGAGATCGCACCTTGTTTGCCTGCAGCGATCGCGTCGATGCAGAACTTCTGGCCGGTGTAGATGTCGCCGCCGGCGAAGATATCCGGCTCGCTGGTCTGATAGGTCAGCGGGTCCGCGATGACCAGGCCGCGCGCGGTCCGCTCAACGTTGACGCCCTGCAGCAGCCCGTCCCAGGCAGGCTTCTGGCCGATGCAGTAGAGGATCGCCGAGCACTCGGCCTCCTCCGTGACGCTGTCGTCGAACTTCGGGTCGAATCTGCCCTCTTCGTTCTTGACGGAGACGCACTTGCGGAACTTCACGCCCGCGCAGCGGTTTCCTTTCTTGATGATCTCGGTCTGTCCCCAGCCCGCGTGGATGGTGACGCCGTCTTCTTTGCAGTACGCCTGGTCCTCTTCGCCCATCGGCATCTCGTCGTACGCCTCGAGGCAGTAGAGGTCGACGCTGTCCGCGCCGTAGCGGATCGCGGTACGGGCTACGTCCGCGCCGATGCTGCCACCGCCGATGACGACGACCTTGCCGTGCAGCTTGACGTTGTTGCCGCGGTTGATGATTTTGAGGAAGTCCACGCCGGAGAGCACGCCCGCCGCGTCGTCGCCCGGGATGCCGAGGCGGCCGCCGTCCTGCAGGCCGATGCCGAGGTAGAACGCCTCATAGCCCTGCACGCGGAGCTCCGGAATGGTCACGTCCTTACCGACCTCCACGCCGCACTTGAAGCGGACGTTGAGCGCGCGGAGGACGTCGATTTCGGCGTCCACGACGTCCTTCTCAAGCCGGAAGCCCGGGATGCCGTTGGTCAGCATGCCACCCGGTTTGAGTTCTTTCTCAAAGACGGTAACCTTGTAGCCGCCGGCCGCGAGGAAGTACGCGCAGGACAGGCCCGCCGGGCCAGAACCGATGACGGCGATCTTCTTGTCGTGATGCCAGAGTTTCTTTGGAATGAAGCGCTGCGAAGCGTCGAGTTCGCGATCCGCGATGAACCGCTTGATCTCGTCGATCGCGACCGGCTGGTCGATCTCGCCGCGCGTGCACTCGTTCTCGCAGTTGTGCGGGCAGATCCGGCCGCAAACCGCCGGGAACGGATTCTCCTTCTTGATCAGCTCGAGCGCCTCCATGTATTTGCCCTGGGCCGCGAGCTTGATGTATCCCTGGACGGCGATGTGCGCCGGACAGGTCGCCTTGCACGGCGAAGACCCGGTCTCGACGACGTTCTTGCGGTCGTCGCGGTGGTCCGGATCAAACCGCTCCGGCCCCCATTCGATCTCGTCCGGCAGCTCCACCTGCGTGTGCACGATCGGGGTCTTGGAACAGACCTTCTGTCCGAGGCGAAGCGCGTTGTTCGCGCAGACCTCGACGCACTGGCCGCAGGCGACGCATTTCTCCTTGTCGATCTCGGAGACGAAGTTGCTCCGGGACATGTTCGGCGTTCCGTAGTACGCGGAGCCGCCGATGGCCATGCAGCTGCTCGGCTGGCAGTTGCAGACCGCGAATGTGATTCCGCTCTCGAGCGTCGTAATCTGGTGGATGCAGCCCATCTCCTCCGTCCGCTTGAGGTGCTCGTAGGCTTCTTCCTTGGTGATCTTCTTACCGCGGCCGTGGCGGAGCATCGACTCCGCGAGCAGGCCGGTGTACAGGCACATGCCGTCCTCGAGGTCGCCCGTCGCCTCACCCATGATGCGGCGCACCTTGCGGCACTGGCACGGAACCAGGCAGAAGTGTCCGCCGACGGTCGTCTCGATCAGGGTGCTCAGGCGCTCCATCGTGAGGCGCTTGGTGTCCGCCGGCAGCGCGCTCTCCACCGGGATGACGCGCATGATGCCGACGCCCATCGGGTTGGCCGGCGCGACGTCCGCGTAGGACTCAAACGCGTGGCGCTGGAACAGCCGCGCGATCTCCGGGTTGTCCTCGACATAGCCCGGCCGGCACATCTGAAACTCGAACATGCCCGGCGCAAACGGTACGAGCATGTACAGCTTGGTATTCACCTTTGGGAGCTTGACGTCCAGGAAATACGCCTTTTCCGCCATCCCGTCCAGCAGTTTTCTCGCCTTGTCGACGGTCATCCCGGTCTTTTTTGCCAGGGCGCCGGCCGTGTAAGGCGTAACGATCTTCATCTCGCTCAGCAGCGCGAGCTCGTCATCCGAGCACAGGTAATCCAGTAGTTGGTACTCCGCGCTGTCCGGACCGGTCTTTAATTCTCTGGAGCACATCTCGTCCGCGACCTGCACCAGCATCTCGTGTCTTGTTTTCATTTCACCCTCCTGTATGTCAACCGCATACTTAATTTATTATAACACGGATTATCCGCGGTTGCACAGGAAAAGAGGCCGGAAAGCGACCCCTTTTCAACTCGTAGTTGAAAGCATTGCCATCGAAGTTTGCGTACAGTATAATATCAAAAGCGTTTGTCCAATGGACGGATGCGTTGCTTTATATCGGAGAAACCAATGACGAACCAGGAGAACAAACCGGGTCTCTGGACCCGTGACTTTTCAATAATAACGATTGGCACCGTCGTCTCCATGTTCGGGAATGCGATGTCGGGCTTTGCCATGAGCCTCATGGTGCTCGACATCTCCAAGTCGACCCTGCTGTACGCCGTGTACATCGCGATGTATACGATTCCGCAGCTCATCACCCCGCTCTTTTCCGGGGCGGTACTCGACCGCTACTCCCGCAAAAGGACGATCTACACGCTGGACTTCCTATCCGCCGGACTGTATCTCATCATGGCGGGTGTTTTGGCGACCGGCTGGTTTTCGTTCCCGGTCTTTGCGGCGTACTGCTTCGTGCTCGGGACGATCGAAAGCATTTACATGGTCGCGTACGAGAGCTTCTACCCGCTGCTGATCACCGAGGGCAATTTCCAGAAGGCGTATTCCATTGCGAGCACGCTCGAGACGACGTCCGCCGTCATGGTCCCGGTCTCCGCGTTCCTCTACCGTAAGATCGGGCTCGCCCCGCTGCTCGCTGCAAACGCGGTCTGTTTCTTCGCGGCCGCGGTGATGGAGACACAGATTCAGGCTGAGGAGAAATACATCGAGAAGCAAAAGTCCACGGAGCTTGTCGGCGCGACCCGGCTGCAGCAGACGCTGGCCGACGTGCGGGAGGGCTTCGCGTACCTCCGCGGCGAGGCCGGACTGCTCGCCGTCGCGGTCTATTTCGGCGTGCTCGCGATCACCGGCGGCGTCTCCGCCGTCGTCACGCTGCCGTACTTCAAGAACACCTTCGCCAACGGCGAATACATCTACATGTGCGTCTGGGGCTGCGCCCTGGCCGGCCGCGCGATCGGCGGCGGCGTGCACTACAAGACGGTGATCCCGGCGGAAAAACGGTATTCCATCGCGCTCGCGATTTACATCTTTAACGCGCTGAGCGAAGGCTTCTATCTGTTCTTCCCGGTCCCGGCCATGATGACCCTGTGCTTCCTGATGGGCCTCGGCGGCGTGACCACCTATACGATCCGCGTCTCCGCCACCCAGAGCTACGTCCCGGATGAAAAGAAAGGCCGCTTCAACGGCGCCTTCAACATGATTTCCACGGTCGGCGCCCTGCTCGGCGAACTCCTCGCCGGCCTCTGGAGCCAGGCCATCGGGGAACGGACCATCCTCATGATCGTGATGATCGCATGCGCCGCGTCCGCCCTGCTGATCATCGGCCGCGGCCGCGAAGCCGTCATGCAGGTCTACAACCGCACCCAGTAATGATTCCTCGCCGGCACGGTCGGCTATAAAAAAGAATAAAGGGGTCCCCGCGGAGAACCGCGGGGACCTCTTCATTTATCGCATTTGTCGTACTATTTCCGGTTCGGAACCTCGATGACCGCGTCGGAAAGCGCGAACGTCGCGCACGGATGGATGTATCCGTATTTCTTGTCCGCACCGCGGCGGCCGTCCGTGAGCTCCGGAATGAACACATTCCCTTCGATCAGGAGGCTCCGGCACCAGCCGCACACGCCGCCCCGGCAGCGGTTCGGCCCGGCGATGCCCGCGCGTTCGAGCGCGACCAGCATGTTTTCGTTCGCGTTGCACGGGATGACGTACTCGTCGCCGCACATCTTGACGGTGAGCGTGAATACCTTGTCCTTGGCTTCAGCCGGGTACCCCGGCAGGGTCCACGGCTCCTTGATCGAGCCGAAGATCTCTTTGCGGTAGTGCTTGAAGTCCAGCGCCAGTTTGTCCGCCTCCGCGTCGAGGAAGTTGTACATCGCTTGTGGACCCGACGCGAACAGGGAGAACGGACCCTCGCCCGCGTATTTGCGGATCAGGTCGGCCGTGATGAAGCCCTTTTCGCACCCGTCGGCTTCTTCCTCGGATAGTACGTTGATGAGCTGGACCTTGTCCGTCGCCTCCATGACCGCGGCGAAGTCCTCCGCGAACAGGATGTCGTCCCTGGTCCGCGACCCGTAGAGCACGGTCAGCCGGAAGTCCTCGTCGCCGCTCGCGATCGCCTTTGCCATCGAGAGGATCGGCGTAATCCCGCTGCCGCCCGAGCACGCGACGACGTGTTTCTCATCGCGGAAGCCTTCGTAGTAGAAGAGCCCCTGCGGCCCGGACGTCCGGACCTCGTCCCCTTCTTTCCAGTTCTCGATGATGTATTTGGACAGGAAGCCGTTCGCGACCTCCTTGACGGTGACGTCCATCCAACCGTCGAGCGTGTCCGCCGGGCCGGAGCTGATGGACACCGGCCGCGCGATGAGCTTGCCGTCGATCTCCTGGCGGATGACGACGTACTGCCCTGCGCGGAAGAACGCCGGGTTGGTCCCGTCTTTTTTCTTCAGCGTATAGGTCTTGACGCCCTTGCCGTGGTCGACGACGCGGTCGATGACGAACCGCTGCTCGTCCGGGTGGCGCTCCGCGGCCTTCTCATTCACCTTGAACGTCGCCGTGGTCTTGACGGAAGAAGTCTGCTGGATGCGCTTTTCGCGCTCCTTCGGTTTGTTGGTGAAATAAATGATATCTTTCAAACCGTATTTTTTGAGTTTTACTTTTGACATGTCATCATCCCTCCATTTCTTCCAGAATGATCTTGGCGATATCGTTGCCGTTGGTGTAGGTCATGTTGTACCCGTCGGCCCGCGCGCCGGCTGCGCCGCAGGTCTTGAAGCCCTTGATCGGCTGGTCCTTGCGGATGGCCATGAGCCGCGACAGCATCGTATCCCAGTTGTCGACCATGTAACCGTAAGACGTGCCCTCCGGCGTGTTGAGGAAGTGCGCAAACGTCCACGGCGTCGCGAGCTCGATCTCCTCGATGCAGTCGTGGATGATGATGCCCGTGTCCTTCTCGAAGTTGTCCATGACCTTCTGGAAGAGCTCCTGCTTCTTATGCACGTACTCCCGCTGGGTGAAGTCGCCCCAGACGTCCTCGGTGTAGCAGATCGTAAAGGTCATGACCGTCGTCCCCTTTGGCGAAGCATCCGGGTTCACGACGTTGTAGATGACGACGACGCTATGCGTGTTGTTCTCGTATGATTTGGAGTCCTCGATATTCTTCGCGTTGTCGAACGATCCCGGCATGAAGATCGTGTAGTCCTTGATGCCGAGCTCCTCGATGCTCTTGTTGCACGCGACGTACGCGTTGAAGAACCGGATGCCGTGTTTCTCCGCGTTGACGCGCTTGTACTCCCGCTCCGGAACCTTGATGTTCTCGTCGAGCAGCCGGTTGTATGCGATCTCCGGGTTGACGTTCGCGATGACGTAGTTCGTTTCGACCATGCCGACGTCCGTCAGAACGCCGATGACGTTTCCGTCCTTGTCGCCACAGACCTTGAGCGCCTTGGTGTTGAGCCATAGCTCGCCGCCGAGCTTGCGGAAGCGGTCGATGCACGCCATGGTCAGCCCGTGCGCGTTGTCCCGGGTGATCGTCGGCTCGCACTTCGCGTACATGTAGAACATCCACGCCTGGTGTACGAAGCTCATCTTGGAATAATCCGCGCCGATGTACGTCCAGTATACGTCGAGGATGTCGATCGCGTCCTCCGGCATCCCGATGTTCCGCATAACCTCGTTGAACGGCCGCTCCGCGACCTTGAGGAAGTTCGGGAAGTTCTTCATGTAATACATGCTGTCGGTCTTGAGGAAGCCGTCTTTTTTGACCGTAGACATGTTATTGGAGAAGTAATCGTTCGCGTCGACGCATTCCTTGGCGAGCGCCATGAAGACCTTCATCGGCTCGCGGCTTCCCGGGACGATCTCCTCCATTTTCTCAATGACGTTGTCCACGCCGGTCGGGAGCGTCACGTCGAAGTGCTTACCGCTCCGCGTCGTACCGATGCACCGGTACATCTCCGGAATCCACAGCCAGTCGATGTCGAGCTGATGGTCTTCCATCATGATCCGGCCCGGCAGCGCCCAGTCGCCCGGCTTGCCGAGCCCGCAGAACTCGTGCAGCGACGCGTCGAATTCGATCCGTCCCCGGACGAACGAGGACGCGCAGCCGCCCGGGAGGTTGTGCTGGTCCAGCAGCAGAACGCTCTTGCCGGCCTTCGCGACCGTGATCGCCGCCGACATCCCCGCGAGGCCCGCGCCGATGACGACGCAGTCAAATTTTTTGTTGCCCATAGATTTAACTCCTTTCCAAAAGATACAAAGGCCTCCGCCCGGAGGCGAAGACCATGAATGACAGTTTAAAGCCGGTTGTCGCGCTTCATCTCGTCGTAATGCTTCATCATCGGCTTTTCGATCGCCTTGACGATCTTGGTATCCAGATTAAACCAATAGATCGGGGCCGTCAGCACGAAAACTGCCGTCAGCACCTTCAGAATGGCCATGATCACTTTTCTCATCGCTTTCATCGTTCTACTCCTCACGCGTCCTGTCATCAAGCACTACCAGCTCTCATCGTCGTCGAAGTCCACCAGCGAAAGGTCCAGCGGCGTCTCGTTCATCACCGCCTGCATGAACACGTTGACGTCACCGCGCATCTCGCGGCGGGAGATGGACGTCGGGTCCATGAGGTCCTGCCGCACACGGCACATCGGGATGCCGCGCCGCTGCGCGCCTTCCTCGAAGAGGCCGTTGATCGCGCCGACGCCTTTGCAGGAGATCTGGTCGAACATCAGGATCATGTCCGCGTCGTACTCCTCGTATTTCTCCCAGAGGGCGTCGATCATCACTTCGCTGCCGCCCTTGGTGTGGGCGCGCATGGTCGACGTCTGATACATGTTGGCGAGGCCGCGCAGCATGCTCTCGCGCGTGCTCGTGTCGATGAGCTCCGCCCCGTGCAGGTCGATCATCTCGCAGACCGACTCGATGCCCCAGCAGTCCAGCAGCCAGTTGTTGAAGTTCGCGTAATTGTTGGCCGGCGTGTTCCAGATGATCGCGCGGTGACGGATCGTCTTTGGGCACTTGCCCGCGGCCACCTGCCGGGCCAGGATCCGGTTGACCTTGCGGTCGTTGGCGAGCGCCTTCGGATCGCCGCAGACGGCCTGGTGCTCGAAGATCCGGTACAGCCACACGGTGGATCCGGTATGCGGCGGGATCTCCGTGCGGTTCATCTCCCACTTTTCGAACTTCGCCTTGTTCTGTTCGTTCCAGACCTCGCAGGCTTGTTTCAGCGCGTCCCAGTCGTATTTCAGCCCGGTCTGCTCCTCGAGGAACCCGATTGCGGAGAGAATTTCCTGCACCGCGTAGTCCTGCACCTCGTCCTCTTTCCAGCGGAGCGGCACGTTCAGCACCTGGGACGGCAGTCCGATGCGGCGGTCCTGAATCATGGACGTCATGATGCTGCCGTCGCACGGCATGTTGGACGTCAGCATACAACAACCGATCTTTGGGAAGTCGTCCTCGATGGCGAGGCCCGCCTCAAACGACGGCAGCGGGCACACGTCCGCCGGCAGCCCGTAGATCTCGGACTGCTCGATGTAGTGCACCGGGCTGTGCTGGTTGATGAGCGACGGGAGGTACATCGGGTATTCCTGGAACAGAATGGTCTTGCAGTCCGGGAAGCCCTTGCCGAGCAGCGCCGGAAGCAACTCGTCCAGGCAGATGATCCTCTTGTTGAGCTCCTCGGCGCGTTTGCTGCCCGGGTGCAGGTGCATGTCCGCGGAAAAGATCGTCGTCAGCGTCCCGGTTACGTCGCTCGCGAGGTAATTCAGGTTGTTTCTCGCCCCGCGGAGTCCCGCGCCGCGCTGCCCGGAGCAGATCCGGTCAAAAAATGACGGAACGGTGAGATAGGAAAACATCCACCGATACCGGAAGACCGCCTTGACGTTCTGAACCGGGTGGCTGGCCGCCCACTTGATCAGGATGCCCCAGAGCCGGCACCACTGCAGATAATCATATGTTGTATCCCGCAGACCGCGCCACTCCCGGTGGCGCTCGATCGCGGTTCCTTTGATCAGATTGTCAGCTGCGCCTTTTTTCATCGTCCGGTCCCCTCCTCTGCTGTCGAATCATGATCCGGATGGTCCTTTTGCATCTTTTTGAACTCGATGCTCTCCACAAAGGCCTGGATGCGCGTGGCGAGCTGCCCGGAGCCCCGCACCACGTATTCGCGGTCGATGCCCTGCGTCGGCAGACCGTACTCCTCCTGCAGCACCTGGGTGTTCAGCGTGCGTTCATACCCCCAGAAGTCGCAGAATTTGGCCTGCTCGATGACCACGCCGTCGGCGCGGTACTCCCTCGCCAGGTCGCGGATCAGCTCGCGGCGCCCTTTGATCTTGTCCTGCGACATGAAGCGCGGGCACTGGTTCGTCTCGAGGTACCAGCGGCAGACCTGGTCGAGCGCCGGCTCGTCGTTCCGGAGCGGAATCTGCTGCCGGCCCGGGTATGCGCCGAAGCAGTACCGGTCCGCGGCGATGTAGCAGCGGCAGTTCTCGAGAATCTCGGAAAAGTCATAGTCGTCGAGTTCGCTCCCGACCACCACGACGCGGGCGCGCCAGTGGGAGACCGGGTCGGCTTCCCGCGCCCGGAGGTCCTCCAGCGTCTCGCGGAGGTACGGCAGGATGCGCGCCGTCGGGCTGGCGTAGCTCACCAGCGATAATATGTGAAACTCCCGCGGCGTGATGCGCGGATTGTCCGCCTTGCGGAGCTCGGAGATTTCTTCAAAGATCGCGCACAGCTCGTTGTGCTCCCGCACCGCCGCGCGAATGGCCTCGTCTGAGACGTCCACCCCGTAGTTCTCGGCGAGCGGCCGAAGCAGGTGCTCCCGAACCTGTTCGATATATAGTTTGTTCCCATGCGGGCTGATCTTGAGCGGCGCGTCGATGATCCCCCACCCGAAGCGCGGGTTGTCGATGAGCCCGAGGTCGCGGATGTTCTCCACCACGCGGACCATCTGCTGGCAGGTATCTGAACTCGCGTAAAAATCCAAAAAGTTCATCCCGCCCTCGAAGGCGCGCTCAAACAGCGCCCGCGTGTAGCCGCAGATGAAACTAGACATGTAATATTGGCTGATGTCCAGCGAGCCGGTCTTTGGCGCCCGGAGCCGTACGCTGAAGGCCTTGCCGCAGTTCAGCAGCACCTCCGGAATGTAGTAGCACGTATACCCGACCGCTATGCCGCCCGCGTCCTTTTCCGCGCGGACGAGGTCGTTGGCGGTCTGCTCGAGCAATGCTTCATACAGATGGATATGTTTCAGATCTTTCATTCTCTTTCATTTGCTGTCCCGTTATGTTGATATATCTTATTTTCTTGCCCTCTTTATCGCTCTCTCGCTCCGCCAGCCCATGAACCGGTCCACCGCCTTGAAGATCATCGGGTACACGCCGATGATCAGGAAGATCACCACGGCATAGCGCCCTGTGCGGATCAGATGCGCGGTGAAGTCGCCCGCGGAGAGCACCTCGTCCGAGAACGGCATCTTCATGATCTCGTTCAGCCCGAAGAACAGCGCCCCGCCGCCCAGCGTCCGCAGGCAGCAACGGAAGAGATTGGATGTGTTTTCGAACTTTACGAATCGTTCCTCGAACGGCTCGGCGAGGACAAAGCCTATAAGCATGCCGAAGGAGCTGAAATAGTCATTACTCGTACAGTAGAAGAGCCCCGGCAGGCACGAGAGGATGAGAATCGCGTAGAACACCCAGCGGTTCCGGATCTTGCGGTGCAGCCACGGAATCAGCAGAATGATCAGTATGCCGAGCAGCCAGCCGCAGATGACGTCCGTCGGATAATGGGCGCCGACCGCCACCCGGGAAAAGCCGACGAGCAGCGGCAGTACAAAGGCCAGAACCCAAAGGATCTTCCGCTTCTTCTCATACACCGCCAGGGAGCCATAGACGACCACGGCGTTGCCGGAGTGCCCGCTCGGGAAAGAATAGCCCTGGGCGGCGATGTCCATCGGGTCCGCGCCGGAATCGATGAGGCGGAACAGTTTGATATCGTAGCCTGGCACGAAATACGGCCGGAGGCGCCTGACCACGTTCTTGATCATCGGGTTCCAGGAGTTCATCATCAGCACATTCAAGCCCACGTACTTGCCGAAGTCCTTGTTCAGCCCCCAATACAGGAAACCCATGATGGCCACGAGCAGTAGTTCTTCGCCGAACGCGGACAGATTGGAAATGATCCAGAAGTCTATTCCGCTGTTACCGATCAGGGCCTGCAGCCACACCATGAACCGCATTTCCCAGTCCAGATAAAATAACGTACCTAAAGTTTCCGTCATCGGGTGATACCTCCTCCTCGGATTGTCCACTATACTATATCGCTTTTCCCCGCGCTTTGCAATCCGGACCGATTTGTTTCACCGATTCTTGTTGTGCACAGGGTATGAAATATCGTATAGTAAAAGTAAGGTATTGGAGCATTGGAGGAAAAAACATGAAAGAAGAATTCATTCGATTCGACATGGGCGAACCGCCGATCCGGACGAAGTGGTACCTGATGCCATTGATCGTCGGGCTGAGTTATCCGGCCAACATCCTGCACCGCGTGAAGCTCCGCAAGTACGACATGGACGGCGTCAAACCGCCGTACCTGCTGCTCTGTAACCACAACGCGTTCATGGATTTCAAAGTGGCGACGCGCGCGATGTTCCCGCACCGGGCCAACTACGTCGTCGCGATCGACGGCTTCATCGGGCGGGAGCAGCTGCTCCGCAACATCGGCTGCCTCTGCAAGCGCAAGTTCACGAGCAACCTCCGGCTGGTCAAGCACCTCCGCACCGTCATCGAGCACGGGAATATCGCGGTCATCTATCCCGAGGCGCGCTACTCGCTCTGCGGCACGACCGCGGTCCTTCCGGACTCCCTCGGCAAGCTGTGCAAGCTGCTCGGCGTCCCGGTCGTGACCCTGATCTGCCACGGGCACCACATCAATTCACCGTTCTGGAACCTGCACAACCGCAGGATCTCGCCGACCGAGGCCGAGATGCGGCTGCTTTTCACAAAGGAAGACCTCAAGGCGCTCCCGGCGGAGACCCTCAACGCCCGCCTGGCAGAGGCGTTCCAATACGACGACTACGCCTGGCAAAAGGATCGCGGCATCCGCGTCAAGTACGCGAAGCGCGCCGAAGGCCTGCACAAGGTGTTATATAAGTGCCCGGCCTGCGGGGCGGAGTTCCGGATGGGCTCGTCCGGCGCGCAGCTCTTCTGCAGAGCCTGCGGGAAGCGCTGGAACCTCTCGGAGCTGAACGAACTCTCAGCCGAAAGCGGCCCGACCGAGTTCTCCCACATCCCGGACTGGTACGAATGGGAGCGCGATTGCGTCCGCGAAGAGGTCGAAGCGGGCACCTACAGCAGCGGCGAGCTCCTCGTGACCGTGGACAGCCTGCCGAATGCGATCGGCTTCATCCGCCTGGGCGACGGCGTTCTGATCCACGACATGAACGGCTTCTCCGTCCGCGGCGTCGACAAGGACGGCGATGAGTTCCAGATGGTCAAAGACGTCCCGTCCCTCTACTCCTGCCACATCGAGTACGACTACCTCGGGATCCACGGAGACTGCATCGACCTCAACACCCTCGAGGACACCTGGTACATCTACCCGCACGGAATCGACTTCTCCGTGACCAAGATGGCGCTCGCGACCGAGGAACTGTACCAGCACTACTGGCGGCAGAAGAAAGCAAAAAAACAGTGACTCTTTTCATAAATTGACACTTAATTCTATTTCATAGTGAAAACCTATCACCGTATGCTCAACACCAGTAAATGAAAGGAGGAACGCCGGGCCATGGGCAACCCGGCAAAGGAAAGATGCAGAAGAAGCCAACGATTGTATTGATCGGTGCGCTCGACACAAAAGCGGACATCTACCGCTTCGTCCGCGAGCGCCTCGAAGCCGACGGACTGGACGTCATCTATGTGGACAACGGGATCTTCGGTCCGGCCGGCGGACTCGTCCCGGAAATCTCCGCGGAGGAGACGGCGGCGGCCGGCGGCGGCTCGCTGGAGGAGCTCCGCGCCGAAAAGAACCGCGGTCACGCCATGGAAGTCATGTGCAAGGGCGTCGAAGTCATCGCGCGCAGGCTCTATGAGGAAGGCCGGTTGCAGGGAATCTACGGCATGGGCGGCGGCGGCGGAACGACGGTCGGCTCCGCGGCCATGAGAGCACTGCCGATCGGTATTCCAAAGCTGCTGGTCTCGACGGTCGCGAGCAGCGATGTCAGCAACTACGTCGGGGAGTCCGACATCGTCATGATGCCTTCCATCGTCGACGTCGACGGCCTGAACCGCTTCAGCGCGATGATCCTGTCCAACGCGGCGGCGGCCATCTCGGGCATGGTCCGCAAGAAAGCCGTGGAGTATGATTCCTCCAAGCCGCTGGTCGCCGCGACCATGTTCGGCGTGACGACGCCGTGCGTGGTCAGAGCGAAAGAAGCATTGGAAAAGGAAGGATACGAGGTCCTGGTATTCCACGCGGTCGGCAGCGGCGGCAAGACGCTCGAACGGCTCATCCGTGACGGCCACATCGCCGGCGTCCTCGACCTCACCACAACGGAACTCGCAGACGAACTGGCCGGCGGATGGCTTTCCGCGGGACCGAACCGCCTGACGGCAGGACCGGCGGCCGGAATTCCGCAGATCGTCTCCTGCGGTGCGCTCGACATGGTCAACTTTGGCCCGATGGACAGCGTTCCGGACAAATACCACGACCGCAAGCTCGTACCGCACAACCCTCTGAACACACTGATGCGGACGACCCCGGAAGAGAACGCCAAGCTGGGCGAGATCATCGCCGCCAAGCTGAACGAATCCAAGGGCAAGACCGTCTTCCTGATCCCGCTCAAAGGCTTCTCCATGATGGACGCCGAGGGCGGCGCGTTCTACGACCCGGCGGCGGACGAGGCCTTCATCCAGGCGCTCAAAGCCAACGTCAACGAGAACGTGGAAGTCATTGAAGTGGACGCCAACATCAACGATCCGGAATTCTCGGATCTGGCGTCGTCGCTGCTGATTAAATATCTGAAATAAGGAGGCCGGACATGCAATACACAAGACAACAAGTCATCGACAAATTAAAAGCAGAATGCTTAGACAAGGGCATCAGCGTGGTCGCTGCCGGCTCCGGCATCGGCATCTCCGCCAAGTTCGCCGAGCGCGGCGGCGCGGATCTGATCGTCATCTACAACTCCGGCCGGTACCGCATGGGCGGCCACAGCTCCTACGCGGGTCTGCTGCCGATCGGTGACGCGAACGGCATCGTCCTCGAGATGGGCGAGCGCGAGATCCTCCCGATCGTCAAAGAAAAGCCGGTCATCGCCGGCGTCTTCCCATCGGACCCGACGAGAGAGATGAGCTACCTGCTCAAGCAGATCAAAGACATGGGCTTCTCCGGGATCATCAACTTCCCAACCGTCGCCCTCCTCGAAGGCAAATTCCGCAATAACATGGAGTCCAGCGGCTTCGGCTGGCACTGCGACGTCGACGTCATCCGCATGGCCCACGAAATGGACCTGTACACCATGGCTTACGTCTTTGACGTCCCACAGGCGGAGCAGATGGCCGAGGCCGGTGTCGACTGCATCGTCGCGCACATGGGCAACACCAAGGGCGGATCGATTGGCCAGGAAGGCGGCGTCCCGCCTCTTGAGGCCGCTGCGATCCTGACGCGCGAGATCAAAGAAGCCGCCCTCGCAATCAACCCGGAGATCATCGTCCTTTGCCACGGCGGCCCGATCGCATTTCCGGAGGACGCCGCTTACGTCATCAAAGAAGCGGACGTCCAGGGCTTCGTCGGCGCCTCCAGCATGGAGCGGCTCCCGGTCGAGAAGCCGCTGATGGAAGCAACCAAAGAGTTCAAGGCCATCCCGATTAAAGTCCGGTAATACGAAACGAAAAACGCCTTGAAACGATGTCGGCAGTGTGCTATAATCCTTTTGCTGCCGATTCGTGGAGAGGTACCCAAGAGGCTGAAGGGACTGGCTTCGAATACCAGCAGGCGGGCAACTCCCGTGCGGGGGTTCAAATCCCCCTCTCTCCGCCAAAAAACCCTTGAAATTTCAAGGGTTTTTTCTTTGCTGCTTTCGTTTTATTCTTTTCATGATGCCCCCGGTTCAACTTTCGTCCGTCAGGCTGACTCCGATCCACATCCCCTGCGTGACCCTTGTTTCGCTGTCCGCAGTACCTTTTGCAAACGCAGGCAGCATTTTTACCCACCCCGGTTCAAACATCAGTACGATCGTTGATCCGGCGAGTTCAAAGTGTCCTTTCTCCTCTCCTCGTTTGACGCGTTCGTTCTCTCTATCGTTGACGATCCCGCCCACGACCAGAGCGCCGACCTCCGTCTGAATCACCGGACCGAAGTGGTCCGTTTCCAGGACACACCACGAGCGTCGGTTCAGAGCAAATACCGGATACTTACCAAGGGCAGCGGGCTGCACACTGTGCAATTCCCCGTCGATGAAGTGATTCGTTCCCTGCCATGCGTCATCTATATAGCAGTAATAATGATAGTCCGATGCGCACAGTCGGATTATGAGGCAGATCCCCCCTTTGTATTTCTCCGCGATGACGCTGTCGCGGATGAGATTGCTGATTCCGTACCGGGATCCTTTTATGTTGAAAACGCTGCCATCGTCGATTTCATGCACGCTTAACCAGCCGTCGCAGGGGCTGATCAGATGCCCGGGACAAGAATCCACAGCCGGCGCTCCGCTTTCCCTGACAAAGAAATCCCGAAACGAGCCGTAGCTTTGTAACTCTTCCGGAGTGACGCCTATGGCGTGCTTTCGCGCGTAACGTGATATCACGGGTTTGGACGCAGCGGATCTGAGGAAGCGCACCATGATGCGATCGGCGCGCGTTTTCATTATGAATCGAAGCATCACGGTTCCCGGGAGAGTGTCATACATGAATTTTACAAAACCGTCTGTTTTATTCATCGCTCGTTTACACATCCATTCCGGACAGAATCAACAGCAGCATTCCGGCGCCGCCGAACAGGAGCATTCCTAGCTTTGACAACGATGGTTTTCGAATTTTGAACGGTGTAAGAAATGCCGCCGACATCATCGCGAGAACGGAAGGATAAACGACTGTGTCCGACCAAGCGAAGTGCTCCGCAGCCCAATATGTCACCGGAAGGATTACCGCCGCAAGCGTGACCGGCAGCCCGAGATAGTATTCTCTTCTGCTGCTTTCCCTGTCCTGCCGCTCCTCTTCATTGACGTTGAACCACGCCAGCCGGATCAGCGCGCACAGGACATACGCGGACGCCGCCGCGTAGGTGAACACGCTGTTCTCGATATAATTCACGACCATCACAGCCGGCAGCACTCCAAAACAAATCAAATCGCTCAGCGAATCGATCTGAATTCCGAATCTTTTCTCTTGGCTCGTTCGCTCCATCGTCGATGCGATCTTGCCGTCGAACATGTCGCACACGCCCGAGATCAGAAGACAAATCACTGCCATGCTGATATTCCCTTGCATCGCAAATGTGATCCCGGCAAACCCGCTGAGCATGCCTATATAGGTTAATATCACTGTATAATTATATACTCCTAACATTCTACTGTCCTCCAATGTTTAGTAAAGAAGGTATGCGAAAAACAGGCTGTAAAACAGGATGCACCATGGTTTCGCGAGGATGACGATCCAGGTGAACTTTCTGCTGTTCATTTCCGTCAATCCGGAAAAATAACAGAAGAAATCATCCGGCGCAAGAGGAAGAAGTATCGCGAGGAACAGGATGACCGAGTAGCTTTTTCTGCCATTGACCCACTGGATGAGTTTGTCGTATTTCTCCATGGGAATCATCTGTTTCACCAATCGCACTCCGTAAACCCTCGCAAGCCAATACGCCGCGATCGATCCCAAGGTTATTCCGATGTAGTTGATCCAGAATCCTCCCGCAGAGCCGAACAGCATCGCTCCGACGATGCAGCCCAAAAACCCCGGAAGGACCGGCAGGATGACCTGCAGCGCCTGAATTAACGTCAGCACCAGCGGTCCCATGGCGCCAAAGCCGCTCAGATATTCGCGCAGCGTTTCCACCGATTTAAAATGTCCCCCTGCCCATCCGTTCAAGAAAAACGCGAAAGATAGCAAGAGCAACAGAAAGAACAGCCCGGTAACTGCCCTTTTGATTCTTGTTTCCCTAGTTACTGCCATGTCTCTTTCCTCTTGATGATTTATCATTTACTACATTCTAGAAGCCAATTCTTAAAAATCTATGGATGATATTCTTAAGATTTATTACAAAAAAAACAGGGATTTCTCCCTGTATCCTTTGATCTGTCAATCGACTTCGAGGAAAAGCAGTATTGCTCCGGCTCTGGAAAAAGCCTAAAGCAACAGACCCATTACCCACTCTTTTTGTCGTGCCTTTTGAAGAAATCGGCGAGCGCGCAGGTATACCGGTCCGGGTCCTCGAACCAGGAGCAGACGTGGTTCGCGTTTTCGACGATCAGGAGCTCCTTGTCATCGCAGGCGCACGCCTGAAAGTTGCGGCGGGAATGCTCGACCGGGACGCGCTCGTCCGCGGTTCCGTGGATGAAGAGGACCGGTGTCAGGCAATGCCGGAGCGCCTTCTCGGCGTCGGCGGCGGCGATGTCGAAGCCGGCTTTGCGGCTGCATTTGTGCGCCATGATCCATCGGGCCGTCCGGACCGGGAACACGCGGATCCGCCGTTTGAGCGACGCGAATACGACCTCTTCCATGCTGGTGTAGGCCGCGTCGGCAATGATGCCGGCCACGTCGCCAGAAGAAAGATACCGGGAAGCCATGAGCACCGTGGCGCCGCCCATCGAGGTCCCGTACAGGTATACCGGAAGCCCGCTGTCGTTGTGGTCACGGATCCACGACAGCCAGTCGAGGACGTCGAACTGTTCCCGGGCGCCAAAGGTGGCCCAAGCGCCTTCGCTTTGGCCGTTGGCCCGCTGTTCGATCATGAGCATGTCGCACTTCTGCTCAGAAAGCCACCTGGCGATGCCGCAGAAGCTCTCGATGCTCCCAGCGTACCCGTGCGCCATCAGGACGATTCGCTGCGGTTCGTCGACATGATAATAGTATCCGTGCAGCGTCAAACCGTCGGTTGAAGTCTTTATGGTCACGCTCTCCCTTGGGGTCGAACGGAGGAACGCAATGCCCTTCTGCGGCGCGTCTCCATACGGGGCGCGGATCTTATCCATGTCCGCGTCCCCTCTGCTCTTGTATTTCCGGACCCCTTCCCGGCTGATCACTTTCATAAAGAGTGCGTCGGCTACATCAGCGGCGGTGACTCCCGCAGCCGCAGCGAGCCCCGCAGCCGCTCCGGCAACTGCAATTCGTTTCATCTTCATCGTCATTCCTTCCTGGTCACTACTTGAACTTTGCAATCAGTTGCCGGCTGCTTCCGTACTCGTCCTGCAGCACCGGCTCCGTGCTCACCGGTTCACCGGCTTCCATCCAGCAGTCGAACACACGGCCCTCGTCAGGGTATGCATAGTACGTCTGCTGCCATTCGCCGGTCTCTTTCCACTGCGCGTTGTAGATTGGATTGAACTGCATCCCGATGCAACCGCCCTCGCCCGCGGAGATCTCGAGCGGCAGCAGTTCATCCCGCTGCGGAGCATACGCCTTGATTTCTTTTAAAGGGTTCCCGGTCGCGTTGAGGTGCCGCAACAGCGGATTGGCCGTCGCGTCGAGGTTGCGGATCCGGTTGTTGTGGCAATAGAAGTATTTGAGGCGGGCGTTGTGCGAGAGGTCCACGCATTCGATGTCGTTATCGTTGATGTAAAGCTCGACCAGTTTCGGATTGTGCGAAGTGTCGATCGTTTTCAGCCGGTTCCTGCCGGCGTCGATGCCCTGGCATGCCGGCATCTGCGAAACGTCCAGCCGTTCGATTCGATTGTCCTGGAGGCCGAGGATCCGGAGGGATTTCAGGCCTTCGAGCCGCACCGAGCGGATCCGATTGTGGTATACATCTATGAATATCAGGTCTTCCATGCCGGAGAGGTCGAGATCGCCGGCCAGGCCGCAGTTGCGGAAATAGATCTCGAAGCTCTTCAGCGGGTACACGTCCTCGTTGAAGATGTGGATACCAAAGCCGATGAGCCTGCCGCCGTCCAGCACGATGCCTGGCGGGTATTCGCCCGCTGCCTGCACATCATCCGCTTCCTCATAGCTTTTGCTTTTGTCCGTCGTTGCGACCCTCCGGATGATGCGCTGGTTGGCCTGTATCTTGTCGAGATTGGTCAGCCCGTCCTCATCCCGGAACGCCAGGAAGTCTTCGACGCCTTTCATCGAGACGGCGGGAAGTCCGCCCTCCGCGGCCGGTCGGTAGCAGTCCGCGCCGAAGAACACCTCGTGGAAGAATCGTCTGGTATTTTCGGCCCCGAGCGCCGCCGTGAACAGATCCGTCGATACGCCGCCCGCGTCGATCAGGCGGTCGGCGTAAGCCTTGTTTCTGCGCCACTTCTCTGGGAGCACGTCCTCCGGGAGCGCCGGCGCGGTCTGCTCCATTTGGATGAAGAGCGCCAGGAACTCCAGAAACCGGTCGATCGACAGCTCGTCCAGTTCGGCCGCCGGCGCCTTGGCGTAGCAGACCGGGCGGATGTCGTCGTACCACGCGGACCGCACTGGGATGTCCGGCAGGTCCGCGATTTTCTGCCTGAAGGCCCGGAACGCCTCGATCCCTGCGTTGAACGGTTCGTCACGCGCGACCGAGAGGTCATAGATTTCGAGCAGAAAGAACCGCCGGTCGCCCGAATAGACATAATCCGTCGAAAAAAGCGGAAGGTTCTTGTAGTAAGGTGTGATGACAAAGGAACTGAGCTGGTTCTCCGCGGCTTCGGTGACGGTCATCGCGAGCAGGTTGCCCACGCCGCGGATGTCGTACCGTCGGGCGTGATGCAGCCGGCCCCCGATGACGGGGTTCGCAAGCACCGGGTCCACGGCGCATTCCTCTACCGTATAGTATTGACGGAGCAGGCTGAGCCCTTCGTCCAGCCTCTTTTCAATCATTCTGATATTGTCCACTTCGTGTCTGTCTCCGTTTCATTTCGGATGCCGGTTTGTGCTTTCTGCCCAAATAATTATATTCCTCCTGTTATGCGTGCGGCAAGGGCTCCGCGAGAAATAAAAAAAAAGGGTGCCTATATTTATGGAGGCGGCACCCTATTGAAATGAAAAACTTTGTAGTTGTAAGCTTGTTCAGCTTCGCAGGACTCCCGGCCTTTCAGTCACAAATCCTGCGCTTTTGTTAAAACGCGTAGCTCTTGCAGCGAGGCGAGTGGTTCTCGACAGACTCCGCGTCGTACCAGATCAGGTTGTTTTTGGTCTCCTTGTCGAAGAGCTGGATCAGGTCCGGCGTGGTCGTGAACGTCAGCCTGGCGCCCATCGAAACGTCCTGTGACAGGCCGACGGTCGGCAGGACGACGATGATGTCATCCCCTTCGCAGTTGACATGCAGGTTGACCTCGGAGCCGAGCATCTCGGAGACTTCGACGACGCCATGCAGGCCGCTCTCCGCGAGCGTGATGTGCTGCGGGCGGACGCCGCAGATGATGTCGCACGGCTCCTGTCCGTTCTCGCGAAGCGCCTTCTGCTGGAAGTCACTCAGGACGTACTCCGTCCCGCGGATGTCGGCGATGTACTTGCCGTCGCGGAGCACCAGTTTACAATCTTCGAAGAAGTTCATCACCGGCATGCCGATGAAGCCCGCGACGAACAGGTTGACCGGCTGGTTGAACAGTTCCTGCGGCGTACCGATCTGGTTGACGTAACCGTCCTTCATGATGACGATGCGGTCGCCGAGCGTCATGGCCTCGGTCTGGTCGTGCGTGACGTACATGAACGTCGTGTTGATCCGCTGGCGCAGTTTTATGATCTCCGCGCGCATCTGGTTGCGGAGCTTGGCGTCCAGGTTGGACAGCGGCTCGTCCATCAGGAAGACCTTCGGATCGCGCACCATGGCCCGGCCGATCGCGACGCGCTGGCGCTGGCCGCCGGAGAGCGCCGCCGGCTTGCGCTTGAGGTACTGCGTGATGTCGAGGATATCCGCGACCTCACGGACCTTGCGGTCGATTTCCGCCTTCGGCGTCTTTTTGATTTTGAGCGGATACGCCATGTTGTCGAACACCGTCATGTGCGGATAGAGCGCGTAGTTCTGGAAGACCATCGCGATGTCGCGGTCTTTGGCCGCAACCTCGTTGACCAGCTTTCCGTCGATGTAGAGCTCGCCTTCCGAAATGTCCTCCAGACCTGCGACCATGCGCAGCGTGGTCGACTTACCGCAGCCGGACGGACCGACCAGGACGATGAACTCCTTGTCGCGGATGTCCAGACAGAAGTCGTGAACCGCGGTGTA
The DNA here is from genome assembly GCA_017433975.1 of Mogibacterium sp. GTDB lineage: Bacteria > Bacillota > Clostridia > Peptostreptococcales > Anaerovoracaceae > RGIG2439. The sequence continues at coordinate 26,076 of JAFRGD010000010.1, read as the reverse complement.
TTTGTTATCATAAACTTTTTTGATATCTTTAATCGTTACTTCCGACATAACTCCTCCTTGATTGATCCCGGCGAGCCCGGACAAAAGCGTTACAGTTGGTAAAACGGCCGCAGGATGGCGCGAAGCGGTCTCGCGTTGACAAAAGCGATGAGCGCAACGCCGATGCAGGTCCAGAAGACCGCCCCGTACATGATGGTGGTCTGGTTCAGCAATGTGACCAGGACCGCGGAAAGCGTGACCAGGACGACCACGAAGGCCTGCGGCAGGCTGCTGACCGGCACCCGCAGCGCGTCCTTGAGGTTCCGGACCACGCCGTTCTCGGACACCGCCGTGACCGGGAACAGGAACAGGACTTCCAGCAGCCATATAATCTGGACCGCACCGATGAGCGTGCGCATGACCGTGCTGAACGACCCCATGCGCGCTGCAATGAGCCAATCGGCGAGGAGCAGCGCCTCGACCGCCGCAGCGATCACGAACTCGATGGTCGCGACCTTGAAGTGCTTGCGGAACGCTTCGAAGTAATCGCGGACGATGTACCCCTCCTCCCGCACGACGAGCTTGAGCATGACCGAGTAGAGAGCGGTGACGGACGCGCCGGCCGTGATGATCGGCAGCGACGTCAGGACGCACAGTACGTTCAGTACGATCAGGTCAAAGACGCGGGTCAGAAACCGGACGATTTTGTTTTCCTGCAGATTGCTTTCGTTTGCCATCAGTATTTAACCTTCCACATGTACCGGCGGGTCATGTAGTCCTCACCGGTTGCGGCAGACAGACATTTCATATACGTGTTGTTCAGGATCGGCGAGAACAGCATGTGGTTGAAGTACTCTGCGACCGAATCCGCGAAGCGGTTGATGCCGAGCTCCCGCGCGTCGAGGACGTAGACTTTGTCCCCGCCGTACTGACGGAGGAACGTCTCCGCACGCTCGTCCGCCGGTCTGGTCCGGCCCTCTGCCTTGAGCAGGAAGAAGGACTCCTTCTCGTCGAGCACTTCGAACGGTCCGTGGAAGAACTCGCAGGAGTTGACGGTCGGCGACTGAATCTGGAGCATCTCCATGATGTTGCAGATCGAGAAGATGTAAGCCGACGCGAACGCCGGGCCGCTCGCCATCACGCTGATGACGCGCTCGTTCTTGTTCTGCTCGGCCCAGGCCGCTGCGAGCGGCATGCAGTATGCTTTTGCCTCGTTGTAGACCGCATCCAGGATGTCGTAGGCGGCCATCGCTTCCGCGTAGTCCGCGTAACCCTCGACGGCGTCCACGATGTCGATCGCGATCCGCATGCCGAGCGCCGCGTTCGTCTTGCTCTGGTCGGATTCGTCAAACATGATGCTGTCGTACTTGACGTTGTAGTCGCAGGTCTCAGTCAGCAGCGACTCCTGCACGTACAGGCCGATCGTCGCGGCGCCGAGGTCCTTCGCGACCTGCGCGGCGCGGCACGTTTCCGGCGTTCCGCGCATCGACGTCACGACCGCGATGGTGTTCTCGTTGACGAACTTCGGCGGCGCGTAGACGAACTCGTTGCTGGTGAACATCTGGGAGCGGATCGTCTTCGCCTCTCTGTCCATGAAGTACTGCGCCGGGTAGTTTCCGCCGTTGGAACCGCCGGCCGCGAGCCAGACGACGCTCTTGACGCCGCCGACGGCCGCTTTATCCTTCACGATCTGATCGATGATCTCTCTGATTTCCATAGTTTTTATTCCTTTCCGGATATATATTCGATTAATCTCTCATACGACTTCTGCATTGCCTCGTGCGGGTTCCGGACGTACCGGTCGTTCAGGATCTCCAGGCTGATCGCCTTGTCGTATCCTGCGCCGTCCAGCGCCCGCAGCATCTCCGGCAGGTCGAGCGTCCCCTCTTCCGGGATCAGGTGCCCGTTCGGGACTCCGTCCGCAAAGTGCACGTGGTCGAGGTGTCCTTCGAGGTCGCGGATCGCCTCCGCCATGGTCTCCCCCGAGAAGCCAAGCGTCGCGGTGTCGATCATCCCCGAGAGCGCCGGCGAACCGACCTCCCGGATCATGCGGACGACGTCCTTCGACGTGTGCGTCGTCGTGTACTCCCGCGGCGATGTCTCGAGGACCAGCGTCACACCGTTGCGCTCCGCCAGCCGGCTGAGTTCTTGGAGCGACGCCACGGACCGCCGCCACGCGATGGCCTCGTCTTCGTCCAGGGTGGCGTACCCGGCCAGTACGACGACCGTCTTTGCGCCGAGCTCCGCCCCGTAGAGGATGGACTTTCGGAAGACCTCCATGCTCCGCTTCCGTGCGACCGGATCGAACGAAGCGATGTTCACCGGGTACAAGCACTGCTCCGGCGTGAACGCCGCCGCGTGCAGGCCGTGGTTACGGAGCTGCTTCTGAAGGCTCTTCAAATCCCGATAGCCGACGTCGTCCAGGTGGAAGTGCGGGTAACAACCGTAGAACTCGATGTTCCTGCAGCCGATCCGCTCGAGCGAATCCAGCGCGTAGCTCAGCGAATACCGCCAGTACGGGTAGTTTGATGTCAGAATCTGGTCCCGGGTGAGCGTTTTCATGCGCCGCCTCCGGGTCTAGCCCTTGACGCTGCCTGCGGTCAGACCGCGGACGAACTGCTTCTGCAGCAGCAGGAACGCGATGACCAGCGGCAGGGACGCGATGACCATGCTCGCCACGACGAGCGTCCAGTTGGTCGTCGTCATGCCCTGGAAGTTCATGAGTCCGATCGGTACGGTCTTCTTTGACGTGGTCTGCAGCATGATGTTCGCGAACATCAGCTCGTTCCACACCGCACGGAAGCTCACGATCGCGCAGGACGCGATGATCGGCTTGCTGAGCGGTACGATGATGCCCGTGAAGATCTGCCATGTGCTCGCCCCGTCGATGTATGCCGACTCGTCCAGGCTGTAACTGATGCTCCGATAGAACGTCATGATCAGGAACGTCGCGAACGGGATTCGGAACGCCGCGTCGATCAGGACCAGCGCCGTCTGCGTGTCATACAGCCCCGCCATCTTGACCATGCGGAAGAGCGAAATGACCGAAGACTGCGGCGCCAGCATCAGGCCGCCGAGCACCAGGTAGACCCAGATTTTCTTGCTCCGGAAGTTCAGACGGGCCAGCGGATACGCCGCGAGGCAGCTCACGAACGTCGAGAGCGCGGTCGCGAGAACCGTGATGATGACGGAGTTCTTGAGGTAGGTACCGATGCCCTGGTTCCAGGCATTGATATAGTTCTCATAATGCCATTCCTGCGGCAGGGCGAACGGGGACAGGAACATCTCCTGGTTGGTCTTAAACCCCGTGATCAGCATCCACGCCAGCGGGATCAGGATGATGATGGCTAAGAGTATGAGGATAATGTATGCGATGATGTGTGAAATTTTCGTAGCCATGACACCCTCCTACTTCTCATCCAGCTCGTACGCCTTCATCTGCATCAGGCCGATGATGAACGTGACGATGAATATAAAGAATGCGATGGCGGACGCGTACCCCATCTGGTCGTTCCGGAAGCCGACTTTGTACAGGTACGTCGCCAGCGTTTCGGAGGCGTGGCCCGGGCCGCCGTTGGTCGTAACGAAGACTTCGTCGTATTCCCGGATGGCGCCGGTAATCGTGATGATCGTATTGATGAGGATCGTATTTTTGATCTGCGGGAGCGTGATCGAAAAGAACTTGCGAACCGCGCCCGCGCCGTCGATCTCCGCCGCTTCGTAGAGCTCCGCAGGGATGTTCTGGATCGCTACGATGAACAGGATGACGGTGTAGCCGACATATTGCCACTGCGACATGGCCGCGATGGTCATCGTCGCCGAGCTCGCGTTGCCGAGCAGGTCGATCGCGGAGGCGTCGATTCCGATCAGCTCGAGCATCGGGTTGATGATGCCGATGGACGGGCTGACGATCATCTTGAAGGTGATACCGACGACCGTTACCATCAGCAGGGACGGGATAAAGTATATCGTGCGGAAGAAGTTCTGCGATTTGCGCAGGAACTTGGCTTCGAGCACGCTGGCAATCAGCAGGGATCCGCCGATCTGGAAGATGACAGACATGACCGTAAAGATCAGGTTGTTCTTCAGCGCGACGTAGAAAATTTCGTCTTTAAATAGTCTGATATAGTTTTCGATTCCCACAAATTTGTGGCTCGTACTCATGGTGCCCCATTTGAACAGGCTCTCATAGAGATTGATGAAAATCGGAACGTATAGAATCACGATCACCATGAGCATGGCCGGCAACAGGTAAAGCGCTGCGGTCTTCTGATTCCTTTTTCTCATGATGGATTTCTCCTCGGTTACAAGGAGAGGGGCACGTCATATGCCCCTCTCCAGCGCTAACTGCTCAAATCGTCTTACTCGTTTGCCTCTGCAGTTTCTTTTGCTGCTCCCTGAACGGCTGCCATAATGTCCGCTGCGGACTTGCCGTCAAGGCCTTCCTGGGCGTTCGCCATGTAAGCGTTCGCGACGTTCGCGTCGACGCACTGGTCAAGCCACTCAGCGATTGCAGTGTACTGCTCCGCGTCCTTGTAGGCCGCGACGACCATCGGATCCGCGTTCTCCTCGGTGATACCGCCGATCAGAGCGTTCGGAAGTCCGGTCTCCTGGGTCTGCTTGAGGGCCTGCTCTCTCGAAGTCATGTACTTCAGGAACGCGACTGCCTCGTCCGGGTGCTCGCAGGTGGAGGAAACGGCCCAGTTTTCGGAACCGCCGGTAACGATTGCGTTCGCCTCGTCACCCTCAGCGCCGGTCGGAATCGGAATCAGGAAGTAACCGAAACCGTCGTTGGTCATATTCTCAGTGTAGAAGGAGAACTGGCTGGTAGCGTCGAGCATGAAGCCGTATCTGCCGACTGCGAACTCTTCGCGGACCTGATAGTAATCCTTGGAGTTAACATTGGAGCCCATGTAGCCGTTTGCGTTCAGGTCGAGGAACGTCTGGACTGCCTTCTCATATCCCGGGTCGGTGAACTCGCCGGAAGCCGGGTTGTAGTCCTTCTCACGGACGGCCTTGTCAACGAAGCTGCCGTTGAACTGGCCGATGTACCACATTGCGTACCACTGGTCGGAGTTACCAAACGCGATCGGGTCAACGCCGTCAACGCCTTTGAGCTTCTCGCAGGCTGCGATGAACTCTTCCCAAGTCGTCGGAACTTCGATTCCGTTGTCCGCGAGGACCTGCTTGTTGTAGAGCATGAACAGGATGGAGCTTCTGTACGGAACTGCGTAGTATTTGCCGTCCAGCATGCTGCTGCTCAGGAACATCGGCATAAAGCTGTCTCTCCACTCAGGGTCCGCTTCAAAATACGGTGTGAGGTCGAGGCACTTGCCGTTGCGGGAGAAGCGGTTCAGGCTCTCGCCGCCCCATGCGAAGAAGATGTCAGGCATGTCACCGCCGGAAGCGAGGACCGCGAGTTTCTCCTTGATGGCCTGGTCACTGATGTTCTCATACTCGATATGGATGCCAGGGTTTGCTGCCTCATAGTCAGCAATCGCCTGCTCGAAATAGCCCCTGTAGTTGTCTTCCGGGTGCTTGTCGAGGAAGACCAGCGTGATCGTATCCTCGTCTTCCGAGGAACCGCCGCCGCCACCGCCGCACGCCGCGAGCGCGGAGATGACGAGTACAAGTACCATCACCAGTGCAAAGATTCTTTTCTTCATGACATTAACCAATCCTTTCTTTTAACAGAATAGCTGCTGAGTGTGTGGCCGGGTGCGCTACCGCGTCGCGCCGGATACCGGTTTGCCGATCAGTTCCCCGATTTCCGCCGGGTCGATGTCGTACCCGATGCCGAGAGCTCCCTCTCTTGTAATGACTCTGGCTGCATATTGCACAGCGGCCTGCATGGCGCACTGCACCTTATCCTCATCAGCACCGCCCTCCGGGCTGGACTGTGAGAGATAATTCGTAAGAAAGCCGCTGATGTAAGAATCACCGGCGCCCATCGCATCGATGCACACGACGGGAACACGCTCTTGCGTGTAATACCGCTTACCGTCAAACGCCATGGACGGTAACTCGCCGCGGGTCGCGACCGCGACCTCACACCCGAGATCGACGGCCTTTGCGAGCACCTCCCGCACCCGCTCCTCGGAAACGTGGCTGCAGGAGAAAAACGCGAACCGCAGAGATGGTGCTATTGCATCGATGTCTGCGTCTGTGAAGGAATCGCTGAAGTCATAGGAGCAGCGGATTCCGTTTTCGGCTAATTTTCTGATTTTATCTGGAGTGAGGCGCGAACCGGTACTCATGCTCGCGGCATCGAAGGTCTTAATGTATTCGAGCTCTTCCTCAGTGAACGTGAATGGATAGAGATCGGTCACACCCTGCTTGTTATAGTCCAGGAAGACACGGTCGCCGTCGATGATGTCGACGATCGCGTAGCCGCTCGTGCCATGCTCGTGGTGAGAGTAGCTGGTATCGACGCCTGCGTCGATCAGGGTCTGCTCCAGCAGTGTGCCGATGCGGTCGTCCGCGAACACGCCCATGAATCCGGATCTGGCGCCGAGCTGGTTCACGTCGAATGCGACGTTGAGCTCGTTCCCGCCCGGGTACATTCTCTTGCGGTTGATATAAATGTCCAGTGTCGCGATACCGATGGTTACGATTGCTGGAACGTGTTCAGTGCTCATCATGGCCTCTTTCTCTGTCATTCTTAAACTCGTCTTAACATAACATATTTTACGTTACGTATTACAAGTTGTCTTATAACGTCATATGAATTATATTGTATAATAAGACATGTTGTCAATATATAATACAAAAAAACATAGAAAAAACGCCTGCCGATATGGGCAGGCGCTGTCAATTACTCGTATTAATATGTCCTAAACACAATATCTAGACATACCACTTGAAAATCCTGTCATTATCCCCGCGCACGATGTCCTGAACCGTATGGATCGGCTCGCCGTTCACGTCAAAAACGCACATTTCCGTATTGATGACCGGCGTTCCGAGCGACAGTTCCAGGAGATCCGCGATCTCCTGATCCGCGAATGAGATCTTGACGCTGCGGCGGCCTTTGTTGACCGGGACCATGTCGTATTTCTTCATCAGGATGTCGTAGAGCGACCCCGTGAGGTCCTCGTTGACGATGTCCGCGAGCTGCTCCGGCAGGTGGTTCTCCTCGATGCAGACCGGCGTTCCGTTGACCACGCGGACCCGCTTTAGGACGACGATCTTATCCCCTTCCTTCAAGTTGAAGAATTCGTGGTCCAAATCGCTCTTAGCGACCTCCAGATCGGCCTTGATGACCTTGGTCTCGAGCTGCAGGCCTTGCATCTTGACGTCCTCCGTAAAGCTCGTCACGCCGATCGGAAGCCGGGTGATATCCGACCCGGACACGAAGCTCCCCTTACCCTGGACTTTGATCACGTACCCCTCGCTCTCCAGCTCCGCCATCGCGTTCCGGACCGTCACGCGGGACAGCCCGTAATCCTTCTGCATCTGGATCTCCGAAGGCAGGCGGTCGCCGGCCTTGAGGAGTCCGGTGCGGATCTCGCGTTTGATTTTGTTCTTCAGCTGCTGGTAAAGAGGGATTGCATTTGTCTTTTCAATCGTTGCAGCCATCTATTTTCTCCTTAACTTGTATTATCACACGTATTATTTTCACTATATTACACCACATTCATAAAAAATGCAACTATGTAAATGAAAAATATTGACACTTATATTATCTCGTATTAATATGTCTTTTGTTAATGAACGGCCATTGCGATTGAGTCTCGCACCGAGAGAACATAAGATATGACGATAGACAAGACGCTGACAGGGAAATATGCTCTGATAAACAGCTCCTTTTACTTGATTTACGCGATTATGTGGGGCTATGCCGCACTGTATCTGCAGGCAAAGGGCTTTACCAACACAGAGATCGGGGTAATCTTTGCGGTAGCAGCCGCCGGCAGCATCCTGCTGCAGTTCTGGTTCGGTCCTTTTTTGGACAGACACGTGCGTCTATCCGCAAAGCATGTCATTTTCGCGCTGCACCTTGTCATGACGCTCTCCGTTCTCGCGATGCTACTCGCCCCTTCGCACGCGGTCACGACATTCAGTTATACGATAATCATGACCATCCTGCTCGTCGATGCCGCGCTCTTCAACACCTTCGGCATGGAGTTCATCAACGCCGGGCTCACGCTCGACTTCTCTCTGTGCCGCGGGCTCGGCTCTCTCGCCTATTCCATCGCTTCCCTGCTGACCGGCTTTCTCGTCCAGCGCGCCGGCGCGGACAGCATCCTGACGGCGTTCTTCCTAATTCAGGGCGTCTCCTATCTGACGTTGCTATTCCTAAAACCCGTCGAACGTCCAACCGCCAGAGAAGACATCCCGGAGCAACAGCCGGACACCGTGTCGCAACTGTTTCATAAACGGCCTGCACTTCTGCTTCTCCTGACGAGCATTCTTCTGATGTACCTCAGCTACACCGCAATCAATAATTTTCACATCAACATCATTGAGTCCGTCGGCGGCGGGAGCCGGGAGCTGGGGATCTCCACTGCGATTGCAGCCTTTGTAGAGCTGCCGGTCATGGCGGCGTTTCTGCGCCTCGCCCGCCGGTTCTCCTACGGCAACATGCTGCGGTTCTCATGCGCGTTTTTCGTAATTAAAGTGCTCCTCACGGCCTTCGCCGCGTCGGTTCCGGCGGTCTATGCCGCGCAGTGCCTGCAACTTCTTTCGTACGGTCTCTTCATCCCGGCGTCGACTTATTACATCAACGCGGTCCTCGGTCCTGCCAACATAGCAAAAGGGCAGACGCTCCTCGGAATCTTTACCTTTGGCCTGAGCGGCCTCATCTCCGGTGCGATGAGCGGTGTACTCTTGGATCATTTCTCCGTCCGGACGACTTTACTCATCTACACCGTCCTCGCTGCGACCGGCTTTTCCGGTCTTCTGCTCGCAATGCGAAGAGTGGACAAAGCCCCGCGTTCCGCCTGACGAAACCATGTGTGGAACGTAAAAAACGGAACGGCCGCGCAGCCGTTCCGTTTATTATTATGTTTTTATTTCTGGCCTGCGTTCGGCGCCCCGCCTTTGCCCCCGCCCTTCCGGCTGGACGGCTGGTTCAGGAACTGCGTCTTGCGCTCCGCGGTCTTGGCCTGCTCAGCCGCCATCTGCGCGCGGAGCTCCGCCGCGCGCCGCTCGATGCGAAGTTCGCGCTCCGCAATCTGGCGGGCTTTCTTGCGGCGTCTGGCCGCCCTGAGCCGCCGGCGGATGAAGATCAGCGTCGCAATCAACAGAACCGTCACGATGATCGCCACGGTTCCCTTGTTGGAGATGTACAGGTAGGACGGCAGCCATCCGGTCGCAACATCCTCCGTGACCGCGATCGGCGAAGTGACTGCGAGTTCGCCGTTGGCGTAGACCTCGATCCGGCCGACCTCGTCACCCGCTGCGAGCGGTGCCTCCACCTTTTCGTTAAAGACCACCTTGGTCGTAATGTCCTCTTCATTTCCGGTCGCAGGGTACGCATAAACCGTCTTGGTCGCGGCCGTCGGAGCCTTGATGTTCGCGCTGTGCCGCACGCGGACGGTCTTGGACGCCTCGCCCTCGGTGACCGCGGCGTAGCCCTTGACTTCTTTGGTTCCGTAGTTGAGGAGCTTCAGCATGTCATCCTTGCGATCCGCGTCCGTGTCCTTGAGGATGACCATCGTCATCCGGAGATCGTTCTTGTCGTACCGCACCATCGCGCTGCAATCCCAGTCATCCCAGTAACCGGTCTTGCCCGCGACAACCCCGGAGTCCTCCACCGTGATCAGCGGGACGTGGGTCTTCATCGTCCGGGCTTCGGATTTGTTGGTGGCGGGCATCTTATACTTCTTGGTCGCCATAACCTTGTAGACCCGCTTGTCCGACATCGCGAGACGGCTCAGTTTGAGAAAGTCCCGCGCGCTTGTGTAGTGCTGGTCCCCCTGCCATCCGTAGCAGTTCGTAAAGTGCGTATGTGAGCACCCCTGTTCCATCGCAAGCGCGTTCATCATGTCGATGAACGTGTCCATGTCGCCCCCGACCGCTTCGCCCAGCGCGTACGCCGCGTCGTTGCCGGAGAGGAGCATCATTCCGTACATCAGCTGCTCGATCGTGACGACCTCGCCCTCCTGTAAATCCATCGACGAGCCGCCGATGGAAGCAGCTTTTTCGGAGATTGTGACCTCCGTATCCCAGTCTTCGATGTTCTGCGACACGAGATATGCGGTCACAACCTTGGTCATACTGTACGGGTCGTATTCCTTGTCCGCGTTCTTTTCATAAATGTACTGGCCGGTATTCTCGCAATACAAGACGGCGCCGGTCGCTTCGAGCTTTGGCTTGTCCGCCGCGTATACCGCGCCCGTGAAAGCCGGCAGCATCGTCGTGCAGGCCAGCATCACTGTCATGATAATCAGTGTCAGTACTCGTGTCAGTCTCATCTCTTCTCTATTACCTTTCTGTCCGGCCGTGCCGGTCTCAAAAGGCCGTTCTTTATTTTGTCATAATGCGGTGGATCAATGAAGGGCTCCACGGACTCGCGTCACCAATCACATAAGCGGATAACCCGTATTTGAGACCGGCCTGCAGCTTGGCTGCGTCGTTTCCGACGATCGTCATAAGGACGTCCCCCGCGGATACGTGGTCGCCGATTTTCTTATGGACGTGGATTCCGGCTCCCATGTCGAGCACATCGGTCTTGGAAAGCCGCCCGGCGCCGGCGTGCTGGGACGCCTGCCCGACCGCCTGTGTATTGATTGCGACGATATATCCTTCGCGCGGTGCGACAACGTCCACCGAAAGCGTCGAACCCGGCATGATCGAATAATCTTCAAGCACGCGTTCATCGCCGCCCTGATAACGGATCATTTCACGCATTTTCTCGAGGGCGGACCCGTCTGCCAATGCGTTCCGCGCGCGCTCGCGAGCGCTCTCGATCGTTGGCTCGACACCGCCCGCATGAACCATGTGCGCCGCGAGCTCGGTTGCGAGCTGCGTAATGTCTGCCGGTCCTCTGCCGCGCAGCACTTCAATCGCCTCGATGACTTCGAGCGTATTGCCGACCGCGTTCCCGAGCGGCTGGTTCATGTCGCTGATGACCGCCGTCATACGCTTGCCGGCGTGATTTCCGATCTTCATCATGATCTCCGCAAGGTCGGCGGCCTCTTCCTCGGTCTTCATAAGCGCGCCGCTCCCGCACTTGACGTCGAGAACGATCGCGTCCGCGCCGGAAGCGAGTTTTTTACTCATGATGCTCGACGCGATCAGGCTTCGGTTGCCGACCGTGGCCGTCACGTCGCGAAGAGCGTAGATCTTCTTATCCGCCGGCGCGACGTCCAATGTCTGGGAAACCACCGCGAGACCGATTTCGTTGACCTGCTTGAAGAACTCTTCGGTGGTGAGGCTGGTACGGAAGCCCGGAATCGCCTCGAGTTTGTCGATCGTACCGCCGGTATAGGCCAGGCCGCGGCCACTCATCTTGGCGACCTTCACGCCGCACGCTGCGGCGATCGGTCCGGTAATCAGGGTGATTTTGTCCCCGACGCCGCCGGTGGAGTGCTTGTCCACTTTCTGACCTTCGATGCCGCTGAGGTCCATCAGTTCGCCGCTATGCAGCATCTCGTCGCTCAGGCAATACGTCTCCTCGTCGGTCAGACCGTTGAGGTAGATTGCCATCAGCAGCGCTGACGCCTGGTAATCCGGAATCGATCCGTCTGTAAAGCCGCGGACAAAATACCGGATCTGCTCGCCGGTCAGTTCATGTCCGTCTCTCTTTTTTGCAATGATTTCGATCATGTCCATCGTGCCGCCTCCATTGGTAAAAAACTCCGCCAAAAAATATCTCTTCCCAAATGGGTTACTGTCTGTCGCCGTCCAAAATCAGCTTTGGCTGCGCCCCGAGATAGTCGAGCGACGTCAGCATGTATTCCACGCCGCCCCACCGGCCTTTGATGCCCCTGCCGTAGGCGATCTGCCCGTGCAGGTGCCCGTAAACGCAGATGTCCACACGATAGGCCTCCAGCAGATCCGTAAAAGCGGACTGCCGCGTCCGGCTGTCCGCCGGCGGATAGTGCATCATGACGATCAGCCGGCCCGCGTTGTATTGGGCCGCGCTCTTGAGGCTGTTCTCGAGCCGCATCACCTCGCGCCGGTAGATCTTCTCATCGTGCTCCGTGTATTCTTCGCTGCCCGGCGTCGGCCAGCCGCGCGTTCCCGCGATCGCGCAGTCGAGCTCCTCGATATACACACTGTCGTTTTGTATGAAATGCATGTCGCCGTAAAGCTCGTTCAGCCGCGTCACGCCGGTCCACCACACATCGTGGTTTCCCTTGAGGAGGAGTTTGCGGCCCTTGCGGCGGTGGATCCATTCGAGGTCCTCCATGGCCTCGTCCAGCCGCATCGCCCACGAAATGTCCCCCGGCACGAGCACGACGTCGTTGTCGCCTACCACCGCGTCCCAGTTCTCCCGGACGCGGTCCGCATGGTCCTCCCAGCCCGCGCCGAACATGTCCATCGGCTTATTGACCCGCGCGTCCAGCGCCAGGTGCAGATCAGCTATCGTAAAAATCTTCATCCAATTTCCTCTCGGCTGCCTCGGCGCGGAGCGCCGCAAGCACCTTATATATGTCTCTGTTCGAATATCCGAGTCCGCTCAGTTTTCGCGCAATCTTTGCCTGCTCGCGGTCGCCGAGTTCCCGCATGTCCTGCGCGGCGAGCCGCGCCACGTCGAGCGCCCGCGTGAACTCGTCGATCCCGTTCGCGTCTTCGTAGTCCCGCAGCGCGGTCTCGATCGTGTCCGCCGGGACGCCGCGGTCCGCGAGTTCCTGCCGGAGGCGCCGCGCGCCGCGTTTCTTACCGTACCCGCGTTCCAAGTAAAGCGTCGCGTACGCGTAGTCGTCCAGATACCCCGCGGAGACGAGTTCGTCGATGACGTACCCGATCTCTTCTTTTGCGTATCCTTTGTCCCTCAGGTGCGCCCGCATCTCCGCGACCGTGCGCAGCCTGCGCGTCAGATAGTAAACCGCCTCATCGTAGGCACTTCTCTCGCTGCGATCCATCCCTCGTCCACTGTCCAGGCGACCGCCGCGAAGAGCCCGGACGGCACGTCCAGGTCCATCACCGCCCGCGGTGCGCCTTGGTAATTCACTTTGATTACTTCCTCCCCGGGTGGAAGCAGCAGCTCCGGGACGTCTTCCGCAAAGACGCTCCGCCCCGCGCTCTTGACCAGCGCCTCCCGCCGGGTCCAGATTTGATAAAAGGCATCCTGCCCAAGCTGCGTAACGAGGTTCGTCTCGCGCTCCGAGAAGACCCGCCGCGCTATGATCCTGACATTCACGGTAGTGCGCGGCACCTGCACGTCGATCCCGCAGGGCACGTCCGCGAAGAGGACCGCCCAGTATCGCTCGCTGTGCGTGACCGAAAAGTGCGGCCCGCCCTCGATATACGGCTTGCCGCCCGGCGCGGTGCGGACGTCCTCCGGCGTAACGGCAGCGCCGGTGTAGAGCGAAACCGCTTTGCAGAGCAGCGGCCGGCTCGCCTCCCGGCGGCCGGAAAAGTTGTCAGTATAGTATATGGTAAGCGCCATATCACTCCCCGAGCAGAACGTCCCGCGCGACCGCGAGCGCGTCCTCACCCTCGCCGACCTCGATGTCCGGCTCGATTCCGACGCCGTTGATGCTGTCGCCGCTCGGCAGCAGGTACTCGTCCGTCGTAATCTTGATTACAGAGCCGTCCTGCAGTTTATACAACGTCTGGACAACGCCCTTGCCATAAGTCCGGCTTCCGATGATCTTGCCGCCGTGGTTGTCCCGGATCGCGCCGGCAAAGAGCTCGCTCGCGCTGGCGGAGTCCCCGTCCACGACGATGACATACGATATCCCGAGCGTCTCGCTGTCCGAGTTAGAGATGTCCTCATGGCCTTTTTTGTTCCGCACCGACGTAATCTTGCAGGCCGGCAGCAGCAGGTCCGCAAGGTCGATCGCTTCGTTGGTCATGCCGCCGGCGTTCCCCCGGAGGTCGATGATGAATTTATCGTAGCCGCTGCTCTTGAGGCTCTTGACGGCGATTTCGAACTCGTCCGCGGTTCCCGAGCGGAACGATGCGATATTGATGTACGCGATCTTGTCGTCCGGGAACATCTTTTTGGATGAAACACTCTTGTCCTCGACCTCCATGCGGTAGATCGTGAACGTCAGCTCGTCGCCGCCCCGGTCGATGAGGACCTCGACCTTGGTCCCGGCCTCCCCGCGCAGGCGGTTGGAAGCGTCGTTCAGGTCCGTCGGCGCCACACCGTCCACCGTCACAATGATGTCACCGGCGCGGAGGCCCGCTTCGTCCGCCGGGCCGCCTTCGATGACCCGTCCGACGATCACGCGGTCTTCTTCGTCCAGCGTCGCAGCGATTCCGATGCCTGTGTAGGAGTCGAGGTACTTCCGCTCAAACGCCTCGTACTCCTCCTGCGTATAATAAAGCGCGTAGTTGTCATCTGCGACGATCCCGAGCACCGCCTCCGCGAGCTCCACGTCCAGATTCGAGTCATCAACGTCGTACAGGGAGTGGTCGCGGATGGTTTTTTCGATCGTATAATACTTGCCGAACTGCGCGTCCAGCTCCTGATAATAGGCGAGGTCGGTGTCGCTGATCCGGTTGCCCTTCCCGAGCACGTTGAAGTACAGGATGAAGAACGTGGCCGCCGCAGCGGTCCCGAGCAGGAACACCAGAATAAGAATTCTAGCGAAGGCGCCGCGCGTCATTGACATCGCTTTGCCTTGCTCCGGATTGCTCTGCTCAAGGCGGTTTTCAAGATTATTTTCGTTCATTTCGTTCATATATTCACCTCGTCCGCCGGATAAACGCCGCTGACCCGCATCTGCGGAACGCATCTGCCGTTCCAGCAGTTCTTGCCGAGCGTCCCGACGACCGTCACCCGGTCTCCGTTCCGGTAGTAATCATAGTAATTGTGCGCCGCGCCGAACCGCACGCACTCGAAGCCGTTCACGCGAAACTTGGCCATTTCCGAACCATCCTTGAGGTACCGCCAGTCGTCGATGGTCACATCCGTGAAAGCGATCTCCGGTGCTTCGTTCCCCTGTCCGCACGGCTCGAGGAGTTCGAGCTGGTCGATCAGTGCGACGTCAACGTCCTCCGGCGAAATGACCGCGTCATAGGTCACCGGGACGTCGAAGAAGTGTGGATCCCCCTCCGCGAGGTCCGCGAGCTCCCGGTTGAGCGCGGCCCGGAGGTCCGCCACGCCGGCACTCTGCATGGTAAAGCCGCAGGCGGCGCTGTGCCCGCCGAAGCGCGTAAACGCCTCCCGGTGCCGATCCAGCATCGAAAAGAGGTCGACCTGCGGCACCGACCGCCCGGTCCCCTTGCACTCGCAGTCGTGATGCGAAATGATCACGCACGGTCGTTCGAATTCGTCTTTGATCTTGCCCGCGACGATGCCGAGCACCCCGTCGTGCAGGCCTTCCGTCTCGAGAACGAGGAAGTCTCCCTCTGCAGCCGCAGCCGCCGCGAGGTCCCGGCAGACCCCGTACGCCTCGTCGAGAAGCGCCCTGCGCTGCCGGTTTAAGTCGAGGAGCGCGGTACAGTACCTCTCAATCTCGTTCGGGTCCTCTGCGAGCAGCAGCCGGACGCCGAGCGACGCGTCCCCGATCCGGCCGGCGGAGTTGATCCGCGGCGCGATTCCAAACGAAATGCTCCGCGCCTTCATGTCGTCGGCTTTGTACCCGGAGAGCTCGATCAGCCGGGCCAGGCTCTTGTGATAGCACCCGAGCCGCATGTTCCGGAGGCCGTATTTGACGAGCGTCCGGTTCTCGTCCGTCAGCGGCATGACGTCCGCGACCGTTCCGATGGCAACCAGTTCGAGCAGCGAATTGAGCAGGCTCTTTGGCAGCGGTCTCACGGTCGAAGCCGCCTGGATGAACTTGAACGCGACCCCGACCCCGGCGAGGCCCTTGCACGGATACGCGTCGCCTTCGCGGCGCGGGTCGATGACTATGCCCTCCGCCATCCGGTCACCGACGTTGTGGTGGTCGGTCACGATCGTCCGGACGCCCAGCGCGTGCGCGTAGCGGGTCTCTTCCTGCGAGACCGCTCCGCAGTCTACGGTGATGATCAGCTCGCCCCCGTCCGCCTGGATGCGGTCGATGGCGTCGTTGTGCAGCCCGTACCCTTCGTCGAGCCGGGACGGGATGTAGTAAGTAATGTTATCCGTGTAGTGCCGCAGCGCGCGCATCATCAGCGTTGTCGCCGTGACGCCGTCCGCGTCGTAGTCCCCATAGATGACGATCCGGCTCCCCGCGTCGATCTCCGCGAACAACAAATCCACCCCTGCCCGCATGTCCGTGAGCAGAAATGGATCGTGGGTGAGCTGCGGCCGGGACGAGAGGAATTCCTCCAGCGCGTCCGGGCCGATGCCTCTTGCTGCTAGAATCTGTCTTACGATCGGTCGGATGGTTTCCATGGTATCAGAACATGCCCGGATAGAGCTGAAGCACGTCGGAGCGGACGCCGTCGATCCGGAGCTCGTAGTGGAGGTGCGGCCCCGTCGAGTACCCGGTCGAGCCGACGTAGCCGAGGAGGTCTCCCTGCTGGACGTACTGTCCTTCTTTGACGCTCGGCCACTGGCACATGTGTCCGAAGAAGAACACGAAGTGCTCGCCGTCCGCCAGCGCGACGTAATAGCCCAGTCCGTATCGTGCATAGGCGACGCTCGTAATGATTCCGTCGCACGGCGCGTAGATCGGGGTCCCGACCTTCATGCCGCCGATGTCCGTGCCGCTGTGGCGGCCGGTCGAATAGTGCGTCGCAGCCCATTTATTATATCCAAAGTATTGCGTAATCAAAGTCGATGAAACCGGCCAGATGTAGCCCGAGGACGATACGTGAAGCATCGCGTCCTTAATATCATCCTCCGTCACTTCTCTGCCTTCTTTCGCGGCCGCTTCCTCCGCGGCCTTGCGCGCGGCTTCTTCTCTCTGCCGGCGGATCTCCGCCTCGTACTCTTCCTGCTTGGCCTGCGCTTCGGCGGCGAGCCGGTCGGCCTCGGCGGCCATCTCCTCCATCTTGCGGTTATATTCGTCCGCAAGGTCAGCGTACTCGGCGCGCTTGGACTCGAGGGCGGCCTGCTCCGATTCGAGCGCGGCCTGCTCCGACTCGAGCACAGCCTGTTCCTTCTCGAGCTCCGCCTTCTCCTCCTCCTGTTGCTTCTTGAGCCGCTGGATCTCCGCGTAGTCCTCGCGGAGCTTCTGAAGCAGCTCTTTGTCGTTGGCGAGAATCATGTGAACCATGCTCATGTTGGTGATGAGCTCGGTCACATTGTTGGAACTGAGCAGCACGTCGATGAAGCCCACCGACCCGGTCTTATACATGGCGGACAGCCGGTCGTTGAGCGCCTGGGTCTGTTCTTCGACTTCTTTTTCTTTCTTCCGGAGGCGCTTCTCTGTCTTTTCAATCCGTGCCTGTGCTTCGTCGACCCGGGCCTGCGCCGCGTCGATTCGGACCTGTACCTCGTCGATCCGGACCTGAATCGCGTCGATCTCGGCCTCGGCCTCTTCGACCTTCTGCATGAACTCCTCTGCCTTTTCGCCGGCAGCGTCAGCCTCGGCCTGTGCCTCTTCGCTTTTCTTCTTGGTTTCCTCGATTTCCTCCTCGGAGACCGCAAACACGGATGCAGCCGAAGCGAGCGCCATGGACGCGGCGAGCGCCAACGCCAGCGCAAGGGAGAGTATTCTCATGAAAGATGTTTTGTATTTTGCTCTGAAGTCAGCCATTCCGCACCTCTATTTATCAAGGAATCTGCGGATGGAAACGATACTGCCGCAGGTGCCGATCCCGACGCCGAGCGCCATGAAGATGATCAGCAGATTGTAGATCATGTAATTGACCGGGACCACCGGTACGGACAGTACCCGCAGGATGTCCGGCCCGATCACATCGGTCAGTTTGGAATATAAGAGGTACATCAATCCCGCGGAGATGCCCGCAGCGAGCGCGCCGATGATGATGCCCTCGACGATGAACGGTGAGCGGACGAACCAGTCCGTCGCACCGAGGTATTTCATGATTCCGATTTCCTTGGAACGGTTGAACACCGTCAGTTTGATCGTGTTGGCGACGACGATGACCGAGACGATGACCAGGAACGCCATGACGACGACCGAACCAATCTGGATGAAGTGCGTGATCTTGGAGAGTTTATCGACTGTGTCCTGATAATAGGTCACGTCCGTCACGCCCGGGATGTCCCGCGCTTCGACCGAAAGGCGGTCCGCGTCGCTCTTCTCCGTGACGTAAACGAGGTAAGAATTCGGCAGCGGGTTGGTCTCGAGGTTGTCGAGGAGGTAGCCGTTTTCGCCCCAGCGGTTCTTCATGATCTCGAGCGCGTCTTCCTTGCTACGGTACTCGAGGCGTTCGACGCCGCCGATGTCGGTCAGCGCCTGCTCGACCTCCGGGAGGTCTTCCTCTGCGACGCTGTCGTCCAGATACACCTCAACCACGTTGTAATCCTGCTGGATCACGTTGGCGAAGAGGTCCACGTTGACGAACGCGACGAAGAAGATGCCGAGGACCAGCATCATCGCCGTGATGGCGAGAACCGCGGTGAAGCTCATCGCTTTGTTGCGCCAAATCTGGGCAAAGGCCTGGCGGATGTTGTAACCGAGTCTAGAAAACATAGTTGTCCACCTCCACGTCGCGCCCGTCGTAGAAATCGCCTTCGGTGTCCAGACCGTACTGCCCCTCCTCGTCGCGGACGATGCGGCCGTTCTCGATGGCGACGACGCGTTTGTTCATCTTGTCTACGATGTCCTTGGCGTGCGTGACCATGAGAATGGTCGTGCCGCGGAGGTTGATCTTGTCCAGCAGGTCCATGATTTCCATCGCTGTGACCGGGTCGAGGTTGCCGGTCGGCTCGTCACAGATCAGGACGCGCGGGTTGTTGACGATCGCGCGCGCGATGCCGACGCGCTGCTGCTCGCCGGCGCTGAGTTCGTTCGGGTAACGGTCTTTCTTATCTGCAATGCCGACCAGGTCGAGGACGTACATGACTTGTTTCTTGATGTCGCGGCGCTTGGCGTTGTGGATCTCCATCGCGAAGGCGACGTTTTCAAAAACGGTTTTCTTCTCGAGCAGGCGGAAGTCCTGGAACACCATGCCGATCTTCTGCCGGAGGGCCGGGATCTCGCGGCGGGACAGGTGCGTGATGTCCTTGCCCGCGAGGGTGATGCGCCCCTTGTCCGGGTCGATCTCCTTGAGGATCAGGCGAATGAACGTCGTCTTGCCGGCGCCGCTCGGTCCGACCAGGAATACGAAGTCGCCCTTGTTGATGTGGACAGACGCGTTGGCCAGTCCGACATTCGATCCGAAGTTTTTACTTACGTTTCGAAATAAAATCATGATGCCTCCCAAACCTACTCATAGTTGGAAGTATTATATAACAATTCGAGATAAAAATAAAGAGTTATAGTAAACATAATTCGAATTCCTGCCGACATTTTGGGCCTATTTCAGCCTGCGGCGCAGGATTTTGTAGTCCGGGAGGTACCGGGCGACGATGCTCCAGAAAGCGGGACCGTGGTTCGCCTCGCGGATGTGCGCGAGCTCGTGCACGATGACGTAGTCGAGGACGTCGTCGTCAAAAAGCGCGAGCTTTAGGTTGAAGTTCAGGTGCCGCGTTTGGTGGTTACAGGACCCCCAGCGCGTCTTCATGTCGCGGATACGGTAGCCGCTGCTCCGGAGTCCCATCCGGTCCTCCCAGTATGGAAGGCGCCGGTCAATCCTGGCGCGGAGCGCCTTGCGAAGCGCCTCCCGCTCATCCTCCGGGATTGCAAGCCGCTCCGCCCGCTCCTGCGCTGACGCCTGGTGCTGCCGGATCCAGCCCGCCCGTGACCGGACGAACTCGATGATCACGCGCTCCGGCATCAGAAACGGCGCAGACACCCGGACCGTCCCGTCCGGTCCGATCCGCATATTCATATTCTTCACCCGTTTCCGGGTCAGGTCAACGGGGATTCCATCGACAACCATCGACACATGTGTCGATTTTGCATTCGTTCTCGTAATCATTTCACTCCTCAAAAGATGAAATTGGGAACCGTCCCCGATTTCATCCTTGTGACATAAAAAAAGCTGCCGGGGGAAACCCGGCAGCCCGCGTGTTCAGCTTAGCCGAAATATTTCTTTCCTACCTTGTAGAAGGACTCCGCCGATCTCTGGATCGTCTCGTTCGCGATGCAGAACGACAGTCTGATGTAGCCCGGGCACTTGAACGCGCTGCCGGCAACGCCGAGGATGCGCTCTTCTTTGAGTGCCTTGATGAAATCGTACTCATTCTCGTCCGGCGACTTGACCCACAGATAGAACGCGCCCTGCGGAACGACCGCTGTGAAGCCCGCCTTGGTGACGATGTCATACAGTTCCTGACCGTTCTTCTTGTAGTAAGGAACGTCGACCTGCGCGTCGATGCAGCGCTCGACGATGAGCTGCATCATGGACGGAGCGTTGGTGCCGCACGCGACACGGTTCGCGACGTTCAGCGCGCCCATGAACTCCTCGAAGCCGTCCATTGTGTTCGGAACCGCAACGTATCCGATACGTTCGCCCGGCAGCGACAGCGACTTGGACCACGAGTAGCAGATGATCGAGTGATCATAATAGTCTGGGAGGAACGGTACGACCTGATCGGTGTAAACGAGTTCTTTGTATGGCTCGTCCGCGAGGATGTAAATCGGGTGTCCGTATTCCGCCTCGGCCTCTCTCAGGACGTCCGCAATGCCCGTGATCGTCTCAGGGGAGTAGATGACGCCGGTCGGGTTGTTCGGGTTGTTGATGATGACCATCTTGACCGACGGGTCGAGAATCTTTTTGAGCTCAGCCGGGTCCGGTTCAAAGCCGTTCGCTTCGTTTGGCGGAACCGCTACGGTCGTAGCGCCCGAGAGATATGCCCAGTTGGCGTATTCAACGAAATACGGGGCGAAGACGACCATCTTGTCGCCCGGGTCAAATACCGTTCTCATCACGGCGCACAGGGCGCTGCCGGCGCCGACCGTCATGATGATGTTGTTCAGCGACCAGTCCGTGCCGTACTTTCTGTTGAAGTAATCCGCAACGCACTGTCTCGTTGAATCATATCCGGCGTTTGGCATGTATCCGTGCACGAGATGCGGATCCATGTTGTGGTTGATGTAATCGATTGCTTCATAGACCTCTTTTGGAGGGTGGAGCCCCGGGTTACCTACGCAGAAGTCATAAACGTTTTCTTTTCCGTAGACTTTGGCAAGCTTGAGGCCTTCCTCAAACATTGCCCTGATTTCCGATGCGCCCGCAAGAAGCGGTGCCATACTTTTAGCAATCATTTTCACTTTCCTCCTGTTAGAAATAAATCACTAAAAAAGTACTGAATCTTTTGCCAGAATACCCTTTTTATCAGTCGGAATATCCTTGTTAATATTATATCACTTCTTATATCGTGCGTTAACAGGTTTCTGTTTTTCTTTTGTTTAAAATGGGGACGGTTCCGTTTTTCATCTTTTGCGAAAAAGATGTAAAACGGAACCGTCCCCGATTTCACTTATTCGATGCCGAGCACCTTGTAGTCCTGGTCCTCGACGGCTTTCTTCAGCACCTCATCCGCGACCTCCGTATCCATCTTGACGACGGCCGTGCCGGTCTCGTGGCTGACGACAGCCTCTGTTACGCCGTCCAGCGCTTCCAGGGTCTTCTTGACTCTTGCCTCGCAGTGGACGCACATCATTCCTTCGATTTTCATGGTCTTTTCCATTGTTTTTTCCTCCTTGGATTGATTATCTTCCGCCGGGACGTCAGTGTCGCCGGTATCCATGACGATTTGGATCTCCCCGCCGCGCTTCTTGTCATGCGAAGCGTCGTGCGGGTCGAACAGATTGAGCCGCAGCGCGTTCATGCACACGCAGAAGCTCGAAAGGCTCATCGCGGCCGCCCCGATCATCGGGTTCATCGTCCAGCCGTGCATGAAGTGCGCGTACAGTCCCGCGGCGAGCGGGATGAGCAGCACATTGTAGAAAAACGCCCAGAAGAGGTTCTGGTGGATGTTCCGCAGCGTCTGACGGGAGAGCCGGACCGCTGCCGCCGCGTCGCCGAGACCGCTGTTCATCAGAACGACGTCCGCCGCGTCGATCGCGACGTTGGTTCCCGCGCCGATCGCGATGCCGATGTCCGCCCGCGTCAGGGCCGGCGCGTCGTTGATCCCGTCGCCTACCATGGCGACCTTACCGTACTCCTTGAGCTGCCGGATGACGCTCTCCTTGCCGTCCGGCTTGACGCCCGCGACAACTTTGTCGACGCCGACCTGGTCGCCGATGACCCGCGCGGTCTTCTCGTTGTCGCCGGTCAGCATGACGACCTGGATGCCCATGTTGTGCAGTTCCTCGATTGCCTGCCGGCTGTCCGGTTTGACCGCGTCCGCGACGGCGATGATGCCGAGCAGCTTTGCCTCCGCTTCCAGCCCGGACACCGCGAAATAAATCGGGGTCTTCCCCTGCGCCGCGTATTCCGCCGCGGTTTCCTCCGCCTCCGCCGGAATTGCCGCGATCTTTGCAATCATGTCCCGGTTTCCGCCGTAAAGCGTCACGGTCTTGCCGCCCCAGTCCTCGTCGATCTCCGAAGCGCGGACCGCTGCCTGAAGTCCGTTTCCCGGCAGCACCACGAAATCGGCCGTTTCCGCCGCCTCGATCTTGAGGGACGCCGCGTAATCCACGATCGCCCGCGCCAGCGGGTGCTCGCTCTTCGTCTCGAGCGAAGCCGCCGCCTTGATGAGATTATAAATGTTGAGATTGATCATCGAGCTGTACTTTTCGGCAAGCTCATCCGCGTCAGGATGATTATAATGTTTATTTGCGCCTGACGCTTCGCTCTCGACCCCGTCACCGTCCTCGTCGATGGCGAAGAGATCCGTCACGACCGGCTTGCCGCTGGTGATGGTTCCGGTCTTGTCGAGCGCGACGATCTGCACGCGGCCGGTCTCTTCGAGGGACGCGGACGTCTTGAACAGGATCCCGTTCCGCGCCGCCTTGCCGTTCCCGACCATGATCGCGACCGGCGTCGCGAGGCCGAGCGCGCACGGACAGCTGATGACCAGTACGGCGATGCCCCGCGCGAGCGAGAAGCCCACGTCGCGGCCCAGGAAGAGCCAGATGACCGTCACGAGGACCGCGATGCCGATGACCGCCGGAACGAACACGCCGGAAACTTTGTCCGCGATCTTAGCAATCGGGGCCTTGGTCGAAGCCGCTTCGTTCACCATGCCGATGATCTTGGCGAGCGTCGTGTCCTCCCCAATCTTAGTCGCCTCCGCGCGGAAGTACCCGGTCCGGCTGATCGTCGCAGCCGAAACCTCGTCGCCCTCCGCCTTGTCAACCGGCAGACTCTCGCCGGTCAGCGCGGACTCGTCGATTGCCGCGGTACCGCTCAGGATCCGGCCGTCCACCGGCACGCTGTCGCCGGACTTCACGATGAAGACATCTCCCACTGAGACCTCCTCGATCGGTACGACAGCCTCTTCATATTTTGCGTCGGCCGCGCCGGCCGCCAGGGCAGCCGCCGTGACCGTCTGGCCGTTCGGATCCTTCAGAACCGTCGCGGTCTCCGGCGCGAGCTTCATCAGAGACTTGAGCGCGTCGGTCGTCCGCCCTTTGGACATCGCCTCGAGCATCTTTCCGATGGTGATCAACGTCACGATCATCGCCGCGGACTCAAAGTACAGATTATGCATGTCGGTCATGACCGCATCCGCGACGCCCGCCAGTTGGTCGACCGTCATCTTGAAAAGCACGACGACGCTCCACACGAACGACGTCATGGAGCCCATCGCAACGAGCGTATCCATGTTCGGCGCGAGGTGCACCAGGCTCTTGAACCCGCTGGTAAAGAACTTCTTATTGATCAGCATGACGATGGCCGCGAGGAGCATCTCCGCGATCGCCATCGCGATGTGATTGCCTTCCATGAACGCCGGCAGCGGCCAACCCAGCATGCCGTGGCCCATCGAAATATACATCAAAAGCAGCAAAAAACCGACCGATGTGATCAGCCGCTTCTTCAGCCGCGGCGTCTCGGTATCCGCGAGCATTTCCTCCTGCTCCCGGATCGAGGCGTAGCCTCTCCCGCGATTGCCGGCACCTGCGCTGCCCTGCGAAGCAGTACCGCCCGCAGCACCTGCGGCGCCCGCACTGCGAAGCGCGGCCCCGTAGCCCGCATCCGTCACCGCCTTGATGACATCTTCCGGCGCTGCGGTCCCTTCGACGCCCATGGAGTTGGTCAGCAGGCTCACCGCGCAGGACTCGACGCCCGGCACCTTGCTCACCGCCTTCTCCACGCGCGCCTGGCAGGCCGCGCAGCTCATTCCGGTTACACTGTATTGTTCCATTCTATCAATTTCTCCTCAATCCGTTCCGGCGCCCCGCCCGGGTCCCCGGCACTACTTCATCAGCTTCTGCATGACCTTGACGAACTCGTCGACGGCCCCGTCGTCACCGTTCTGAATATCGGTCTTGACACACGTGCGGAGGTGCTCCGCGAGCAGCTCCTTGTTAAAACTATTCAACGCGCTGTTGATCGCCGACACCTGAATCAGGATGTCCGGGCAGTACGCGTCGTTCTCCAGCATGCCCTCGACCCCGCGGATCTGCCCTTCGATCCGTTTCAGCCGGTTCATCAGCGCCTTGTATTCATCTTCGGACCGTTTTTTCTTTCGTTCACAACTGCAGGTCTCCATCTTCGTTCCTCCGTTACGCAGAGCATTCGATTGCTTCACGCCTCAGTTATACGCTGCTTTCACTCTGTTTGCACTCGAATTATATACCCCCAGGGGGTATATGTCAAGCGTTATATACTCTGATTCCCTCGCTTTTGTTACTTTTCCGTGCCCAGCCCCTTTAAAAGTAACAAAACTCCCCTTTGAACGCCTTCTCTTCTCCCATATCCGGAGCAAGATTCACTCCCCAGGACGGGTTTCACACAATACAAACGCTCATTTCTGCCGATCTTTCCTTCGCGGACTTCATATGCCCCTGCCGATCTTGCTTTCGCAGGCTTCATATACCCCCTGGTCTCTTGCTGCAGTCGTCCCCGCAAACAGTCCGATTGTTACTTTAAGCAGATCCGACCCGCCAGAAGTAACAACTCTCACCATCCGTTGTTCTTGCCGAATGGGACAAGAGGCTGCCGCTTCGTTCCGCTGTTCCGGCCGAAGGGGGCAAGAGACGGCGCTTCGGTTTTTCGCACAACAAAAGAGCAGGCGCCGCAGCCCCTGCTCCCGTGTACCGTTATTCGGATCCTATTGTGCCTGCGTACTGAGGTTGACCGTTCCGGTTGATTTCTTTGTGACGTTGACCCCGATCGTATATTCGCCGGGTGCAAGTTCAACATAACCGCTGTCACCGCTTCCCACGAGGACGGTCACGGTCTCCTCGCCGTCGTCCGGAAGGACGTCTTCCATGGATTTCTCCATCTCCTCGTCCTCGTCGTCAGAGACGGTCGACGGATAGAATTTGAGTTCGATCTCAGAGCCCTTTTCCAAAGACGAATCATAGGACAGAACCTCGTTCTCGCCGACGGTGATGTAAGCGAGGCCGCCGGTTCCGGCTCCCGTCTTGTTCGTGTTGATCGTGACGGTGTTGTCGTCGTTACTGGAAATGAACGTCTGTGGTTCCTCATCACCGCCGCCACCGCTGCCGGAGCCGCAGCCCGCGAGCAGAAGCGCCGCTGTCAGGAACATCAATAGCAATACCAGAAATTTTCTCTTCATGCTCGATTATTCCTCTTCAAACATGTCCTTGCCGACGGAGCAAAGCGGGCAGGTCCAATCCTCAGGAACGTCTTCCCATGCAGTGCCCGGCGCTACGCCGTTGTCCGGATCGCCGATCTCAGGGTCATACACATAACCGCAAACTGTGCAAACATACTTCATATCGAATACCTCTCTTTCAAAAATTGTCTTAAAAAGACTGAAATCATTGTAGCACGAAACCGCGCTGTTGTAAATGTATTCCGTTTTCCGCCGACTTTTGGTAAAATTGTAGTGCGGGTTCCTGCCGACGGGCGGCCGGCGGTGTGCGGCCAGGGGCTTGCCGACCGCCGGTG
>JAFRGD010000009.1 GCA_017433975.1 Mogibacterium sp. | reverse complement strand
AGAAATCGGGCTGACCGGCGATCTGCGAGCGGTTCAGAACAGCGACAAGATCGTGAAGGAGGCACAAAGGCTCGGGTTCGAGCGTATTGTGCTCCCAATCAAAAATGCTGAGCGCGCGGGGAGCCGTGCGTCAGCACTTGATGTTTCAAATATAGAGATCAT
Organism: Mogibacterium sp.; assembly: GCA_017433975.1. Taxonomy (GTDB): domain Bacteria; phylum Bacillota; class Clostridia; order Peptostreptococcales; family Anaerovoracaceae; genus RGIG2439. The sequence continues at coordinate 1,424 of JAFRGD010000009.1, read as the reverse complement.
CGGTCTGCGCAACATCGCAGAAGCCAAGAAACTGTTCTAGCGACCGCGTCACGGAGTCACGCGGCGTGCGATCACGACGACTGCGGTGCGAAATCTCGATAGCCGCAGCGCGCCGGCTACTTCGTCTTGCGCTTTTCGACCTTCTGGCACTCCAGTTCGAACCAGAACTGGCTGCCCTCGCCGAGGGTGCTGTCAGTGCCGAACTTCGCTTTGTGCAGCGTCAGAATTTCTTTGCAGATGGAGAGGCCCAGACCGGTGCCTTCCTGTTCACGTTTCATATTGGTGCTGGAACGGTAATATCTTTCCCAGATATGCTCCAGCTCTTCCGGAGCGATTCCCGGACCGTGATCTTCGACGCGGAACGCAACCAGGCGGCCGCGTTTTTTTAATGAGACGATGATCGTCTTGTCTTCGCCGCAGAACTTCACGGCGTTGTTGATCAGGTTCGTGATGACCTGTTTGATCTTTTCTTCATCGGCGTTCACGGTGTAATCGCTATCGCACTGGAAGACGAAATGATATCCGTTTTCCTCCTCCAGAATTATGTAAGTGTGGAGGATGCCTTCGACCGTTTCGGTCAGATTGAAGACGCTCTTTTCCAGGGCGAGCTTGCCGGATTGCAGCTTTGACATGGTGAGCATATCGTTGACGAGGACGTTCAGTCTGTCCGCCTCATCGATGATGACCTGCAGATGTTCCTCTCTCTTTTCCGGGTTGTCGCCGGACAGGTCGCGGATCATCTCCGCGTAGGATTTGATCATGGTCAGCGGAGTCTTCATGTCGTGGGAGACATTGGCAACCAGGTCCTTTTGCAGCATGTCTGATTTCTCGAGCTCTATGGACGCCTTCGTCAGCGTGTCGGTCAGATCGACGAGCTCGCTGTAGTGTCCGCCCGAGAAAACGATGCCGTATTCACCTGCGGCAAGTCTCTTGGCATCCTTGTTGATCTTGCGGATCGGCCGCGAGATCCTCGTCGACAGATACAGCGAGATCAGGAACGCCAATATAAATGAAATAATCGTAATGTAAATGAGCTGGTTGGTGAGGATTTTGATCGTCGATGATACCGGCCATAGCGGCGAGAAGATGTAGACGATCATCGGGGCTTCGTCCTTGTGCTGGAGGATGCTGCCGTAAGCCAGCATCTCCTGAGACGTGCTCGAGTTCGTGATTTTAACGTACGCCGAACCGTCGCCCCTCATCATATGCTCATTGAGCGTTTTGATCTGGGACGCGTACTGCTCCGCACCGTCCGTACCTGAAACATCGGTGTCCGTCTCGAGTCCCGGCGCCTGCACCACGTCGTTGGCGGACGGCTGGTAATACGTCGTCTTTCCATCGTAAGAAACGACGTAGATATACATATCGTAGGATTCGGAAATTTTCGAAACGTGCTTCAAAAACTTGTCGGTATCCCGGAACTT
>JAFRGD010000008.1 GCA_017433975.1 Mogibacterium sp. | reverse complement strand
TCCGGAGATCCAAAACGCTCATCATAATAAGCGATCATCTTATCCAGAAGGGAGTTCCAGATCTCTTCCTTGCTCTTAAAATGTTTGTATAACCCCGACTTGACCAAGCCAAGAGATGCAGTCAGTTCACGGATGTTCGTTCCCGCGTAACCGTTGCGTGAAAACATGTCCAATGCAACTGCCAGAATTCTTTCTTTTGTATCCTTCGCCATGATTGACCCTCCTCCAAAGCGCAGGTGACCGTTCGTTCTCATATTATAGTGACCGATAGATCACTTGTCAAGTTCTGATTGCTGCTGTCCGCTGAGTGAACTGATGACACGGGAAATGGCATGACCCGAAGATCATGCCATTCATGAAAAACTATAAAACTGTCTTATGAGGGTCACCCATTCCGCGGGAGCCCTTTTTTTCCTTCACCCTACAGTGATTTTCGTTCTTGTATCGTAATTGTTTTTATTTCTCGAGCCGCTTGCGGGCCTCGGCGAGCGAGATACCCTGCTCGCGCGCGATCTGCGCGGCGTCGTCGAATTCGATCTTGCGGCGCGTAATTCCGTAACCTGCGGACTCCTTGACGCGGGCCGTCCCGATCTCCGAGGAGACCACGTCCTCACGGCGGATCAGTTCGTACCGCTTCATTTCGCACTCGCGGACGCCCAGCGTCGTCGTGTGTTTGAAGAGCAGCGCGACGACCGCCGCCCGGTGCTCCGCTTTGCAGAGAACCTCGATCTTGGTCCCGAGGCGCGATTTTTTCATCACGATCGGCGTGAGCCACGCGTCCAGCGCACCGCCCTCCAGCAGCCGCTCGAGCGCGAAGCCCATCTCCTCCCCCGTCATATCGTCGACGTTGCACGCCAGCGCGATGACGCTCCCGGTCTGTTCGGTTGTCTTGTCCAAAGTATCCATGAGTCCACGCTCCACTTATTTATCTGCGTTTTAAAGCGATATCAGTCAGTTTGTTCTGCTGTGCGCCGCAGGTGCTCCGCCCAGACGCGTTTCCGGATGACCAGGTACGCGACCAGCAGGACCACGCACGCGATGGCCCAGCTGACCGGATAGACGGCCATGAGCCGCCGGAGCGACGGCTTCTGCGCAAAGACGGTATACACCCAGATAATTCGTGTTGTACACACGCCGCCGAACGTCGCGAGCGCCGGCACGATCGCCCGGCCGTACCCCTTGAGCGCGCCGGAGAACGTCTCCATCGTCGCGTTTCCGAACTCGAACGGCATCATCATCGCCAGCCGCGTATATCCGTATTCGATGACCGACGGGTCTTTGTTGAACAGCCCGAGCAGATGCCGCGCGAACACCAGAATCAACAACGCCGCCGTCATCGTCGTGATGATGTTGAGGACGGCCGTCTGGCGCACGATTCTGTCACACCGCTCGCGGTTCCCCGCCCCGTGGTTCTGCCCGATGAACGTCACGAGCGCCTGCCCGAACGAATTCAGGATGAAGAAGCAGAAAATCTCGATGTTGAACGACGCCGACGACGCGGCGATGACGTCCGCCCCGAGCGAATTGACCGCGGACTGCACCGCGAGGTTCGACACCGAAAACGCGATGCCGTGCAGACCCGACGGAATCCCGATCCGGAGGATCATTTTGAGAATCTCGCCGTCGATCCGCAGGTCTTTGACGGTGATGCGGACCGGCTTGTCCGTGCGGAGCAGGAACCGGAATAACAGCGCCGAGCTGAGCAGGTTGGACAGGACCGTCGCGAGCGCGACGCCGTCCACGTCCATGCCGCACGCGACGACGAAGAAGACATTGAGCCCGACGTTGACCACGCCCGAAATCGCAAGGCAGATCAGCGGGGTCCGGGTGTCACCCTGGCTCTTGAAGATGGCGGACTGGAAGTTGTACAGCATGATCACCGGCATGCCGCCGAAATAGATCCGCAGATATTTGATGGACAGCGGCGCGATCGTCTCCGGCACGCCGAGCAGGTGCACCATCGGCGCCGCGATGACCTGCCCCACCGTCGCGATGATCAGTCCGCAGACCACCGCGAGCACGACCGCCGTGTGCGCTGCCTGCCTCACCTTGGCGAAGTTCCGCTGCCCCGTGAACCGCGAAATGACGACATTCGCACCGATGGAAACACCGATGAACAGGTTGATCAGTAACCCTGTTATCGGTGCGTTGCTGCCGACCGCAGCCATGGCTTCCTTGCCGACGAACCGCCCCACCACGGCGACGTCCGCCGCGTTGAACAGCTGCTGGAGCATGCCCGTCAACGCGAGCGGCATCGCAAAGGCGAGGACCTTTTGCCAGATCGGTCCGGTCAGTAGGTCTGTATTATTATGTCTCGCTGCCGGCTTCACAGTCCCAGGACTTCCTGGACGACTTCGACGCCGGCCTTAATGCAGTTCGGGCAGGTGCAGAGCACGACGCCCGTATCCGCGCCCTTTAGGTCGCGGCAGATCAGCGCGCCGGTCTTCTCCTGGAAGCGCTTTGACATCTCCAGGGCGAGGGCCGTCGTGTGTTTTTTTGTCTTTGGATCTTCGAGGTCGCCGTCGCTGGAATAGAAGCCCGCGACGATGCAAGCGCCGGACAGCGCGCCGCAGATGCCCTGCATGCCGCCCATGCCGAAGCCGAAGCCCTCTCCGGCCTTAAACAGGGTCTGCATGTTGACGCCGAGCTCGTCCGCAAAGGCGCACGCCACTGATTGGCAACAGTTGTATTTGCGGTTGTGCATGTCGTCAGCGATCTTGGCTTTCACGTTCTCCATTTTTGTCATCCTCCTCAAAAGCACGTATTCCCTGCCGCCGGTTTACAGCGCGGCAGCCAGTTTCTCGATGTTCTCTTTCTTTGTCGCCCAGCTCGTGCAGAAGCGGACCGCCGAGTGCGTCTCGTCGACCTTTTCCCAGCGCGCGAACTTGAAGTCCTTGGCGAGCTCGTCCAGCTTGGCGTCCGGCAGAATGAAGAACTGCTGGTTGGTCGGGGAGTCGATGTACATCGGATAGCCCTTTTCGACGAACGCCGCCTTGAGGATGACCGCCATGTCGATCGCGTGCTTGCTGATCTTCATGTACAGATCGTCCTTGAAGAGCTCCGCGAACTGGATGCCGAGGATCCGGCCCTTCGCGAGGAGGGCGCCCTTCTGCTTGATCTGCGTGTCGAAGTGCTCCGGCTTGCAGCCCCTCATGAACACCGCGGCTTCGCCGATCAGCGCGCCGACCTTGGTTCCGCCGATGTAGAACGCATCGCAATACTGCGCGATGTCCTTGAGCGTGACGTCGGTGCCCTTGCTCGCAAGCCCGTAGCCGAGGCGCGCGCCGTCGAGGTAGAGTTTCATGCCGAACTTATCGCAGATCATGCGGAACGCCTTGAGTTCTTCCTTGGTGTAAAGCGTACCGAGTTCGCTCGGGTGAGAGATGAAAATCATGCCCGGGAAGACCATGTGGTCGTGCGCTTCGTCACCGTAGAACGTGTCGAGATATTTTGCGACGTCCATCGGGTCGAGCTTGCCGTCATGCGGCGGGAGTTCGAGAACTTTGTGGCCGGAGTGCTCAATCGCGCCGGCTTCGTGCGTCGCAATGTGGCCCGTCTTTGCCGAAACGACGCCCTGATACGGCTTGAGCATGGTCGAAATCATGATCATGTTGGTCTGGGTCCCGCCGACGAGGAACTCCACATCGACGTCACCGGCCTCGGTGCCGATCGCAGCCTTGATCCGGTCTTTTGCTTCCTTGCAGTACTGATCGCTGCAATAACCGCCCGCCTGCTCCATGTCGGTCTCTACGAGGCGCTTGATGATATTGAAGTGCGCTCCTTCGGAATAGTCATTCATAAAAGAAATCATAACACTACTCTCCTTTTCTTGCAGTTTTCATGGGATATGTACACACCGGATCCCCGGTGAACTTTACATCGGCTTGCTCTACTTCAGTTCGATCGGTGTGGTCCAGTATTTCTGCCCGTAAATATCCGTCAGGCAGTACATGACATGGACGGTGCCCGAATTCGTGACGTCGACGTTGCTGATCCGAATGTCCTCCGGGTCCTCGATCTCGAACGGGTCGCTGATGACGTACTGGTCGTCAACCGTTCCGTCGTAGTTATAGCAGGTTGCGATGAACTCGACCGTGTCGCCCTTGGCGAGGCCTTCGAGGGTCTTTGGAATCGCGGTCGTCTCGTCGTCTGCGTAGTCGAACGTCGCGCCGGCGATGTATCCGTCCTCGTTATCCTGGTCGAATACGATGATGAGGTCCGCGCGGTCCCCGTTCAGCAGGACCGGCACCCGGCCGCGGATGGAGTATTCCTCGTCCGAAACGTCCAGCGTCTCGCAGTGATAATACGCCATTGGCTGGCCGTTGATCGCGATCCACGTACCGTCGGTCTCCGGAATCAGCCGGTTCCCGTCGATGTCGTAGATGTTGTCCAGTCCGAGGTCGATATACACCTCACCGTCGTCGACGAACGTCGCCATGTCGATGCGGGACAGCTGTCCCCACTGCTCGTCGTTGAGCTCGAGGTAATAGGTGTCACCGTCCACCTTCCAGGTGACGTCTTCCTGCGTCAGACGGGCCTGCGAGTACATCCGCGCCATCGCCTCGATGTCCGCGTTCTCATCAGCGAGGAAGGAAGCGTTCTCGTCCGTCAGTCCGTCGATTCCGAGGGACCCGACGTCGCCCATCCGGCCGCCCATCAGGTACTCGAGAATCGTCAGCATGTCGTCATAACCCACGCTGCCGTATTCCTGATACTGGCTGGAGCTGCTCTGTCCGCTGTAACCGGACTGCGGCGCCTGCCCGAACAGCTGGTACGACGGGGTACTGTAGCCGCCCGACGTCGCCTGTCCGCCGACCTGGTACCGCGCAAAGCGGGTCAGGAGATCGGAATAACTGTCATCCATGCCGATCGCGCTGTAGATGACCTTTGCGACGTCGACCTGCCGGACGGAATTGTACGGGAAGTACACGGAGAGTCCGTAAGCGTTCGCGACGTCGCTGGACGCGATTTTATACTTGACCGCGCTCTGGATCGTCTCCGCGAGCGCGTCGCCCTCCTCGGTATGGAGTTGCTTTGCGAAGTGGACCATGTCGATCTGGTCAATGTTCTGCCCGCGGGCGAATTCCTTGGCCGTACTGCGCGCTCTGGATACCGTGGAGAACTGACCGCCGTCGATCATCGCGCTGGTCGACTGGGAGAAGGTCTTCATCACCGGCGGAAGCGTCTGCGAGAGCTCCGCGAGGTCGACGACCGAAAGCGTCGTCGGCTGTCCAGGCGTCTGTTTCTTGCATCTCGCATAGAACGTGTCCGCGATCTTGATTCCGACGTCCAGCGTCGGCATGGACGGGTCTCTGGAAAACGCGGTCAGCCAGTCGGTATAATACCAGCCGACGCCCGGCTCGACTTCCTCGGAAGCGATCAGGTAGTCCGCGTTGTCGCCCAGCATGAGCGCGGTCTCGACGTTGGCCATCAGGCACGCGTCAAAGCCGACGAAGTCGAACTTGACGCCCGAAGAGGTCAGCGCCCGGTCGATCTGCTCGATGGTCATCTGACCCGACCGCGGGTATTTCTCGTCGTATGCGTAACCGTATACCGAGCCGGTCCCGTGGTCCCAAAGGATGAGCTCATACCGGTTGGCCGGATAGTTTTGCGCGCAGAATTCGATGAAGGCGCGCAGGTTGTCCCCGTCGGTCATCGAACCGGTGCCTGCATTATCAACGATGCGCAGCAGCTGGCCGTTTTTGATCTGATAAATCTGATTATATTGATTGGAGATGACGTTGTTGCGCCACTGCTTGCAGCCGCCGGTCATGATGATCAGGTTGATGTGGTCGCCAACCTCGGCGTTGAGCATCTCCTGCAGGTCGCTCGTACCCATGCCGGACTTGGACTCGAGGTCCGTGCCGCACATGTAGACCATGATCGTCACGACGTCCTTGCCGTCGCCCAGAATCGTCGTGTATTTCTCGCGTGCTTCCGGCGCGACTTCCTCGGTGACCACCTCATTGGTGTCCGGGATGACCCAGCCGGTCTGAACGCCGTTGCCCTGCGAGATCGCCTCCGCATTGCTGACCGCTGTGGTCTGCTGCGTCGGTGCCGGCGCCGGTGTCGGTGTGGATGTACCACCTCCGCCGCCCTGCTGGCTGAGGCCGTTCATGAAGTAGCTGACGACGAAATACGCGCAGACGAGCAGAACCAGCAGGAAGACGTACTTGCGGCACCCGCCGCCCGATTTCTTCCTCACAGGCTGTCCTCCGCCCATGTAGGTCCCGCCGCCCCCGGAAGCAGGACGGACCGGAATCGGGTCGCTGTCGTCCCGCGCGCTCACGTTATACGGATCCCCTGGGCCGCTGCGGACGGTTCTCGTCTGCGGTTGCCCCGGCGATGTCCCCCGCGCTCCGCCCGACCTGGCCGTATGCGCCTGCTGCGGTCCCGCCGGCCGCGATCCCCGCAACCGGCCGTCTTCGGCGTCGGACTCGCTCGACCGTTTCTCCTGGACGGTTTTTTCCGCGGTTTCGGAGGCCTTGCTCAGGCCTTCGCCCCTCCGCCGGATGCCCTTGCTGTCGTCGGTGACGGTTTTTTTGCGGCTCCGTGGTTTTCTCTGTTCCATTCCATACTCCTTATCGGTTCAAATGAAAGCATTTTTTGCCAATTAATATAATACACCAAACGGCAGCCCTTTTCAATTCGATGTTTGCATTTCGGGGCGCCCTGTGGCAGTATTAAGATATGAACCGGGAGAAATCACAGGGAGCCGCGGCAGGAGGCAGGACAATTAAATATCTCATGATCCTGCTCGCGGGCAGCCTATGGGGCACGATCGGCCTCTTCATCAAACTGCTGGACGAGCGCGGCTCCACGTCCGAGTATACGACGCTGCTCCGCATGTCGTTTGCGTTCCTCCTGCTGCTGGTCTTCACCCTGATCAAAGAAGGCCCCGGCGCGTTCCGGATCAGCCGGCGGATGCTCCTGTCCTGCATGCTACTCGGCTTCGTCTCCATGTCGCTCAACAACCTGTGCTACTCCAACGCCGTAAGCCGCCTCGGCATGTCACTCGCGGCCGCGATCCTCTACCTGGCGCCGCTCTTCACGAGCGTACAGTCCAAGTTGTTGTTCCACGAGACGATCGGTCCGCGCAAAATTCTCGCGCTGTTCCTCAATGTGGCTGGCTGCGTGCTCGCCGCGACGGGCGGGAACTTCGCGGAGGTGACCGTCTCGCTGGCGGGGCTCCTGTTCGCCCTCGGGGCGGCCCTCGCGTATTCGACGCAGAACATCTTCGGCCGGCTCGCGACCGACGAAGGCTCGCCGCTGGTCGTCGCAACGTATAATTTCTTTTTCGCGACGGTCTTCACAGCCATCGTGACGCGGCCGTGGACGGCCATGGCCCGTCCATTTGACCCGCAGATCCTGCTCTTCGGTTTCCTGTTCGGCCTCATTCCGACGACCCTCGCATATCTGCTGTACTTTGCGGGCATCCAGGGTCTGACCGAAACGAGCAAGGTCCCGGTCCTCTGCTCCATGGAGCTCGTCGTCGCGACCATCCTCGGGATCGCGGTCTTCCGCGAAGCCGTCTCCCCTGTCGCGGTCGGGGGAATCGCTCTCATACTGGTATCCATAATTCTGATGAACAAACAAAGTACTATTTGAAGAAATAAAGAGAGGTAAAACAAATGAAATACCTGGTGATCGGAGCCGGCGGGACCGGCGGGGCCATTTCCACATTTCTGGCAAAGGGCGGCAAGGACGTCTCCCTCATCGCGCGCGGCGACAACCTCACGGCGATCCGGGACCGCGGCATGCGGCTCACCTTCAAGAAGGACGGGGTTGAGCACACGGAGTATGTGACGTCCATCAAAGTATACAGCGCCGAGGAGTACGAAGCCCTGGGCGAGGTACCGGACGTCGTCTTCCTCTGCACCAAGAGCTACTCCGTCGAGTCGGTCGCCCCGTTCATCGAGCGCGTCATCGACGACCGGACCATCCTCATCCCGATCCTCAACGGCATCCAGATGGGGAACTTCGTACGACGCTTCGTCAGCAAGGGCCGGCCGATCGACGGCTGCATCTACATCTCCGCCCGCAAGGACGGCGTCGGCGGCGTCTATCTGAACGACGGCATGTTCCGCGTGATCTTCGGCCAGGAAGGCGGCTTCTCCGAAGAAGGCTCCCAGGCCGGCGTGACCCGCTCCGAGGCGGAACAGATCGCAGCAGACCTCAGGGACTCCAACGTCCGCGTCGTCATCTCGGACAACATCCTGCGCGACACGCTCCGCAAGTTCTCCTGCATCGGCTCCCTTGCCGGCGCCGGCCTCTACTACGACGACACGTCCAAGGTCATGCAGGTGCCGGGCGGCGCGCGCGATCTCATGTGTGACCTCGTACGGGACGTCGTCGACCTCGCGGCCGCGATGGGTGTCAGCTACGACATCGACCTGGTGAAAAAGAACTGCGACATCGTCGACCACATGTCGCCGGGCTCCTCTGCATCGCTCCAGCGCGACATCTGGGACGGCCACGAGAGCGAGTTCGAGTCCCTCATGGTCGAACCGATCCGCATCGGCGCGCGCTTCGGCCTCGAGATGCCGGCCTTCCGCAAGGTCGTTGCGGAAGTCGCTCCGCGCCTCGGCCTGTCGTTCGCCTACTAGATACACTTTTTTCGTAATTCGAGTTCGTTTGAAAAAGAAAGGAGACTGGAGATCATGTTAGTACTGAATGTTACGTATAAATGCGTTCCGGGCAAGCGCGAAGAACTCCGCGCGGCGATCCGCGCCCAGGGCATCGACGTCGCTTCACGCGGTGAGGACGGGAACTTCAAATACGACTTCTATCTGTCGACCGAAGACCCGGACGACCTACTCCTCGTGGAGCACTGGCGGGACGTGGACGCCTGGATGACGCACCGGACCTTCCCGCACTACGAGCAGCTGAACGAGCTCAAGAAGGACCTCGTCATCAGCACCAGTATCCAAAAGGCTTTCGCCGACGAAGCGTGACCGATATTGACGGAATTCAAAAGGCTCCGGAGAACCCCTCCGGAGCCTTTTTTTATCGATTGGTTACAGGTCGATCTCCATGAAGACCGTTCCAGGCACCAGGCAGTCATAATACGCGCCGATTTCCCGGAAGCCCATGCGCCGGTACAACTTGACCGCCGTCCGCAGGCCCGGCATCGTGTCCAGCCGAAGCCGCCGGTAGCCCTCCGTACGGGCGTCGTCCATGATATGGCGGACCAGGGTTTCGCCGAGGTTCCGGCCCCGGAACTCCGGGCGAACGTACAGCCGCTTCAGCTCTGCGTTCTCGTCGTCCAGCGGCTTCATGCCGACGCAGCCGGCCAGCGCATCGTTCACGTAAACCAGATAGATCCGCCCCTTCGGGAGGCCGTATTTCTCCTCCAGGTGTGCGATCTCCTCATCGTAGTTCTGCTGATCCAGCGACATCTGAAAGATCGGGTCCGTCTCCAGCAGGAGCTTCGCGTACTCCTCGTACAGCGGGATCAGCTTCTCCCGCTGCTCATATGCGGGTACCAGTATGAGATTATTCTCGTTCTTTTCGTTTTCCACTTCGCACTCCATGAAACTTCTTTTTCTCTGACCAGCGATTGTTCTCTGATTAACTACAATGTGATCCAGTACCTTCTGGTCAGGAACGTCTCCCCGTCCTCCGTGTTTTCCACTTTGTTCTCGAGGACGCCGCCGTTTTTCTCGATGACCCGATACGATCCGACGTTGTCGTCGTCGCAGGTGACGAGGACCCGGTCCTTCAGCCCGATTTCCCTCGCCTTGTCCAGCGCGAGCCGCAACGCCTCGGTTCCGTACCCCTGCCGCCAGTACTTCGGATGGATTCCGTAGCCGATGTGCCCGCCGAACTGCAGCAACTTTGGCGTCAGTGCGGTCCGGATGCTGACGCTGCCGACGAACCGGTTTCCGTCAACGACGAAATAGTCGTAAGCCGGCACGTAGCCCGGCTTGAGCTTCAACGGGTTCCTGTTGTCCAGAAACCGCTGAACGACATCGACTTCGTCCGGATCGATGAACATCAGGTCATGTTCTTTTATGACCCCTTCCCCGATCTTCTTCAGCGACATCAAATAGGCCTCTTTGTATTCCGGCAGGTATTCCTTTTGTGCGTCGATCAAATGAAGCATTGCGGACTTCCCCTTATTCAATTGCCTGAAAAATGCTGTCCGCCAGCTGTTCGAGGTCGATGGCATTCCGCTCCTGAAGAAACGGCAGCCATTCCGGCGGCATGGAGCCGATGCCGTTCAATGCGCCGAGAATCCCGCCGCACATCGTAGCGACCGTGTCCGTATCCCAGCCGATGTTGACCCCTGCGCGGATGGCGTCGACCGTGTTGCCGCCGGAAGCGACGAGCAGCCCGAACGCCGCCGGAACCGCTTCGTTCGCCGGCAGGCCAGTACCGATTACGTCCGCGATCTCGTCCATCGCTTCATCCAGAGAATCCGCTGTCAGGCCAATCGACACTGCCAGCTTGATCCGCTTCTCGACGCTTGGGCCGGCATTCTCATGGTACGCACGGCCGAGTTCTTCCGCTTTGCGGGCGCCGTAGATTCCGGCTTTCACAACCCGGAAAAGGTCGGCATCGTCCTGCATCGCGGCAGCGGTTGCAGCGGCGACCGCGCCGGCGCCGGACATGGCGATGTTATTCGGATGCGTCGGTGCGCAGATAATGACGGCGTTCTCGATGGCCTTGTCCACGTCGCCGCCCGCCAGCAGGGAAACCGGTGCGATTTTCATCGCGCCGCCGTCCGAACTCTTGGAGTTTTCGTTCACGAGTGCAGACTTGCGCGCTGCGGTGTCGCCGGCGCGCATCCGGTCGATTGCGGCTTTGGTCGTCGGACCTACGAAGTCGTCAAACCATTCGTGATGATCCGACCAGCGGATCAGCGCCTCACGGGCAGCCGCTTCGTCAACCGTACCGCCACGCTCGAGAAGCGTTTGCAACGTGACATATGCCAGGGAAAAGTCATCTGTAATCATCCCGGCTTTGTTATTTTTGCCGATGGTATCCTGCGGCGGGTCCACAAAGTCCGTGACTTCACCGCCAAAGCATTCGATGATCTGTTTTCTCGTGCGGAGTTCGGTCGGTGCGCCCATGGCGTCGCCCGCCGCCGCGCCGACCAGACATCCCAGTATTTTTTCGCGCTTGTTCATGATTCGCTCTCCTGAATCTTCATCACATATGTTCTGCCCGGAAAGCCTCAACGACATCAACGGTTGTGACGCCGCTCCGCCCTCCGACCAGGGTAACGGCCCTTCCGGCAGCCGCGGTCGCAAACTCACAGGCGGCCGTCAGATCTTTTCCGCTGTAGATTGCATAGGTAAAAGCCGAATTGAACGTATCGCCGGCGCCGGTCGTATCGACCACTTCGACAGCGCAGGCCGGAACCTCAACCGCGCACTCTCTGCAGACCGCGCGGCACCCGTCGCCCCCGAGCGTTTCGACGACAATCTCAACGCCGCAGTCCAGCAGTTCCTGCTCGAACGCGCGGGCGTCTTTTCCGCAGGCGAATAATTCCAATGCAAACTCGTTCATGAACATGATTGAGCAGTACGGAATGTAGTCGCGCCAGTCCTCGATGTACCCGTTCGGCTCGATGTCAAAGACAACTTTAACCCCGGCCTTGTGCAGTTCCGCGAGAAGCGTGACCGGGTCTTCAAAGACCTCGAGGTTGCCGATCGTGCTGTAGATATAAGACGCCTCTGATAACACCGGAAGGATGGCTTCGTTGGAGATTTTCGGCTTGTTACTGCCGAGCATGATGTGAATCGTCCGTTCCCCCTTATTCGTGATGATCTGGCATTTGGTGTTTCGTCCCTCTCCCAGCGTAATGATCTGCGACGGATCGATATTGTAGTTGAGGAGATCCTGTATCAGAAAGTCATAGTCCTGATCCCGGAACAACTGACAAAGCAGAAACGTTTTGACCCCAAAGCCTGCCATGACTGACGCCGCGTTGGCGATCATGCCGCCGGAGGCGCGTCCGTCGTAAGTGGTCAGAAACTTATCCCCCTCGACAGGCCATGCGCCATGTAAAGTGTAGTATTCATCGACACAGGTCGTGCCAATATAAACCATGTATCCCTGTTCCATATTGTCCCTTTCTCCTATTGACTCGTGCCTTTTGTTACTCGGATTATATCATTCACGAATAATTAAAACAACAGAACCAATTCCCGTTCGAACTTTAGTAAAAAAAGTCTTGCATCGCGCGAAACGATACTGTATAATCAATTTTGCCGTCAGAGAGACGGCCGATATGGCGCATTGGTCAAGAGGTCAAGACGTCGCCCTCTCACGGCGGAATCCGGGGTTCGATTCCCCGATGCGCTACCAACGGAAGCCTTGCAATTGCAAGGCTTTTCGATTTTTTGCCGCAATCGGTCTACCACGTTGCCGCAAACGGCAGCCATTTTCTTACGCCGCCGCAATGCCCGGCCGGCGGTCATCCCCGAACCACAGGTCGATGATCCGCCCGATAAAGATGCTGTCCAGTTCCCGCCCCTCCTGCTCGAACGTCGTAATAAAGTTATAATTCGGGTAATAACCGCCGTTAAGATAGTTTATTAGTTTTTCCACGTTTTCCGCGAAGTAGTCCGGATCGTCCATCATCCCGAAGTGCTCCCAAATGTACTCTTTCCCATGATAGTAAATCACAAAATCCGGTCGGACGCGCTTTCCATTGATAAACCGAACGGTCTCGTACACGTTACTGATTCCACGTGACGCAAGTTCATTTGCGATCACAAGCTCGGTTTTAGACCGCACCAACTCACCGCGATTTGTACGGTAGATTTTTCCGTCGTCCCAGAAGTCCTCCATAGGTTGTCTGCGTTCCCAGTCTTTTCCGTCCTCTGTCATGTTGTTATCGACTCCATAAACAGAGCGGTCCCCGCACCGGTACGCCCTCGGGAAACCAGGCAACATGGCTTCCGGATCGATGCTCCGCATTCTTTCCAGGCATTGCTGCATCGCGTTCAAATTCCCGTCAATTGCCTTGACTGCTTCGTTAAAATAGTATTTGCGCTGGATTTGCTGCAGCGTATAACTTTCTGCCTTTCCGAGATACCTGCGCCGCGTAACACCGTCTTTTGTCCAAACGACCGTATAGTACAGTGTCCCTTTGTACTCTTTCGTTGATAGCTTATAACCGCCAACGCGTCTGAGCCGACTCGCCTCCCTCCTATACGAGTTTCTAATTCGCTGATAATACTCAATCCCCCTGCGCAACTGTTCAAAAATATGTTCGTCCACTTCCCGTTCCTCCTTTTTAACTGACCGCCCCGATATGTAACATCCCCAGGTAGATGATTGCAGCAACTTTTAAGCAAAAGAGCCATCTACTGTTCGTCATGCATAAAAAAAATGAATTATCAGATGATTTGATCTCAGTTTATTTTCAATAATTATATTATCGTCTACTATTTGAGCTTGAAAAACCATTATTCTGTCCTTTTGAATGAGCATGTCCTCATCTCAAAGTCCATGCGGGTACTTCACGGGTACGTTTTGATTCGTTTTTTATGCACAGATAGTCCCTTTTGCTTGTTGTACTTAACGGTCGCTGTACAGCGTCTGCCGCGGCAACTCCCATACGGCAACAACAGCCATTGTCCATAGCGATACTATGATTATAACTATTGTCAAGGCTCTTCGGTGGACTTTCCATCGACATCCATCGACAGATTCCGCCGCAAGTGGAGAAAAAATAGTGTATAATATGCGTAAGAGCAAATAGCAGACATGAGAAGGTTGATTCATGATCCGGAGTGTGGGTGCGTTCGCGGCTTCTGCGCAAAGCTTCCACCGGTCGGTGATTGTTGCATGGAGGTTCAAATGCAATACATCATACATAAAAACGGTAGCTTTGACATCATTGGCGTCCAGATTTCGCTGATTGGCTGTTACCCGAAAATCGACGCGAAGCCGCTTCGTCCGGTCAGCGTTTCGTCAACCGGCGAATCGGTTATCTATCAGTTGGAAAGCGGAACGGTCCGCGTCCGGCTCGAGCGGGATCGGGAAGGCCGTGTCCTGCTCCATACCCATGTCAGCGGGATGGCCGGAATCCACGACATTGCGCCGCTGGGAGACGCGGCCATTGCCGGAGCGGACCGGACTTTTGTCCAGGGCCGCGGCATGGAGGGCCCGTCCGGAGTTTTTCCTGTGGCAGGCGGCGCGCCGCTTTCCTACGGCCTCACCGCGCTGTATCAGGATGCGGGCGTTCTTCTGATCTACGCGGAGGACCACCGGAGATATACCGCTGTCTTCCGGACGGAGCGCCGGCGGTCCCTCACCGGGGATTGCGCTGCGTTCTCCGGCGGCTTTAACCTGGAAGGAACGACCGGCGTCGACGTTTCGCTCCCGCCGCTGTATTTTGAAGACGCGGCAGAGCTCACTGCCGGCCTCAGACAATGCGCCGAGCGGATCGCGAGCCGTATGGGAGCGCGCCGCAGGATGCCGCCCGCGTTCTTTTGGAACAGCTGGTATCACGCATACGAGACGCTGGACCAGGCGCTTCTCGAGGAAGTCCTGACGGGGCTGCAGCGGGAGCGTGTCCCCTTCCAATACGTCGAGATCGACGCGGGATACACCCCTGCCCTCGGCGACTGGCTGCTGCCGAACCACCGCTGGTCCGGCGGCCTGGAGCAGGCCGCGCGTACAATCGTGGACGCGGGGTTTCAGCCCGGCGTCTGGATCGGTCCGTTTATCGTCGGAAATCAATCCTCCCTGTACCGGGAACACCCCGATTGGATCCTGCGAGACCTGGACGGCAATCCGGTGGTGGAGATCCGCAGCTACACGGAGCCAAAGATCTGGGGCAACCGGGACAGCGAGTACTACGTGCTGGACGCCAGCCATCCGGAGGCGCTGCACTATCTTGACACCGTGTTCCGGACGCTGTGCGGCTGGGGCTTCACGTTCTTTAAAACGGACTTCATGTTCTGGAACATGCACGATACTTCGACCGTCCGTCGGTATCAGCCGGAGCTGACTTCGGTGGAGATCCTGCGGACCGTTCTGGAAACGATCCGGAACGCCATCGGCGAGGAGAGTTACCTCCTGGGCTGTATCGCTCCGTTCATGCCTTTCATCGGCTACGCCGACGGCATGCGGATCGCCGGCGACGGCGGAGCGCGCTGGGCGGAGCCGTTCGGCCCGATCAACCTGCTGCGTGAGCTGCCTTGCGACAACTATTTCAATCATGTATTCTGGCAGAACGACCCCGACGCCCTGCTGCTGCGGGACTTCGATACATTCCTCACCCCGATGGAAGTACAGAGCCTCGCGCTGACGCAGGCGCTTTCCGGCGGGTCGATGAACACCTCGGACCCGGTCCACCGGATGTCGGAGGACCGGAAGGCACTGCTGCGGTTCCTCGTACCTCACGGGAGGCAGACGCCGGAGCTGCCGTTCTTTGGGACGGACCGAAAAGAACTGGTCATGCTGCACCGCCTGAACCAGGGGAATCTGTTGTTCGTCCTGAATCCGACCGACGCCCCGCTCACGGTCGCCTTCCGGCTCTCGGAGCTGTTCGGCGGTAACGGGTGGTACCAGTACCGTCTGGGGGCGGACTGCGGATCAATCCGCGAAGATATCTTTACGGATGTGCTTCCTCCACACGGTTCGGCGCTTCTCTTTATTACGAAAGCACCGCTCGAACAGAAGCCGCAGAACCTCTGGGACTGGTAACAAAGAATCCATGCGAGTGATCGGAAGGCTTGCAGCGCAGACATGAAAATCGCAGAAGAAATCTTTCAGGATCTGGTACCGATTCCGTCCCGGCTGACCGGGTACGGTTTTGCGATGCGCTCGGATGAGGACCTGCGCGGCAATGGCAACGCGGCGTTCCAAGAAAGGGAAACCGCACCGGCGGAGGCCGTTTACCGCACACCGCTGATGGCCGGCGCGTTCGATCTGAAAGTCACCGTCCGCATCCATCGACCGGGTTCGGAGGGAATCGTTACTGTCAAACTCATCGACACGGACACCGGCGACGACTACACCCAGATCGATAACGAAGCATACATCGGCGCCTATGTCGGCGCGGTCCGGCAGGCGGTCCGGGCGGTGCTTGAAGACATCGCGGAAACGTGCTTTTACCGGAGCGGTAACGCGTGGATCATCCCTGCAAACCCACGCCACTATGACATTTTCAAGGGGTTCGCAGACGACCCGGACCACTCGCTCTTCTGGACACAGCGGCTCAAGGTCGCGCCCGGCGATATCGTTTTTGTCTATCACACCGAGCCGATCGCGTCGCTCGCCTGCCGCTGTGAAGTCGTCGCGGCGGACATTCCGACCGACGACGGGAACGGCTTCACCGAGGGCAAGCACCTCATGCTGCTCCGGTTGATCGAACGCTATCCGCCGGGGATGTACCCGCGGGCATTTCTGAACGCGCATGGAATCAATAAAACGGTGCGCGGGCAGCGCTCCGCGCCGCCGGAACTCGTTCTCGCCGTCCTCGGATTGTAATTGCCCGGAACTCGTACTCGCCGTCCTCGGATCGCAGAGTTTACCGGACAACACCATTCCATCTGATAAGGCACAATAAAGAGCCGCAATGCGTTACCCGTAGGGAGCGGTCGGCTCTCGGCGCGACAGCCGGAGGCTGAGCGACCTGAGGGCAATGCATTGCGGCTCTTTTATTATTTTGTTTTTTTCAGATGGCTTTGGTCAGTTTGGTTTTAACCGCGCTGCATGTCGATGGACTTCTGCGTGGCTGCCGCGACGCCCTCGATGACGGCGGTGCGGAGGCCCTTCTCCTCGAGCTTGCGGACGCCCGCGATGGTCGTGCCCGCCGGCGAAGTCACCATGTCCTTGAGCTCGCCCGGGTGTTTCCCGGTCTCGAGGACCATCTTGGCCGCGCCGTAGACGGTCTGCGCGGCGAATTTGTACGCCTGCTGGCGGTTCATGCCGCCGTCGACAGCTGCGTCGGCCATGGCCTCGATGAACATGAACACATAGGCCGGACCGCTTCCGCTGACGCCGGTAACGATGTCGAACAGGCTTTCCGGCATCTGCTCCGCCCTGCCGAACGCGCTCAGGATCTCGCCTGCATGCGCCGCCTCCTCCGCGGTCACGTTCTCATTCGGGCAGTACGCCGCCATGCCCGCGCCGACCTGCGCCGGGGTGTTCGGCATGACGCGGACGATCTTGACCTTCTTGTCGCCGAACGCTTCTTTGAGATAGGAAAGCGTTCTGCCCGCGCCGATGCTGATGAACAGCTGGTCTTCGCGGACGTGGTCGCGGATTCCGTCGATCATCCCTGCGTAATACTGCGGTTTGATGGTGAAGAACACGACGTCGCACTTTTCGATGACTTCGAGGTTGTCCGCCGTCACGTTCACGCCGTTCTGTTCTCTGGTTTTGTTCCGGCCCGCTTCAAACGGGTCCGCGCCGATGATTTCCTCCGGCTTGTAAAGGCCTGCTTCAATGATGCCCTTCATCATGGCATTCGCCATGACGCCTGTACCAATGAAACCTAACTTCATGCGATATCTCCTTTTTTATGCGAATTCCTGTGCCGTTCTGTTGATAATCTCGTCCTGAAGCTCCTTGTCGAGGTTCCGGAAGTAGTCGGAGTATCCGGCAACGCGGACGATGAGGTCCTTGTGATCATCCGGATGGATCTGCGCGTCGAGCAGAACGTTCTTGTCGAAGACGTTGAACTGGATGTGGTGGCCGTCCATCGCGAAGTACGAGCGGATCAGGCTGGCCATGTTTTCGAGGCCGACCTCGCCTTTGACCGCGTCCGGCGTGAACTTCTGGTTCAGCAGCGTGCCGCCGGTGGACATGTGGTCCATCTTGGCGCAGGACTTGATGACTGCGGTCGGTCCGTGGGTGTCCGCGAATTTTTCCGGAGAAATGCCCTCGGAAACCGGCTTGTGCGCCAGTCTGCCGTTGGCCGTCGCGCCGATGACCTCGCCGAAGTAGATATGGCAGGTGGTCGGCAGCATGTCGACGTGATACTGTCCGCCGTTCATGATCGGGCGGCCGGTGACGGTGTCTCTGTAGAGCGCGAAGACGTCCTTCATGATGTCGTCTGCGTAGTCGTCGTCGTTACCGTACTTCGGCGACTTGTTCGCGACCATGTTGAAGATGTCCTCGTGGCCGACGTAGTTGTCGTCCATCGCCTGGAGCAGCTCCGCCATGGTGAAGTTCTGGTTATCGAAGACGTTGTACTTGATCGCGGACAGGCAGTCGGTGATTGTGCCGATGCCGACGCCCTGGATGTACTTGGTGTTGTATCTCGCGCCGCCCGCGTTGTAGTCCTTGCCGTTCTTGATGCAGTCGTTGGTCACGATGGAGAGGCACGGTGCCGGCATGTAGTTCGCGAAGATTCTCTCGATGACATTGTTGCCGCGGATCTTGATGTCGACCATGTGGACGAGCTGCTTGGTGAACGCGTTCCAGAGCTCATCGTAAGTCTTGAACTCCGTCGCGTCGCCGGTCTGGAGGCCGATCTGCTTGCCGCTCACCGGGTCAAAGCCGTTGTAAAGCGTCAGCTGGAAGATTTTTGGGATGTTGAGGTATCCGGTCAGGATGTAGGCTTCGTTGCCCCATGAACCGGTCTCGACGCAGCCGGACGAACCGCCCTGCCGCGCGTCGAGCAGGGTCTTGCCGGCGTTCAGGAGCTCCTGAACGAGCTCGTCCGTATTGTAGAACGCAGGCTGGCCCCAGCCCTTTCTCGAGATTTCGCAGGCTCTCTTGAGGAACTTGGCCGGCGTCTTGCGGCTGATCTGAACGTTGGAGTTCGGCTGGACCAGTCTCATCTCGTCCATGCAGTCGAGGATCAGGTAGCTGACGTTGTTGACGCCGTTGGTACCGTCTTCCTTGATGCCGCCGGTGTTGATGTTGGCGAAGTCGGTGTAGGTTCCGCTCTCCTTGAGCGTGACGCCGACCTTGACCGGCGCCGGCTGGTTGTTGAACTTGACCCACAGGCACTCGAGGAGCTCGAGGGCTTTGTAGTCGTCGAGGATGCCGTCCTCAACGTCTTTCTCATAATATGGGTTGAGGTGCTGGTCGAGTCTGCCCGGGCTGAACGCGTCCCAAGGGTTGAGCTCGGTCGTCACCGCGAGGTGCGTGAACCAGTAGAGCTGGATCGCCTGCCAGAAGGTCTGCGGCTTGTGCGCCGGGACGACGTCCAGGTTGGCCGCCATCTGCTCGAGCTCGGCCTTGCGGACCGGGTCGGTTTCCTTCGCCGCGGTTTCGCGGATCAGCTTCTGATAGCGCTCGCCGAGGATCATGACCGCGTCGCAGTCGATCAGCATCGCCTTGAGCTCTTCCTGCTTGTCAAACGCCTCCGGATCGGTCATGAAGTCCAGCGCGTCGATCGCCGCCTGGATCTCTTCCTTGTACTCCGCGTAACCCTTGATGAAGACGTTCTTGCCGCCGCAGGTGTGGCCCGGGCCTCTCTGCTCCATGAACTCGGTGAACATGCCAGCCGCGTAAGCGTCCTTCCACTCGTCGGTCATGTCCGCGAGGATCTTGTCGCGGGTGGACTTGCCCTTCCAGAACGGGATGATGATCTCCTCCTGGTCCTTGATGTCCTGCTCCGTCGTCTTGTAGTTGACGACTTCGCGGTCGTTCATGATGTGCATGTCCTCTACCGTGTGGCAGCAGAGCTCCGGGAAGGTCGGCGACGCCTGCGGGTCGCAGCCCTTCTCACCGACGATGAGCTCGCCCTCGCCGAGGTAAAGGGTCTTTTTCGAAAAGTACTCCTTGAGCACGAGTGCGCGGAGCACCGGCAGGGAGACCTTGTCTTCCCATTCTTTGTAGACTTCGGTCTCGATCTTGGCGCGCTCGAGGTCGATGTGGACCGGGGTCTCCTGGCTGAGTTTCCGGAGTTTCCGGATCCGTTCATTCATTCCGCGTTCTTCCATGTTATTCCTCCATGAAGTTATATAAATAAGTGATATAAAGTACTATGTTAACCGCCAATGCGTACATTGCGGTATCCGGCTTCGTTGAATTGCCTGACGAAGGCCTCCATCTGCTCGTTCGTCGGGACCGTCAGGTCCTCGCCCGGGTACGGCCGCCCGAGCTTGCGGTATTTGTGCGACCCGGTCTTGTGGTACGGGAGCAGATTGATCTGCGGCGGGTCGATGTGGTTCTCCTTTAAGAAAGCGATGATCTCCCCCATGGCCTCCGGCGTGCCGTTGACCTCCGGGATGGTCGGAATCCGGATGTAGATCCGCGCGCCGCTGTCCGAGAGCCGGACCAGGTTCTCCAGGATCCGTTCGTTCCCAAGCCCCATGTACTGCCGGTGCAGGTCGTTGTCCATGACCTTGACGTCGTACAACCAGGTGTGCACATACGGCAGGATCGCCTGGAAGTTCTCCCACGGCGCCTCGCCGCAGGTGTCGATGGTGACGTCGACGCCTTCGCGGTCGAGCATTTTGACAAGAGTTAACAGATAATCGTTATCTATTGCCATAACCTCGCCACCCGACAATGTTACGCCGCCGCCGGAGTCCTCGTAAAACATCTGGTCCTGCAGGCAGATTCTGACGAGCTCCTTGACCGGGTATTCTTTGCCGACGACCGTCCGGTAGTTGCCGACGCACGCGTTGACGCACTTGCCGCAGACTGTGCACTTGCTGCGGTCCGTGACGGCTACCGGGACCGTCTCCGTCCCCTGCTTGCCGGCGCCGCGCGGCCGTTCGATCCTCTGTAGAGAGATCGCGCCGTTCGGGCAACGCTCGACGCACCTGCCGCAGCCGGTGCATTTGTCGGTGTCCGTCTGCATCTCGATGGTGAAGCGCTGCGTCTCCGGGTTGTGGCACCACGCGCACCGCAGGTGGCAACCCTTGAAAAACACCGTCGTCCGGATGCCGTCGCCGTCGTGTATGGAAAACTTCTGGATATTGGTTACTGCGTGCATCCGGAGGGCACTCCTTCTTTTGTACTACGTTTTAGACCGCGGTCTAAAATCTCCACTGTTATTTTATCGCTTTTCCGGGATAAAGTCAATGCCTCCAAGGCGCAGATGCGAAATAAAAAGGGACGAAAAAAGGAGCTGTGAAACGGATTTCACAGCTCCCATTATTCCGTCAATTAGATGGCTCAGGCCGGTTCAGAGATTAGTTGTTCTCTGCATCGATCCAGCACTGCGGATGCGTCTTGAGGATGCCCCAGAGGTCTACACCCTTACCCTTGAGGTAAGCAGCGCGGACGAGGAAGTATACCGTGAACAGTACCAGCATGATAGCGAGTACGATCCAGATGACGCCGGCAGTCGTGATGATGGTGGAAACGCCGGAGTAGATGTTGAGGATCGCAGCGATCACGACGAACGCAACCAGGATGGCGAACTTTGGCTTGATGTAAGCCTTCGCATATGCCTTCGGATATTTCTTCTCGACGGTGAGGCACGGAATCAGCTTGATCAGCGTGGTGAATACCGCGAGTACGGAGGATACCGAGAGCAGTGTGAAGATGTCCAGGTTGAACGCAAGGATGATGATCGGAATGACCGTCAGCATGATGACGTCGAGAGCCTGTACGCCGTACTTGTTTCTTCTGACGAAGATCTCCGGCAGGATCTGGTCCTCAGCCAGCTTGTCGAGGGTTGCGCAGTTCTGGATGATCAGGCCGTTGATGGTCGATGTGATCGCGGTGAACGCGCCGCCGATCATGAAGAAGTAGAATGCGCCGCTCGGCATGATCATCTTGGACAGGGTCGCCAGGGAGTCGAAGGACTCGGAACCGGCAGCTCTGACCGTCGCGAAGGACATGATCGAGTACAGGACGACGACAGCGACCAGGGACAGGATGAACGCGCGGGCGATGTCCTTGCGAGGATCCTTGAGGGAGTCAGCGATGTAAGCTACGGTGGAGCCGCCGCTCAGGGTGGTGACGAACAGAGCCGATACGGTACCAACCATGACGAAGGTCAGAGGCTTGGTGGTCGCAGGTACATAGTTCGGAAGAGCGGAGGTGTCAACGGTGAAACCAAAGAACGAGAACAGGATGAACGCGATGAAGAGCAGGATAACGAGGATGTTGCCTACCTTTGCAGCAGCGTCGATACCGAACAGGTTCAGGATACCGAAGAGCAGGATGACGAGGATCGCGACCAGCTTGGCGCTGACGGCCGGGAAGATCGTGTTGAAGTAGCTGCCGAAAATCGTGCCCATGAGAGCGAGCAGGAACAGTCCGCAGAGGGTCTGGACCATCTCAGTGATCGCGAAGATCGGGTGTACCAGTCTGGTGAGGTACATGTACGGGCCGGCGTTGACCGGGATGACGCCCGCGATGATCATGTTAACGAAGTTCGAGAAGAAGACGTTGATCGCAGCAACGATGATGCAGATGAACGTCAGCTTGCCCGTGAGAGATACTGCCGACGGCAGAGTACCAAGGATACCGGAGCCGATAATCGTACCGATAGCCAGCATGGTCGCAGTGAAAAGACCAATTTTCTTTGCACTGCCAGTGTTGTCACTCATGATTGTTCTCCTTTCAGTGTTGGTTGGGTTAGTTATGCAAATGGAAAATACGGATCATATTACCTATCCGTATTTTATACTATTCGTCTGGCCGATTCAAGTCGTTTTACAAAATTATATAAAATTTTACAAATATTTTGCAAAATATGTAGTGGTTCGACTAACGCAATAAAAAAGAGCACCGACCATGTCAGAAATCGGTGCTCATTTCGTTTTCTCAAAGAACTCCACCCGGGTCCGCTATGCCTCGCTCCCCTGCCCGCTCCCTCGGAACGCTCCGTAGAGCAGCGGCATGTACTCCTTGCTGTATTCGCCGAGCGAATACGACGCGTTGTTCATGCACCAGTCGGTGACGAGCGCGCGCTCGCAGAGGCTGTAGATCTTGACCAGCTCCTGGCTGGTTTTGTGCGTGACGAGTTCCCCGCGCTGCTGCCCCTCAGTGATGATCTTCTCGATCAGCGTGAAATAGAACCGGTTCCGGTCGAGCAGGTTCGCTCCGTCGTCCTTCAGAAGCTGGGCGGAGTAAAGGTTGGCGATCAGCCGGTAGTCCATTTTTTCCATGAACGAGTGCATTTCGTAGTTGAGGAACATGAGCTTGTCAAACGCGTTCATGTCGTCCGGCAGGACCTTCTCGAGCCGGCGGTACTCGTTGTCAAGTACGATGGAGAGCGTGTTCAGCAGGGTGTCCTTGCTGCGGAAATAGTAATAGAAAGACCCCTTCGCGACCCCCGCCCTGCCGATGATGTCGTTGAGGGTGGTGTTCTCAAAGCCCTTCTCGTTAAACAATTCCCACGCGGAGTCGATGATCCGCTGTTTTAAACTGACTTGTCCGCTCATCCAGACCGCCTCTTTCTTTATAAGCGCATTCGATGCGACTCAGTCGTTCATGACCGACTCGATGTCCTCGATCGTCCTCGGAATGCCGGCCGAGAGGTTGATGCAGCCGTCTTCGGTCGTGAGGCAGTTGTCCTCGATCCGGAAGCCGATGCCCCATGCCTCGTAATAGACGCCGACGTCGATGCAGAACGCCATGTTCGGGCCGATGATCTCCGGCGTCGCCACGACGTCGTGCACGTCGAAGCCGATGTGATGCGCCCCGTTGTGCCACATGATCTGACGTTCTTCGGAGAGGTCCTGGATCAGCCCCGCGTCCATGAGCTGCACGCCGCAGTACGCGTGGATCGTCTTGTCCACGTCCTCCATCCGCATGCCCGGCTTGACGATTTCAAACAGGTGGTCTGAGGTCGCCAGCGCGCACTCGTAGAGGATCCGCTGCCGGTCCGTGAAGCGTCCGTTGCACGGCCAGCCGCGGGACACGTCCGTGATCAGGTTATCCCAGGACACGCCGACGTCGTTCAGGATCATGTCCCCGTCCTGCGCCTGCCCGGTATACGAATAGTAGTGAATACAGAAGTTGTTCCTGCCAGCCGAGATGATCGGCGGGAAGCCGTACGGGTATGCTTTGTACTGCTGAAGCGCGCGGTCGAACTCGGCTTTATACTGGTATTCGTACATGCCCGGGTGCGACGCCCGCATCATGGCCAGGATGCCCTCCCCCGTGATTTTCTCTCCGTATTTGAGCGCCTCGATCTCGCACGGTTGCTTGATCAGGCGGAGCTCACGGATGAGCGCGTTGGCGTTGCCGATCTGAATGAAAGGCATGTACGCCTGCACGTATTTAAGGAACTCGTGCGCCTGCCGGTCCGCGTCCCAGTCGTTGACCTTGTACAGGTCGAGATAGAGGGAGCCGTAGTTCCCGCAGAGCGCGAGCTTGCGGAAGTCCCCCTGAAACGCTTCGATAAACCGGATGTCGCTGCAGCCGGAAATCGCCTCCGCCTCCGGCGGCTTGACCCGGGTGCCGGTCCACCGCTCCTTGAACGGGTCCGGCGGGAGGATGTAGATCCGCTCGTCCACCGAGCCGTCCGCGTCCTTGGCCGCGAGCAGGACCGCCTCCACGCAGGTGTCGAGCCCCGTCAGGTAGACGAAGCTCCGGTCCGCGAAGAACGGGAAGAACTCATCGTTGGTCTTTAGCACGACCCTGCCGGAGAAGAACGCTACCATCGAGCCGGCCGGAAGCTTTGCATATAATCTCTGTCTGTTGCCTTTGTAGAATTCTGCTTTCATTATTGCTCCATTAAGTGGCACGCCACGATGTGCCCCGGGCTCATCTCTCTGGCTTGCGGGATCTCGTTAAAGCACCGCTCGGTCGCGAATTCGCACCGGTTGGCGAATCTGCAGCAGGCCTTTGGATTGATCGGGCTCGGGATCTCGCCTTTGATCGGGATCCGCTGACTCGCCTTGGCCCGGCGCGGGTCCGCCTCCGGGATGGACGACAGCAGCGCCTTGGTATACGGGTGCATCGGATTCGCGTAGAGTTCCTCCGACGTTGCGGTCTCGACGATCGTCCCGAGGTACATGACGACGACACGCTCCGACAGATACTTGACGACCGAGAGGTCGTGCGCAATGAAAAGGTACGTCAGGCCGAGCTCGTCCTGCAGGCGGTTCAGCATGTTGAGCACCTGCGCCTGAATCGATACGTCGAGCGCCGAAATCGGCTCGTCGCAGATGATGAACTCCGGATCGACCGAGAGCGCCCGCGCGATGCCGATGCGCTGCCGCTGCCCGCCGGAGAACTCGTGCGGGAAGCGGGACATGTGGTCTTTGTTCAGTCCGACGGTCTCGAGGAGTTCCTGGACCTTGGCCTCGATCTCATTGTTCGGCATGCCCTGGAGCTTGAGCCCCTCGCCCACGATCTCCTTGACGGTCATGCGCGGGTTGAGCGAAGCGTACGGATTCTGGAAGATCATCTGGACGCGCCGGGTGAATTCCTTTTGTTCCTCTTTGTTGAGCTTGGTGATGTCCTTGCCGTCATAGAGAACCTGACCGCTCGTCGGTTCATAAAGCCTGATCAGGCATCTGCCGCAGGTGGATTTGCCGCAGCCGGACTCGCCGACCAGGCCGACGGTCTCGCCTTTCCAAATGTTGAAAGTGACACCGTCGACGGCCTTGAGCGTCGCGTGGCGGCCGACCTGAAAGTATTTACACAGGTCTTTGACCTGTACGAGAGGTTCTGCATTGTAGTCTACATTCATTTCGCCTCTCCTTTCGTTCTGCGGAATTCGGTATCCGGCGCCATCTCATGCTGGAGCCAGCACACGGTCATGTGCTCGTCGCTCAGCATGTACTGCTCCGGCGGGTACTGGTTGCACACGTCCATGCAGTAGTCGCACCGCGCGGCAAACGGGCAGCCGACCGGCGGCGAGAACAGGTCCGGCGGCGTCCCCTCGATCGGGGTGAGCTTGTCGCCGCGGTTGGTGTCGAGCCGCGCGATCGAGGTCATCAGGCCTCTGGTATACGGGTGCGAGGTTTCGTAATAGATCTCGTCGGCGGTGCCCTTCTCGACGATCTTGCCGCCGTACATGACGACGACACGGTCGCAGATCTTGGCGATGACGCCGAGGTCGTGGGTGATCATGATGATCGACGTTCCGAGCTTCTCGCGGAGCTCGAGCAGCAGTTCGAGGATCTGCGCCTCGATCGTCACGTCGAGCGAGGTGGTCGGCTCGTCGCAGATGATGACGCTCGGCTTGCTGACCAGCGCGATCGCGATCATGACGCGTTGCTTCATGCCGCCGGACAACTCGTGCGGGTACTGTTTGTACCGCTTCTCCACGTCGGAGATGCCAACGAGTTTCATGATCTCGAGCGCCCGCTCCTTGACCTCCGCCTTTGTCACGTCGGTCCGGCCGAGGAAGACCTCCTCGATCTGCGCGCCGACGCGCATGGTCGGGTTGAGGGACGTCATCGGGTCCTGGAACACGAAGCCGATCTCCCGGCCCCGGATCTTGCGAATCGCCTTGTTGTCCATCTTGAGGATGTCCTGACCCTTGTACAGGATCTCGCCGCCCTCGAAGAACCCCGGCGGCTCCGGGTTGAGCCGGAGGATGCACTGCGCGGTGACGCTCTTGCCGCAGCCGGACTCGCCGACGATGCCGAGGACTTCGCCCTGCCGGACGTCAAAGCTGACGTCGCGGACGGCCTTGACTTCGCCGCCATAGGTTTTGAACGTGAATACGAGATTCTTGATTTCTAAGATTTTTTCTTGTTCTGCCATGGCGCACCTCCTATTCCGTTCCGCGGAGCTTCGGGTCGACCGCGTCGCGGAGACCGTCGCCGAGCAGATTCAGGGCGAGCATCGTAGTGCAGATGATTGCCGCAGGAATCGCGACTTCATGCGGGTGCACCCTGAGGTACGCGATGCCTTCCTTGGCCAGAATTCCCCAGCTGCAGTTCGGCGGCGCGATACCGAGTCCGATGTAGGACAGGAACGCTTCCTGGAAGATCGCGTGCGGGATGTTCATGCAGAGGTTCGTGACCAGCATGCCGACGATGTTCGGAATGATGTGTTTCATGATGATCGCGAAGTCGGAAACGCCGAGGACCTTGGCCGCGAGGACGAAGTCCTGCTCTTTGAGGCGGTAGACCTCGCCGCGGACGAACCGGCAGGTTCCGATCCATCCGACGATGCACATCGCGATGATCAGCGGCGCGACGCCCTTGCCGAGCACGAGCATGACGAGCATCGTGATGATCAGGCTCGGGATGCCGTACAGGATGTCGACGATGCGCATGACAATCATGTCAAGTTTGCCGCCGTAGAAGCCGCAGAGGCCGCCGATGACCGCGCCGACGCACATGTTGATCGTGGCCGAAAAGAGTCCGATCGACAGCGAAACGCGGGCGCCCATCCAGGTCCGCACCCACTGGTCGCGGCCGACCGAGTCACAGCCGAACCAGTGCTGCAGAGACGGAGCGGCGTGCTGGTCCGCCACGCTCATCGCGGAGAAACTGTATTTACTCAGAATCGGGGCGAAAATCGCCAGAAGGACGTAGACCCCGAGGATGCAGAGACCGACGAAGGCCGCGCGGTTTTTGCGCAGTCTCCTCCAGGCGTCCTGCCAGAAGGACAGGGACGGCCGGGAGATGGTCTCCATCTTTTCGATGTTCTTACCTTTGATGACAAACATGTCCTTGTTGAGTTCAGTCATGTCCATCACCTACTTTCTGCCGATACGGACACGCGGATCCGCAAAGCCGTATAAGATGTCTACGATGAGGTTGGCCGTGACCAGGAAAACACCGTAGAACAGTGTCATGCCGAGAATCATGGAGTAGTCGTTGTCATTAACGCTCTGCACGTAGTACTTGCCCATGCCAGGGATCGCGAAGATCGCTTCGATGACGAACGTACCGGTGAGTACGGCCGCCACCGTCGGTCCGAGCATGGTCATGACCGGCATGATCGCGTTCCGGATCTGATGCTTTGCCGTGATCCGGAGTTCCGACAAGCCCTTGGACCGGGCCGTCTTGATATAGTCCTGAGACGTGACTTCCAGCATGCTCGCCCGCATGATTCGTGACACAGATGCCAGCGTGTAGAACGCCAGCGCCGTCGCAGGCAAAATGGTGTACTCGAAGCCTTTGTATTGTGCCACCGGGAGCAGGCCCCACTTGATGCCGAAGAAGTACTGCAGCAGCGCACCCATGATGAAGTCCGGAATACTGGTACCAACGATCGCGATGATGACGCAGAAGAAGTCGATCTTGGTCCCGCGTTTTCTCGCGGCGAGAATGCCGAGCACCAGACCGAACGAAATCGCGAGGCACAGCGCGCGGATGCCGAGGTCCGCTGAAAACGGGAAGGTCTGTCCGATGATATAATTTACGGTCTTGTTCGTATACTTCATGGAGAAGCCGAAGTCGCCGTGAAGCAGATTGCCCATATACTGTAAGTACTGGACGATCAGCGGTTTGTCGAAGCCATAATATTTCATCAGGTTTTGTGCAACCTGAGGCGGGAGTTTCGGGCTGGTGAACGGTTGGCCAGGCATCAGCCTGACGAGAAAGAATACAATCGTCACCAGGGCCCAGAGTGTCAGTATAGCTGCGATGACACGTTTGATTACATATTTCGTCATCGTGTTCCTCCTGTTTGCTTAAGGGTAAGCCCCGGAAGGAATTCCCGGGGCTTACCAAAGAAGTTATGCAACTTCAGTTTGTTTGATTATTCAGCGATATCAGCAAATGCCCAGTCGATGTTGATGCTGAAGGAGTAGAACGTGACGTCCTTCATCTTCGGGCTCAGCAGGTAGTACTGCTGTCTCGCCTGAAGCGGTACCCAAGCGCCGTCCGCGATGAGGATCTGCTCCGCCTCGTTCAGGAGGTCCATTCTGGCGTTCGGATCGTCAACCTCTGCCTGCGCAGCGTCGAGCTTCGCATCGAACTCTGGGTTGGAGTATGGGTTGTACCATTTAACATCGGATCTCCAGAGGTTCAGATAGGTCGTCGGGTCGTCGAAGTCCGGACCCCATCCGGCGTAACCGATCTCATAGTCGAAGTTCGGATAAACTTCACCGTAGATCTGGGAGTAAGTGACCTGACGGATCTTGACGTTGATGCCAAGCGTCGACTGCCATCTCTCCTGGAGAACCTCAGCGATCTTCTTGTTGGACTCCGCGTCGGTCGTGACGAACTCGATCGTGATGTCGGACGGGCTCGCGATGCCGAGCTCATCCATGGCCTTGCCAAGATACTCTTTCGCGAGGTCAACGTCGCCGTTGATCGGATATGCGTAGGAATCAACGTCATAAGTCTCGCCGTAGGTCTTGCCGTCCTTGCCGGTGAGGCCCGGGAAGCACAGCGCATTGTACGGATGATAGACGCCGCTGTTGGCCAGCTGGTTGTATTCCTCTCTGTCGAGCGCGTAGTTCAGCGCCAGTCTGAAGTTCTGGTTCTTCCAGACCGGATTCTCGCTCTCCGTGTTGATGTAGCAGTAGTCAACGTTACCGTTGAGGTAGCTGTGGCAGTCTTCTCTGTCCTTGTAATTCTCAACGACCGCGTTGTCGAGTCTGACGTAGTCGAGCTCGCCGTTCTCGTACATCGCAAGCGCGGTGTCGGCCTTCTCGATGTAGTTCAGCTCAACTCTGTCGAGCTTGACATTGTCAGCGTCCCAATAATTCGGGTTCTTCTCAAATACGTATACATTGTTCTCGGTCGAGGTCAGAACGTATGGACCGGAGTAAACGTTCTTGTCAGCCGTTGCCGCGAACTCTGCACCGTATTTCTCGACCATGTCCTGACGGACCGGTCCGAGGTTGGACTGCATTCCGAGACCGGACAGAAGTACCGCCATCGGTCTGTCGAGTGTGACCTCGAGGGTTCTGTCGTCGATCGCCTTGATGCCGAGCTCGCTCGGATCGAGTTCACCGGCCTCAACCTTGGCCGCGTTCTTGATGCCGATCGTGTCAAGGAACCACGAATACGGGGAACCTGTCGCAGGGTCGATCAGTCTCTGCCAGCTGTAGACGAAGTCCTGAGCCGTAATCGGCTGGCCGTCGCTCCAGTAAGCCTCACGGAGATGGAAGGTGTAAACCAGACCGTCCTCCGAGATGTCCCAGCTCTCAGCGATACCCGGGGTGACGACACCGCCGGTGTTGCGGGTGAGACCTTCGGTAATTGCGTGCTGGATTTCGTTGTCACCGATGCTGTTGCCCTTCGTCAGGTCGAAGGTCGTCGGCTCGGTGTTTGTTGCGTAGCGGAAGACTTTCTCTCCAGTGTCCGAACCGCCGTCGCCGCCGCCGCCAGGAGTGCTGCAGCTCGCAAGAGCGCCAATCAGCAGTGCAGCAATCATAACGAGGGCCAATAGTCTTTTCTTCATGGTAAAGCTCCTCCTTAAACTAGTTGCTTCTAATCCCTCTGTTCCCTTGAAGCTACCGCAACCCGATACTCCGGAAGGGCTCGCGCATGAACAGACAATACGCAAAATAAAACGATAGCCAATTAATATGGAACAATTATACATCGCGTTAGACTGCAGTACAAATATTTTTTGGCGCGAATGTTCGGAAAATACAACACAAATACAATACGAGGGCCCTCAACCCCTTGAAAACACTACGAAATCGTTTTCGCCATAGCGGTTGTAATACAAGATTTTCCAGGCGGTTTTTCTTAAAGTTTCCCTTGCGGGTTCGTTCTGTTGTGCTACAATGAGAGAGGTCATTGTACCGCAGTCTAAATCAAGAGAGGTTTATCAGAATGAAAAAAGAAATTGTCGAGCTTCAGGCCCTGATGAAACGGGACGGAATCGATGTATATTATGTACCGTCCGGCGACTTTCACGCGTCGGAATACTTTTGTGAATATTTCAGGACCAGGGAATTCCTGAGCGGCCTGACCGGTGAGGCCGGGACGCTCGTCGTAACCGCAGAGGATGCGTACCTCTGGACGGACAGCCGGGTCTTCCTGCAGGCGGAGGCCCAGCTCGCCGGGAGCGGCATCGAACTGATGCGGATGCAGGAGCCGGGCGTTCCGACCATCGAAGAGTTCCTGACCGCCCTCGCGGACAAGAGCCCATACACCCTTGGCTTTGACGGCCGCGTGGTCCCGGGCAAGGTCGGAACCGCGCTTTGCAGCAAATTAAAAGAAAAAGGCGTCACGGTCGTCGTCGATACCGACCTCGCCGGCGAGGTCTGGACGGACCGCACGCCGATCCGGCCGACCCGGATCTATGAACTCCCGGACACCACGACCGGGATGAAAGCCGTCGATAAGATCGCAGCCGTCCGCGCGGAGATGAAAGACCACGGCGCGGACGCCCTCCTTGTCAGCGACCTCATGGAGAACGCGTGGCTCTTCAACCTCCGCGGGTCGGACATCGATTACACGCCGGTGTTCTTCTCCTACACCCTGATGACGCAGGACGAGGTCCGCCTCTACGTCTATCCGGAGGCGCTCGACCCGGCGACCCCATACAGTATTCCGAACTATGAAGCCGTCGCGGACCTCATCGATCCGAGCCCGCGCGGAGCAAACGGCCTCCCGGAGGCGCTTTCGTTCGTTAAAGTATGTGATTACAACGATATCTGCGAAGGCATTACCGGCCTTGCGGAAGGATCGACCGTCTGGTTCGACCCTTCGGCGACGGACTACCTCCTCTATCAGGACGTTCCGGCCGGCGTTAAGGTCATCGAAGGCCTCACCCCGATCGCTTACATGAAAGCCGTCAAGAACCCGGTCGAGATTGAAGACACGATTCGCGCACAGGCCAAGGACGGCGCCGCCCTCCTCAAATTCTCCAAATGGATCAAGAACGTCGCCGGCGAGACCCCGCGGCAGACCGAGCTCTCCGCCTCGGAATACCTCAAGCAGTGCAGATTTGAACAGCCGGGGTGTTTTGACCTGAGCTTCGGCGCGATCATGGGTTACGGTCCGAACGGCGCGATCATCCACTACGCCCCGACTCCGGAGACCGACGCGGTCATCGAACCGAAGGGCTTTCTCCTGCTCGACTCCGGCGGCCACTACATCGACGGGACCACGGACATCACCCGCACCTACAAAGTCGGCCCGCTGACGCAGGAGATGATCGACGACTACACTTATGTTCTGAAGTCGCACATCGCCATGGGCCGCTTCGTCATCGAGCCGGGCATGACCGGCATCGACCTCGACGCCGCGACGCGGGCCCCGATGCACGCCATCGGCCTCGACTTCAAGCACGGCTTCTCCCACGGCGTCGGACACCTCCTCAGCGTCCACGAAGGACCGAACATCATCCGGCGCGTCCCGACCCCGATCGACATCCGGCCGGGCATGATCATGTCCAACGAGCCGGGGTATTACAAAGACGGCGAATTCGGGATTCGCATCGAGAACGAAGTGCTCTGGGAAGACGCCGGCGACGGCAGGGTCAGCAACCGCATGATCTCCTATGTCCCGTACGAGCGCGAAGCGATCAACAAAGACCTCCTCACCCGGGAGGAAATCGACTGGATCGATGCATATCACGCAGAAGTCCGGAAAATGCTCGAACCGCTCGTCTCCGACGACCTCAAAGCATACCTCGAATACGCGACCGCTCCGCTGTAAAAAACGATTACGGTAATAATGAGGACGGTTCCGCTTTTCATCTTCTCGGATGAAAAGCGGAACCGTCCTCGATTTTGTTATTTATTATGCTTTATTATTATTTGAGCTCGGTGACGCCGTTCACGACGTTCTTCGGTACGATGCCGTTCTCATAGTCGACAAAGGCCTGCGCCGCCCACTCGAGCATCCGCCCAAAGGCCTCGGTCGTCCGGCCCGCGCCGTGCGTGGTCATGACCACGCGGTCCATGACGGACTCGCTCATGTGCAGGAACGGGTCGTCGTCCGGCATCGGCTCATCCCAAAAGACGTCAGCGCCATAGTATCCGACGCGGCCGCTCTCGAGCGCTTCCATCAGCGGTTCCTTGACCACAACCTGGCCGCGCGCGACGTTGATCAGAATCACGCCGTCTTTCATAATGTCGAACTGCGGCTTGTCGAACATGCCGAGCGTCGACGGGATGACCGGGAGGTGCACCGTGATGACGTCTGCCGTCTTGCAGAGCTCGTCGAGTTCCACGTGCGTCACGCCGTACTGCGCTTCCATTTCCGCAGGCATCGGGTATGGATCATAATAAATCAGCTTTGCGCCCCAAGGGACGAGGCGTTTCAGAACCTCTCTGCCGATCGCGCCCATGCCGACCATGCCGACCGTCAGGCCGCCGATCTCGTGCGGCATCATCTTCATGAAGCCGTCCGACGTCGCCTTGTAGCCGTCCCGGCGGATCTTCCGGTCCAAATGTGTGATGTGCTTGACGCAGTCCAGCACGAGGCCGACCGTGTGCTCTGCGACCGAGATCGCGTTGCCGCCCTTGCAGTTGCAGACCATGATGCCTTTGCTCGCCGCATGATCGATATCGATCAGGTTGAACGACACGCCGTCGGTGTGGATGCACTTCAGATTCGGCGCGGAGTCGATCATCTCCGCGGTCAGCGGGTCCATCGCCCGCACCAGCAGGTACTCTGCCTTTGAAATGTATTCCGGTGTATAAATGCGCTCGGTATAACTGACGTCCCAGTCCTCCGGCCAGGAAACGCCGAAGCGGTCCAGGCGCTCCTTTGGTACGCCGCTGACTACGATAGGCTTTCTCTCTGACATGCTCTCCTCCTCTCATCCGCTGCCAATCCGATTAATCGATTTATTATATCATAAAACATCTGTTATTGTCGCCGTGATAATAGTAAAATACTGTTGGTTAAGATCCATGGGGAGGTACGCATGAACTTTTTGTACGATTTTCAGAATGACCGGAAGAAATTCTGGCGGCGCCTCGCGCTGCTGGTGACCGGAAACATCGTCTTCGCGGTCGGCTTCAACCTGATCATCATCCCGCTCAACCTGTACAGCGGCGGCTTCGTCGGCATGTCACAGCTCCTGAACATCCTGATCAACAGCGTCTTTCACATCGGCGGCAATTTCCGCGGGGTGCTCTATTTCCTCCTGAACGTGCCGCTGTTCTATTTTGGCTATAAGATCATCGGCCGGGAGTTCTGCCTGACCTCGCTGGTCGCGATTGGCCTGTGCAGTCTGTTCATGTCCATCGTCCCGATTCCCGCAACCCCGATCATCCAGGATACGCTGACCGCCTGCCTCGTCGGCGGCGTCATCACCGGCACGGGTGCCGGCATGGTCCTCCGCTCCGGCTCCTCGGGCGGCGGGCAGGACATCATCGGCGTCTGCCTCTCCAAGACCCACCCGAACGTCAGCGTCGGCGGCATCAATATCGCGATGAACGTCTGCATCTTTGCGGTCTGCTTCCTCATTTTCGACATCCAGACCGTCATTTATTCGCTGATCTACTCGGTCGTCAACAGCCTGTTCCTCGACCGCATGTACATTCAGAACATTAACACGCAGGTCATGATCTTCACAAAAAATGAAAACGTCGCGGACGCGATCCTCCGGGAGGTCCGCCGCGGCGTGACAAAGTGGGAAGGCACCGGCGCTTATACGCACGAGGATTCTCACATTCTTGTAACTGTATTGTCTAAATACGAAGTGCCGCACCTCGTGGCGCTCGTACGCGAGATGGACCCGAACGCCTTCATCGTCACGAACGAAGGCGCCGGCATCTACGGGAACTTCCAGCGGCGCCTCAGCTAATCTGCGCTCGTGCCTGTCCGCACGACGTCTGTGACCATGAGGACGTCGCCCTTGACCGTAAACTTGATATCGAATTCCGCAAACGACAGCCCGTAGTTGTATCCGGGCTGTTTTTCATACGCGCCGCGCGGGTCGAGTTCCAGCATGCGGATCAGGCCGGCGCGCTTATCCTCCGGAATCCGCGCGAGGAGGTCCTCCGGGAAGTCGACGTGGACTTTGCCCGCGTCGCGCGCCGCGGCAAAGCCCGTATTGGCCTCCGGGTGGCAGTCCGGATAGATATACGGCTTAATATCGTAGACCGGCGTGCCGTTCATGAGGTCCGCGCCGGCCACGAGGAGCGCGATCTCCTCGTTGGTCTCCCCGCTTCCGGCGTGCTCTTCGAGCGGCCGCCCGCCGATCTCCACGCCCAGCAGCCGCACGGAAGACAGCCCGAGCGAATTCGGCCGGTACGGCGACCGCGTCGCCCAGACGCCCTTGCGGACCGTCCCGCCGAGCCGCGGCGGCCGCACCGTCGGCGACCAGCGGACCGGCTCCTCCGTCATGTCGATGGCGGTTTCGCTGAATCCCCAGATCAGCCAGATATGCGAATACGCCGTCAGCCCCCGCACCGCGTCGACGTTCCGGAACGCCGGATCGATCACGACGCGCGAAGTCAGCTCCGGAACCAGCCCGGACTGCCGCGGGATGCCGAACTTTTCGTTGTAATCCGACTGCACGTGCGCAATCGGCCTTATGGTAAAGACATTGGTATTCATTGTCTGTGAATTAAGGAATTGAAATGACAACAGCAAAGCAATACCTGAAGGGAGCGGCCGGCTCTCGGCGCGGCTGCCGCAGGCAGAACGACCGGAAGGTCATTGCTTTGCTGGTATTATTACAGTTGCTTGATGAAGCAGCGGCGGCGCTTGTGCGGCACGATGTCGAACATCTTCCACTGGCTGTGCACCTTGGTGTTCAGCTCGAGCTGCGGGCCGGTCTCCGCGCGGGTGATGCCGTGCTTGATGCAGCCGCGCATCAGGTGCTCCATGATGATTCCGTTGACGCCCGTCCCCTGCAGCTCCGGCCGGACCGCGATCAGGAACAGGTCCAGCGTGTCGTTGCTGGTCAGGGCCTTGAGGATGCCCGCCCAGCCGAACGGGAAGAGGTGTCCGTGGCATTTCCGCATGGCCTCCGCCATCGACGGGGCGCCGACGCCGAAGCCCATCAGCTCATCGTTGTCATCGATGATCAGGCAGCAGAAATCCGGAGAAATTAACGGTAAAAATTTATTTGTATACTTATCAATTTGCTTATCGGAGAGCTCCACGACCCCGTAAAGCGGCGCATATGCGATGTTGACGAGCTCGAACGCCTTGCGGACGTACGGTTTGACGTCCGAACGGCGCCGCACTTTGACCTTGCGGTAGCCGGTGCTCTTGAGCATCCGGTCGGAGATCTTCTTCAGCCGTTTATACCGCGGGTCCGTCCAGCCGCCGATCGGGATCAGGTGCTCGATCAAGTCCACGTCCTTGACGTAGCCGAGGTCCGCCAAGTGCTTCAGATAGTATGGTTCGTTGTAGTATGTGATGAACATGCTCCGGCGGTCGAAGCCTTCGACCAGCATGCCCTCGCGGTCGAGGTCGCAGAAGCCGAGCGGCCCGTGCACCTCGTCGCAGCCCTTCTCGATGGCCCAGTTCTCGACCGTTTCAAAGAGCGCCCGGGACACCGCCGGGTCGTCGATGAAGTCCACCTGGGTGAACCGCATCCGTTTGGTCCCCCACTTTTCGTTCGCGGCGTGCGACAGGATCGCGCCGATCCGCCCGACGACGACCAGCCCGCGGTACGCGAGAAACGCCCGCGCCTCGCAGTAGTCAAACGCCGGATTTTTGGCCTTGTCCCAGTCGTCCATGTCGTCCTCGAAAAACGCCGGGACGAAGTTCGGGTTATTCTTATAAAGCTGGTTCGGATAGTCGACGAAAATCCGGAACTCCGCCTTGGTCAGGACCTCCTTGATGACGATCTCGCCCTTGACGAACTTTGAAATGTTCTCGCCGGTGGTCGTCAGGTTCAGGTCGCGGTTGATGACTGCCTTGGTCACCTCGTCGTTGATCGCCTTCCGGCGGTCCGCCGCGAGCTTGCGCTCCTCCGCCTTGGACGCGTCCATCGCCTTGACGGCTTCCTCAATCTCTTCCAGCTCCCAGTTTTCTTTTATCTCGTTCACTGCCCCTCTCCCATTCTCCAGATCGGACCGTAATAATATGCATCAAGTGTATCACACCCCGGTCATTTCACGCAACCTGCGATTCTCAGGTTATTTTGATACACTTTTGTGTTATAATGACGCCATGGAACGAAACGAAATGACATGCATTATGAATAGAAAAGCCCTGGTCGCGATGAGCGGCGGGGTCGATTCGAGCGTCGCTGCTTACCTGGTCCGCGAAGCCGGGTACGAGACGACAGGCGCCACCATGCGCCTGTTTGACAACGAGACGATCGGCCTTCCGTCCGACAAGACCTGCTGCAGCCTCTCCAGCATCGAGGACGCCTGCGCGGTCGCGAACCGGCTCGGCATCTATTTCCTCGTCTTTGACTTCCGCGCGGACTTCCGCCGGGAGGTCATCGACCGCTTTATTGCGGCCTACGAAGCGGGCCGCACGCCAAACCCGTGCATCGAGTGTAACCGCTACCTCAAATTTGAACAGTTGTATACCTGCGGGCAGGAGATCGGAATGGATTGCATCGCGACAGGCCACTATGCGCGGATCGAGCGGGACACCGGCGCCGGCCGGTACCTCCTCCGCAAAGCGGCCGACCTCAGCAAAGACCAGAGTTACGTCCTCTACTCCCTCACCCAGGAGCAGCTCGCCCGCACCCTCTTTCCGCTCGGCGGCATGACCAAACAGGAGGTCCGCGCCCTCGCAGAGGACCTCGGGCTGGTCACCGCCTATAAGGGGGAAAGCCAGGACATCTGCTTTGTGCCGGACGGCGACTACGCCGGCTTCATCCGGAATTACACCGGACACGAGTATCCGCCGGGGGACTTCGTCGGCCTGGACGGGACCGTCCTCGGGACCCACAAGGGAATCATCCACTACACGATCGGCCAGCGCAAGGGCCTCGGCCTGGCACTCAAGAAGCCGATGTACGTGTCGGAGATCGACACCGTCAACAACCGCGTGGTGCTCGCGGACAACGCGGACCTTTTCACGCGGGAACTGACCGCGGCGGACTTCAACTGGATCGCCTGCGACGTCCCGTCGTCGGACCTCCGCGCTTCCGCACGGATCCGCTACAAACATAAAGAAGCCCCGGCGACGGTCATTCCGACCGGCCGGGACACGGTAAAAGTCATATTTGATGAGCCGCAACGCGCCGTCACGCGCGGCCAGTCCGTCGTCCTCTACGACGGCGACGTCGTCATCGGCGGCGGAACCATCGTCTGAAACAAGGGCGAAGGCTCATCGTTACCGGCGGCGCGATCGTCTGAAACAATTACAAAACGCGGCAGAGCAATGGTCCGTAGGAAGCGGTCGGCTCTCGGCGCGACGGCCGCAAGGCTCCGCGAACGAAGGCGCATCGCTACCGGCGATACGATCTTCTGAAACAATTACAAAACGCGGCAGAGCAATGGTCCGTAGGAAGCGGTCGGCTCTCGGCGCGACGGCCGCAAGGCCGAGCGACGGAGGACCATTGCTCTGCCGCGTTATTTGCTAATTTGTTATTTCAGCAGATCGTCGAACGCCGTCCCGATGACGGCTTCGATCTCGTTGATGTAGACCTGCGTCATCTCCATCGCCTGCCGGATGCGGTCCGCCCACTCCGGCGTGACGTTCGGCTTGGCGAGGAGGTATTTCATCCTTTCTTCGATTCCGACGTACTGGTCCTCCTTGACCACCCGGTCCGCGAGGCACAGGACGTCCAGTTCTTTGATCTCCGGCACCGGGTCAAAAAAGTGCGTCATGTGACCGCGCACCAGTTCCGCTTCCGCGGGATATCCGTGTGCGATCAGAAACTCCGCGCCGACTGTCGCATGTTGTTCCGCTGTCCTGCACACGTCGTGCACCCGCGCCGCGCCCTCGATCAGATCCAGGTCCAGATGGTACCCGGCCGCGTTCAGCGCACGGCCAATCCGCAGCGCCGTCTCGGTCACGGCGTTGCAATGCCGCCGGACGTGCTCCGGCGTCTTGTATTCGTCAAACATCTGCTCCTGGATTTCTTTGGTAATCATACTTTGATTATACGCATTTTTCAGACTTTTTCAT
Source organism: Mogibacterium sp. (assembly GCA_017433975.1). Lineage (GTDB taxonomy): Bacteria > Bacillota > Clostridia > Peptostreptococcales > Anaerovoracaceae > RGIG2439. The sequence goes on along the minus strand of JAFRGD010000008.1, from coordinate 73,712 downwards.
CTCTTTTCTTGTAGATGGGCGCCTAAAATGGTATACTTTTTGACGTAGTCATTTTAGGAGGACATTATGTTAGACAAACAAGCGATCAAGGAACAGATGGAGATCTACCTCGAGCACACGCTCCACACCGACTTTGACCACGCCACGGCGGCGGAGATGTACAAAGCGGTCGCGACGGTCGTAAACGCCGAGCTGATCAACCGCCGGGTCCGGTTCAACCGCCTCAAATCCCGGCTGGAAAAGAATAATCCGGAAGTCAAAAAAGTCTGCTACATCTGCATGGAATTTCTGATGGGGCAGTCGTTAAAGAATAATCTTTATAACCTCGGGATGACCGAGATGATCTCGGACATCGTCTCTGAGCGCTGGATGACGACCCAGGACCTCTTCAACGAGGAACCGGACGCCGGCCTCGGGAACGGCGGCCTCGGCCGCCTCGCCGCGTGCTTCATGGACGCCCTGACCACGCTCGGTTACGACGCGACGGGGTATTCCCTGCTGTACGAATACGGCCTCTTCAAGCAAAAGATCATCGACGGCTGGCAGGCCGAGCTCCCGGACAACTGGCTGCCGGGCGGCCGCGTCTGGCTCGACGCGCACCCGGACGACTCCTTCCTGGTCTCCTTCTACGGCGACTATAAGGAAGAATGGACCTGGGAAGGCATGAAATACTCGCTCAAGAACCAGCAGGTCGTCGAGGCGGTCCCGTACGAGATGTACATCTCCGGCGCCGACACGCCGGCGGTCAACGTCCTGCGACTCTGGAAGGCCCGCGACTATGAGGGCTTCGACATGGCCGCGTTCAACAGCGGCGACTTCACCATGGTCGCCCAGCGGAACAACCGCGCTGAGACCATCACGCGCGTCCTCTACCCTGCAGACAACATCGAAGAGGGCAAGGAGCTCAGGCTCAAGCAACAGTATTTCATGGTCTCCGCCTCGTGCCAGAACATCGTCCGCAACCAGTTCCGCCTGTACGGAACGCTGGACAACTTCCACGAGAAGACCGTCATTCACATCAACGACACCCACCCTGCCCTGGTCGTTCCGGAGCTCATGAGGATCTTCATGGACGACTACGGCTGCTCGTGGGATTACGCGTGGGAGCGCGTCCGGAACAGCGTTTCGTACACCAACCACACGATCCTCGCCGAGGCGCTCGAGAAGTGGAACGAAGGACTCGTCCGCTCGATGCTGCCGCGCGTCTATTCGATCCTGCGCGAGATCGATAAACGCTTTAAGGCGGAACTCAACATGGCTTATCCGGGCGACCGCGACAAGGTCTCCCACCTGCTCGTCCTCGGCGACGGACAGGTCCGCATGGCCAACCTGTCCGTCCTCGGGTCGCACAAGGTGAACGGCGTCTCCGCGCTGCACTCCGACATCATCCGGGACGACCTGTTCCGCGACTACAGCGCTTACACGCCGGAAAAATTCACCAACGTGACCAACGGCATCGCATACCGCAGATGGCTCTGCCAGTCCAACCCGGAGCTCTCCGGCCTGATCACCGAGTGCATCGGCCCGAGCTTCAAGCTCCACGCGGAGCGGCTGGCCGACTTCGCGGACTTCAAGGCCGACCCGACCGTCCTCGACGCGCTCAACAACATCAAGCGCACCAACAAAGCGCGGCTGTCCGACATGGCGCTCCGCACGCAGGGCGCCCGGCTCGACCCGGACTCCGTATTCATCGTGCAGGCCAAGCGCCTCCACGAGTACAAACGCCAGCTGCTCAACGTCCTCCGAATCATCCAGCGGTATCAGATGCTCAAGGACAATCCGAACATGGACATCCGCCCGGAGACCTATCTCTTCGCGGCAAAGGCAGCGCCGAGCTACATCCACGCCAAGGAGATTATCCGGCTCATCTGCAAGCTCGCGGAGGAGATCGACAGGGATCCGGCCGTTGCCGGCAAGCTCAAGGTCGTCTTCCTCGAGAACTACGGCGTGACCATCGCGGAGCACCTGCTCCCGTCCGCTGAGGTGTCTGAACAGATCTCGCTCGCGGGCAAAGAAGCCAGCGGCACCGGCAACATGAAGATGATGATCAACGGCGCGATCACCGTAGGTACGCTGGACGGCGCCAACATCGAGATCAAGGAAGCCGTCGGCGACGACAACATCTTCATCTTCGGCCAGACGACCGAACAGGTCCGGAACAACCTCGCTGCGGGCTACAACGCGCGTCATCTCTATGAGACGGACGACATAATCCGCTCCGTCGTCGACCGCCTGGGGCACGGCTTCGCGGGCATGAGCTTCGAGAGCATCAAGGACTACCTCCTCCGCGGCACCTACAGCATCGCCGATCCGTACATGTGCCTCATGGACTTCCGGGATTACATGCGCGCGCACGACGAGATCACCGCGGCGTACGAAGACCGCCGCCGCTGGAACGCAATGTCCGTCGTCAACGTCGCCGGCGCCGCACGGTTCGCGGCCGACCGGTCAATCAAGGACTACGCGGAGTACGTCTGGAACACCAAACCGGTTATCCGGCGGTAATGACAAGACAGCAAAAGGGACGCACCGTCAAGGTGCGCCCCTCTTTTTTATTAATCGTTTTTATACCAGATCGTACAACGTATCGCCGTAGTAGATTTCGGCGCCGACGCGCGCCATGTCCTCGATGTTGGCGCGCTGGATCTCGTCCGTGGCGGACGACGTGCACTGCTCCAGGATGATCGGGCGGAAGTCGTACGAAATCGCGTCGTAGCAGGTCGTCCGGATGCAGTTCGGCGTTGTGGTGCCGGCAATCAGGACGGTGTTGATGTACTGCATGATCAGCGTCTCATTCAGGTACGTGTTGAAAAACGCGGAGTACCGCGGCTTGATCAGGACGTGCTCGTCCGGCAGCCGCACCAGACCGACCGGCTCCTCCACGCTGTTCACGCCGGTCGAGCCCGGCGACATCACGCCTCCCTGCAGGCCGAGCGACTCGAGGAATTTCCTGCGCGGGATCTCCACGTCGGAGAAGTCCTCCGCGTACTCGCGCTTGACCCAGATGATCTTGATCCCGAGCTTGCGGGCTTCCATCGTCATCTTGTTGCACATCGGAACGGTCGCGGCAGCCCCCTTGACGCAAAGCGCCGCTTCCGGGTCCACGAAGCCGCGCTCCATGTCGATCATCAGCAGTACGGACCTCGACGGGTCGATTTTGATTTCACTCATAGTGATATACCCCTTTCTTAACCTATATACTTATCCTTGTAGGACGATCTTGTTTCCGTTCAGGACCGCGTCAATCAGGTTTCCGTCCGTGTCATAGACGAGCTTCAGCGAGAAGAACGCGTCCCAGGTGCGCAGCAGGCTGAGGAAGATCCGGTCGCCTTCCCACAGCTCCAGATTCGGGACCTGTTTGACCGGGACCCACTCCAACACGCCTTCGTCGCACGCCGGCACCGGAATCGCGCAGCCGCCGGAGTCGCGCGCGGCCCGGCCCTGCTCCGTGATGAAGTCGTCCGACGTGAACAGGTGCATGTACTCCGTGACGTCGCCGTACAGGAACGTCACGATGCCCCGGAACCGCCACGACCTAAGCGACCAGCCGGTCTCCTCGCGGACCTCCCGCTGCAGGCAGTCCTCCGGGCTCTCGCCCGCCTCAAAGCGGCCGCCCACGCCGATCCACTTGCCGCCGTTCAGATCGTTTTGTTTGGTCACGCGGTGCAGCATCAGGTAGCACCCGTCGTGTTCAAGATAGCATAGCGTGCTTAACGTAATCATTCCGGTTGGATCCCATCCACTTCAAAGCGGCTCACCCACGGGAGCACCTCATACCGGACGCGGATGTCCCCGGTGATCCGGACGTGCTCCGACGGGTAGTACGCGCGGCCGATCTCGGTCGCGTCGACGATGTAGCCCCGTTCCTGATAATACTGTGCAGTCGTGTCCTTGTCAGCAAAACCTACTGACATCTCCCGTCTGGGAGGAGCGCATCAGCTGGTGAACTCGTCGACGGACAGGACGACGTCCGTGAAGCCGAGCTTCTTCATGTATTCGATTGCGTTCTCGTTCAACTGTACCATCGATACTCCTCAATACCGGTAACCCGGTGCATTGCCCAACTTGAGTTCTTCGGTCGCGACCGTCTCCGTCTCCCCGTCCCGGTACACCGCGTATTCGACGGTGAAAATGATGTCGTCGTTTGTGATGTCATTATCCAGAATCTGGCACACCATGGTCAGGAAGACGATCTCGTTCAGCCGATCCCGGTACTCCGCTTTGCGCGGGTCGATCACGCTATCCTCCGAGAAGCGGAACATGATGCCGCTGTAGGACCGCCTCGAGTACAACGGCACCGCCCAGAAATATGGATCGGTCTTGCAAAGCTCCTCCGAGAGGGCCTTCGTCTTGTCCTGATAGTACAGAATCAGCTTGTTGAACTCGCGCTGTTTTCCCTTGATCACGATGTCGCCGTCTTCGGTATAAATTTCGCGGTAGTATTCGTCGCCCAGCGTCATGATGGTGTGCTTGAACGCTTCCGGCTCCACGCCGTAGGCCCGGAATACCTCCTCCGGAATCACCGCCTCCACGTCCGGGAAGCCGTTATCGACCTCAAACCCGAGCATCGCCGAAGCCGTTTCGACCGGGACGTACGGGTTCGCGCCTTCGATCGGCGCGTCGTAGCCGATCTCGTACGCCACGCCGTCCACGCCGACAAAGGAGAAGTGCTGCCAGTCGCCCTGTACGACAAAGCCCGTGGCGCGCAGCAGTTGATACAGGCTGCCGTAGGAGATGCTTGTCTTGTTGTTATAGTATACCGTGCCGCGGCAGACGACCTGACCGTCCACCGTGACGACCTCCTTGAGGTCGGTCTCCTCCGCGATCCGGAGGATCTCCTCGTCGGAGAAGTCCGCCGTCCGGTTCAGAATCCCGTTCTCGAGGCAGTCCGAGAGATACCGGTACACCGGGCCGTGGTCGTAGTGGCGCGGGCCGACGTAATTCAGCGCCCCGCGCAGGTCCTCCGACGATTCCCCCGGCGTGAAAGAAAGCCAGTAATACTTGTTGGCCAACCGCTCGTCCGCGACAGTCTCGATCCGAACCGAATAACGTATTGTATAGTATTGATTTGCGAGGGTCGGATAGCGGTCAAGGAAGGCCGCGAGCGCCGCGGCCTCGTCGGCGGACGCGTCAAAGTCGCCTCGCCCGGTGATCTCGTAAGCGAAGTACCCCAGCATCGGAACGTCCGCCTCCTCGTTCATCGCCGGCTGCAGCGCCCCGGTGAAGCGGTAGTGCTCCGTGACCCACTCGAACAGCGACGTGTCCAGGTCGTCGGTCAGGCCGTTCGTCACCCATTCCATGCTATAGTGGTAATCGTTGATGACGTGGAACGTGATCCTGCTGCCCAGGTCATTATAATACGTCTCGACCGTCCACCACTGGTCCTCGTAGCCGTCGCTGTCCTCGTGAACGACCGGTCCTTCGACGATCCGGTATTCCTCGATCCCGAGGGTCTCTTCGATGTAAGCCCTGACGTCGCTCTCGTCGTATTTGCGGGTGCAGCCGGAGAGCAGCCCCGCGCACAAGAAAGCGATCGCTATTGCGAAGAATAGCGATCTGAAAAATCCTGCGGTACGGGCCGCCGGCCGGGTCATTATCTCCGTACGGTAGCGATGCTGTTGTCCTTGAGAACAACGTCATGCGCTCCGCCCTCCACGATACTGGTCGCGGAGACCAGCGTCAGTTTAGCGTTCTTCTGAAGGTCCTTGATGTTGAGCACGCCGCAGTTGCACATGGTGGACTTGACCTTGTCGAGCGACAGCATCAGGTTGTCGTGCAGGGAGCCGGCGTACGGGACGTAGGAATCCACGCCTTCCTCGAATTTGAGCCGCGCGTCACCGCCCATGTCGTAGCGCTGCCAGTTGCGCGCTCTGGCGGAACCCTCACCCCAGTATTCTTTCATGTAGTTTCCGTTGATCATGATCCTCGCGGACGGAGACTCGTCAAACCGCGCGAAGTATCTGCCCAGCATGATGAAGTCCGCGCCCATCGCGAGCGCCAGCGTCATGTGATAGTCGTGTACGATGCCGCCGTCGGAGCAGATCGGTACGTAGATTCCGGTCTTCTTGAAGTACGCGTCGCGCGCCTCCGCGACATCGAGGACCGCGCTCGCCTGGCCGCGGCCGATGCCCTTCTGCTCGCGGGTGATGCAGATCGACCCGCCGCCGATACCGATCTTGACGAAGTCCGCGCCGTGCTCGACGAGGAAGTTGAAGCCGTCCTTGTCGACGACGTTGCCCGCGCCGACCTTGACGGTATCCCCATAGTGGTCGCGGATCCATTTCAGCGTGATCGCCTGCCATTCCGAATACCCCTCGGAGGAGTCGATGACCAGGACGTCCGCGCCCGCCTCGATCAGCGCCGGGACGCGCTCCTCGTAGTCGCGCGTGTTGATACCCGCGCCGACCATGTAGCTCTTGTTCTCGTCCAGCAGTTCCAGCGGGTTGTCCTTGTGCTGGTCGTAGTCCTTGCGGAAGACCATGCCCTTGAGGCGCCCCTCCGCGTCGACGACCGGCAGCTGGTTGACCTTGTTGTCCCAGATGATGTCGTTCGCCTCGGAGAGCGTGATGCCTTCCTTGCCGACAACGAGTTTTTCGATCGGCGTCATGAACTCACTGATCTTGGTGTCCGGGGAAAGCCGGCTCACGCGGTAGTCCTTGCTCGTCACGAGGCCGACGAGTACGCCGGTCGCCGTCCCGTCGTCCGTGATCGCGACCGTCGAGTGTCCGGTCTTCGCCTTGAGGAAGATGACGTCCTCCAGCGTCTGATCCGGCCGGAGATTGGAGTCGCTCGTAACGAAGCCGGCCTTGTACGCCTTGACGCGGCGGACCATCCGGGCCTGGCTCTCGATCGGCTGGGAGCCGAAGATGAACGAGATGCCGCCTTCTTTGGCCAGTGCGACCGCCATGTTGTCGTCGGAGACCGCCTGCATGACCGCCGAAACCAGCGGAATGTTCAACGTGATGGCAGGCTCTTCGCCTTCTCTGAATTTGGTGATCGGCGTCCGGAGCGATACGTTGTCCGGCGTCGCCTCCTTACTCGAATATCCCGGTACGAGCAGATATTCACTGAATGTCCTTGACGGTTCCTGTAATACGATTGCCATGTTTCACCTCTTGGTCTTTCAAAGCCTCTGCGTTACCCTGCTCCGGCGCCTAGTTCCCGCGCCGTTCGTTCTCAATGTTGTTTGCGATGATTTCGATCTTTCTCCGATATTTGGCGGCGTTCTCCGCGTCGCCGACCGCGTCGTAGATTTCAACGAGTTCCTGCATCAAAGCGGTATTGCTCGGGGTGAGCGCGAGCGCCCGCCGGTAGGCCGCGATGGCCGCCGCGGCGTTCCCGAGCGCGGCCTCTGCCGTGCCGATGTGATACCAGAGCGGCCACCAGTTCGCGAAGTCGGTGTCCGCGTATTCCATCAGGGTGTTCCGGCCCGTGAGGTAGTCGCCTCCCAGGATCATGTTGCACGCCTGCTCGATCCGTACCGGGTCCTCGAGCGACTTGAGCCGGCCCGCAATCTCGTCCCGGAGGTCGTCCGCTTCGCCGGCGCCGTCCTCCGTGAGGCGCATGAAGTCCTTCCACGTCAGCTCCGCCTTGGCGTAGAGCCCCAGGTTTGCGTACCCGTAGCCGAGGAAATAGTACCCCATCGCGAAGTCGGGGTGCAGCATCGTCAGGAGCTCGAACGCCTCGATCGACTCCGCCTTGAAGTTCCCCACGTAGGCCTCGTCCTGCGTCTCGATCTCGTACGCGTCCTTGCAGGCCCTGCCGTAGAGGTAGAGCGCGTCCTGAGACTTCGGGTCGAACAGGAGCGCCGCGCGGAACATCATCGCCGCGACTTCGTAGTCGCCCGAACCGCCGAGCTTGGCCCCCTCCGCGACGATGGCCCGGACGACGTTCTCGCCGAAGGTCCGCCGCATGAACTCCATGTATTGCGCCTTGTACGGAAAGCTGTTGTCCGCCCCGATGACGCGGGCCATGCCGAGCGCGACCGTGGCGTTGGAAAGCTCCTCGCCGAGCCCTGCGGCGACCGGAACCGGGACGCCGGACAGGAGATCCTCCGCGCCCACGCTCCGCAGGTACCGCTCGGACAGTTCGTCAAAGAGGACCCGCCGGTTGGAGTCGATCAGGTATTCCGAAATGCGATCCCTTCCGCGGTTATTCATCGACATCCCAGCCTCTCCGCTCGAATTTGCGCACGTCGTCTACGGCCGGCGCCTCCTCGAAGTCGTTCAGAATCACGTCGTTGACCTCCTGGAGCTGGAGCGTGATGTTCGCTTCGTCATACAGGGTGTCCGTGAACGCTACCAGCACCCGGTAGAGGTCCGCCTTGCGGCCGGTCCGGCCGGCGAGGCCTTTTTTGTAAATGAACTCTCCGAGCTTCATGAAGAGCTGGAACGGCCGGAGGCCGACGTCCTGGCCGATGCGGGCGAGCGACCGGTCAAACGCGCCGTCCTTGAACAGCTCGGCTGTCTCGACGGCCATCTTGATACGGATGATCTCCGTCGCCTTCATGAAGTCGTTTGCGATGACCTCGTACGGCGGCTTGCGGCTGAATTTGTAGCCATATTTGGACGCCTCGTGGCGGAGTCGCGTGCCCTTGCAGAGCCGAAGCGCCTCGACACGCATGTTGTCCGCGCCGAGCGCGTAGATTTTATTAAACGACCGGGCGAAGAGCTCCGTGTTCTCGTACGGAAGCCCGATCTTCTGATATACATTGACGGTGACGTTCGTCCCGCGGATCAGGCGGTCCACGTTGGACAGAAGCGGATAGATGTTCGCCTTGCGGCCGGACACCGACAGCGCCTCCGGGTTCGTGCTCTCGATGTCGATGTCGAACGTCAGGAGCCCCTTGCGCGCCGTCGCGAGAAGGTCGATCGTCATCTCGTCGAGGAGTTCGCCGTTCACGTCAAAGCGGAACGAGGTCTTTCCATTGTCATTATCTATGATGTACTGCCAGATGCGGTACGCGCGCTTGGCGTCGAAGTTGATCCATTTGTCGAGGAACAGGACCTCGCGCACCTCGCGGGCGAGGAAATACCGGAGCTCGGTCGAAACACGCGCGAGTGGCAGGCAGCGGTACGAGTCCACCGGCAGGACCTGCGCATAGTGGCACCGGTCCGGGCAGCCCCTGGAAGACTCATAATACGCGGTCTGTCCGGCGTCGATCCCGATGTAGTCGTACGGGAACGGGATGTCCTCGTAGCGGAGCGGCCGCCCCAGTCGGTTGACGTGGATCTCGTCGTTGTCCCAGTACGCGAGGCCCGGGATGCTCTCAAAGTCAAACTCGTAGAGAATAATAGTTTTGATGAAGTCGTAAAGGACCTGCTCCCCTTCGCCGCGGAAGACGTAGTCGACCTCCGGGTGCTCCTCCATGAAGTCCTCCGTCTCGAACGTGACCTGCATGCCGCCGACGATCACGATGGACGTCGGGACGGCTTTTTTGACGATCTCGCAGAGGTGCGTGATCTTGGCCTCGTTCTCCATGTCGCAGTGGAAGTACACCATGTTGTACCCGCCGCGGACGATTTCCTCGTAGATGGCGTCGTCCGCATCGAGCGCGGTAAAATAGCGCACTTTACTGTCGATCGGCGCGTTCGCGACGACGCTGTACAAGTACCGCAAAGCGATTCTGGACTGCGGCTGACCGGTGTCGACCGTAGTCAGCAGGAACCTGAGCATCTGCATCTGTTACATCCTCTCCGGGGCCTTGATCCCGAGCAAGCCGAGGCAGTTGGCGATGACGATCCGCGACGCGTTGACCAGCGCCAGTTTGGCGCTGCGCTCCGCCTCGTCATCGACCAGAATATGTTCATCATGATAAAACTTATTGAACGCCTGCGCGATGTCCACGAGGTGCCGCGTCAGGATGGACGGCTCGTATTTGTCCGCCGCGTCCACGACGACCTCCGGCACGCGATAGATCAGTTTGATCAGTTCGTACGCGCTCGGTATCGTGAGATACGAGAAATCAATATCATTGACCGATAATTTATTTACGTCTACTCCAGCGTTCCGGAGCACGCTGCACGCACGCGCGTGCGTATACTGGACGTACGGACCGGTCTCGCCGTCGAAGTTCAGCACGTTGTTCCAGTCGAAGACATAATCCTTGATCCGGTTGTTCGAAAGCTCCTGGAAAATGACCGCGCCGATGCCGACTTCGCGGGAGACGGTGTCGATATCCACGTCCTTGGCGTTCTTCTGCCGCATGATTTCCGCAGTCTTGTCGACGGCCGTGGTGAGGACGTCCTCGAGGAAGACCACCCGGCCCTCGCGCGTCGACATCATCTTGATGTCGTCCCCGTCCGCCAGGCTGACCAGCCCGAACGGCACGTGGATGCAGTCCTTCTGCCACTCGTAGCCCATGAGTTCGAGGACTTTCTTCCACTGCTTGAAGTGGAGGTTCTGCTGGGACGCCACGACGTAGAGGCATTTATAGAAGTCATAGTGCTCCTTGCGGTAGACTGCGGCCGCGATGTCCCGCGTCACGTACAGGCTCGACCCGTCGGACTTGGTGATCATGGCCGGCGTCATGCCGTACGGCTCGAGGTCGACGATCTGTGCGCCCTGCGACTGGACGAGCAGGCCTTTCTCCTTGAGCTCCTCGATGAAACGCGGCATCTTGTCGGAATAAAAGCTTTCGCCCGCGTAGGAGTCGAACGTGATCCCGAGCATGTCGTAAACGCGGTTGAACTCCGCGAGGCTGAGCGCGCGGAATTTCTCCCACAGCGCGACCTCCTCCGGAGCGCCCGCTTCCAGCCGCACGAAGGCCTCGCGCGCCTCGTCGTTCAGCTCCGGGTGCTCGGCCGCTTCCTCATGGAATCTCGTATAATACTTGAGCAGCGTCTTGATCGGGTCGTGCGCGAGTTCCTCCTCGCTGCCCCACTTGCGGTACGCGACGATCATCTTGCCGAACTGGGTCCCGTAGTCGCCGAGGTGGTTGATCCGGACCACATTGAAGCCGACCGCGTCGTACAGTTTGTAAATCGCGTTGCCGATGACCGTGCTCCGGATGTGGCCGATGTGGAACGGCTTGGCGATGTTTGGCGAGGAGTACTCGACGATGACCGTGCGGCCCGCGCCGCCGTTCGACCGACCGTAGTTTGCGCCTTCCTCCGTCACTGCCGTGACGAGTTCTTTTGCAAAGGCCGCCTTGTCGAGGAACATGTTCACATAGGCGTTCACCTGCTGGACCGAGGAAAACAGCTCGTTGTCCGCGATCCTGGCGGCGACGTCCGCCGCGATCAGCTGCGGCGCCTTGCGCATCGTCTTGGCCAGACGGAAGCACGGGAACGCGAAGTCCCCCATCTTGCTGTCCTGCGGCACCTCAATCATGGCCCGGACCTCTGCCGGCGTCAGGCCGATCTCCGTCGCTGCGATGATTTCCGCGATTCTGCTCTTAAAATCAATCATATGTCAAATCCTTTCCTGGTGTGATGTATCATTCTTTCTGCGCGTCGAGGTCCTCTTCGGTCCGGACGGGGATGCCTTGCCCGCGCAATATGGCGGCAAAGACCCCGTCGCCCGGGATCCGCCGTCCGGAGAACGTCCCGTCGTAGATGACGCCGTGTCCGCAGGACGGGCTGTTCGCCTTGAGGACGGCGCCGGCGATCCGGCAGCCGTTCCGCTCTGCGTACTCCTGCACGTCCGCCCAGCTCAGCGCCGCGCCCGTGAGAAACGCCTCGGTCACGTCCCGGCCGTTCCGGTCGACGATGCGGTACCCGTCAGCCGCGGACCGGACGATCTCGGCCGGTGGCCGCGGCGCCGGAAGCCCGCCCCGGCACTCCGGGCAGACCGTGACGCAGCGGTGTGTATCATAAAATTGTACCACATCCGGGGTCAGATTGTTACCCCCATTGTATTTGCAATTCTCTCCCAGCAGGCATCTGCTGACGATGTAAAGATCTTCCATGGTAGCGTTTCCGACCGGTAACCGTTGCAATGACTGCTATTTGAGGTCGACGACTGTCGCGCCCTCGCCGCCTTCGTTGTACGGGGCGGAGTGGAACGACTTGACGCGCTTGTTCTTGCGGAGCTCCTGCCGGAGTCCGTCCCGCAGGATTCCCTCGCCCTTGCCGTGGATGATCGTCACGCGCTTCAGGCCGGAAAGCGACACATCGTCCAGGTATTTCTCCATCTCCATGCGCGCGTCGTCCAGCGTCCGGCCGATCAGGTTGATGCTCGGAGAGATCGTCTTGGTCTTGCTCTCCGAAAGCCGCGGCGTACTGGAGCCGGTCTTGCGCGCGTATTTGCTCTTCAGTTTGTCCTTGTTGCCCTCCGGTTCGCTCTCGATGAGCATGAGGTCCCGCACGTTCGCGTTCATCCGGATCGACCCGATCCGCACCTGCAGATTGCCGCGGTCGTCCGGAAGAGAAGCGACCTCGCCGTTCTGGTCGATTGTCAGGAGCTTGACGCGCGTTCCGACGGTCAACGTCGCCGGGTCCACGCCGCGGACCGATGAACTGCTCGGCTCCCGGCGGGTCTGGTACCGTTTCTCCTCCTCGCGCAGGCGCTTGCGGCTTGCCGCGACCTGCTGCACGATCTCACCGCGCGCGCTCCCCTCGAGCGCCCGCAGCTCGTCCCGGATCTCGTCGACGGTGTCCTGCGCGTCGCGCAGGATCTGCCGCGCCTCGACCTCCGCATCGCCGAGGAGCTTGGCGCGCTTCGCCTCCGCGCGCTCCAGTTTGATCCGCGCGTCCGCGAGCAATGCCTCGGCTTCCCGGCGCATCTCCCGCGCCGCCGCGAGTTCCGCCTCCTGGCGGACCTTGTTCTGCTCGACCTGCGTCACCGCGTTCTCGAATTCGAGCGCGTTGGTGTCGAGCAGCTCCTCCGCCCGCCGGATCGTGTCCTCCGACAGGCCGAGCTTGCGCGAGATCTCAAACGCGTTGGACTTGCCCGGAAGCCCCAGGCGGAGTTTATACGTCGGCGAAAGCGTCTCGACGTCGAACTCCATCGAAGCGTTCAGCGCGAGCGGCGCCTCAAGCGCGTATTTCTTGAGTTCCGTGTAGTGCGTCGTCGCGCACACCAAGGCCCCCCGCTCCCGGAGCGCCTCGAGGAGCGCGATGCCAAGGGCCGCACCCTCCGTCGGGTCGGTCCCTGCGCCGAGCTCATCCAGCAGGACCAGCGTATTGTCGGTCGCCTTGCCGGAGATCTCGACGATGTTCTTCATATGGGAAGAGAACGTGCTCAGGCTCTGCTCGATGCTCTGCTCGTCTCCGATATCCGCGTAGACCTCGTCAAGTACCGGGATCTTGCTGCTCTCATCGGCCGGAATGTGCAGCCCGCTGAGCGCCATCAGGATGAACAGGCCGATGGTCTTAAGCGTGGCGGTCTTGCCGCCCGTGTTCGGGCCGGTGATCAGGAGCGTCTTGAAGTCACCTCCGAGTTCCACGTCGATCGGAACCACGCGGTCCGCCGGAATCAGCGGGTGGCGCCCGCAGCGGATGTCGATGAAGCCGTCGGTGTTGAGCTGCGGCGCGGCCGCGTCCATGCTATATGACAGCTTGCCTTTTGCATTGATCACGTCGAGCTTGATCAGCAGCTCCTGGTTGTTCGCAATCTGATGCCGGTGCTCCTGCACGCGGCCGGAGAGCTGTGCGAGAATGCGCGCGATCTCCGCCTCCTCCGCGAGAGAAAGCTCTTTCAATTCATTGTTCAGCGTGACGATCGCCTGCGGCTCGATGAAGAGCGTGGCGCCCGTCTGCGACTGGTCGTGAACGAGCCCCGGAACCATGGCTGCGTATTCGCGCTTGACCGGGATGACGTACCGGCCGTTCCGCATCGTCACGATCGAGTCCTGCAGGTATTTTTGCATCGCCTGTGACCCGGTGTATTTGCCGAGGCGGCTCCGGATACTGTCGTTCTTGTTCCGGATGTCCCGCCGGATGTCCCGGAGCGTCGGCGAAGCGTTGTCCGCCATCTCGTCCTCCGAGAGGATGCACCGGTCGATGTCCTGCTCGAGGCTCGAGATCACCTCGATCAGGTTGGCCATCTCCGCGATCTGCTGCAGCGGCGGCACGTCACGCGTCAGAAACGCGCGCACCTCCCGCGCGATCTGCAGGTTCCGCCGGACCGCAAGTAATTCACGCATAGTAAGCGACCTGCCCTTGGAAACCATGGAGAGCAGGCCGGACATGTCGCCGAGTTCGCCGATCGGAATGGCGCCTTTATACACAATAACGGAAACCGCTTCACTAGTTTCCGTTAATGCTTCTCTTACCATTCGTTCATTGCTCAGAGGGACGAGCCGCGCGATTCTTTCCTTCGCGAGGCCCGACCCCGCCTGTGCGGCGAGCATGTCTATGATCTTGTTAAATTCAAGTAACTCGAGTGCTCTAGAATTCATCCTGTTTGCTGATTCTCTTGAGGTTGCGCATCTCGTTCTTGAGGTTGACGTTCTCCATCTGGAGGTCGAAGTATGCGCTCTCAAGCTCGCTGCACTTCTGCTCGAGGTCGCGGACTCTCGCGGTGTCCTGGACCTGCTTGTTGGCTTCGCTGTTGATCTGGTCCTTGAGGTCGGTCACTTGTTTTTTGGCGCCTTCCCAAAGGGTGATGTAATGCTTGACGTCGTTGTCGAGCTGATGATTCTCGGTCTGGAGCTTGAGCAGAAGATCACTGTTATCCATCAGTTTTTCTGCCAGGTTGATCGCCGTGAGGACGGCGGCCCGGTAGTTCGGGTTGCTGTTGAGCGCCTTGCTGGTGCGGCGAAGCTCTTCATCCACGTATCTCGCGATCTCTTTGATCTTCTCCTCGCTCTTCTCGCCGGAGAGCACGTATTCGCTGCCGCAAATCGTAACATTCGCTCTGGATTTTTCCATAACTCTCTCCTTTAATTCACTGATTATTTGCAATTCCTTATCGATTCATACATGAGTATACTGCCCGAAACCGTCGCGTTGAGGGATTCGACCCCGTTCCGCATCGGAAGCGTCACGAGGAGGTCCGCCGCAGCCAGGATCTCGTCCGATACGCCGCGGCCCTCGTTGCCGATGACCAGGGCGACGTCCCTCGAAAGGTCGACGTCAGTATATCTCGTTCCGCCGCACGGTACGGTGACCGCGAAGCGCTTGCCGAGCAAAGCGGCCAATTGAACCGCCGCCGCGGCGCTGTCCACGTAAAGGATCGGCAGGGCGTAGACCGTGCCGGCCGTAGACCGGAGGACCTTTGGCGAGTAAACGTCACCCGTCCCCTTGATGCATACGACGGCGCAGTATCCCGCGGCCGCCGCAGTCCGAATCAGGCCGCCGACGTTGCCGGGGTCCTGGACGCGGTCGAGCACCAGAATGTTCCCGCCGCCCGCGGCAGCCGAAGCCACGGTCTCGGCCGTCACAGCGGGCTTGCGCACCACCGCGATCCGGTCGATGCCGTGCTCGGCGTCCGTCAGCCGGTCAAAGAGCTCCGGCAGTACGCCGTACACCGGAACCGACGGCGGCAGCGCGAGGTCCTGGGCGCCGCCTGCGCCGCCGCGCAGCAGGAGAAACTCCACGTCCGCGCCGCGGCTCACCGCCTCCCGCACCAGGTTGTCTCCTTCGACGACAAACCTGCCGGCCTCGTCGCGAAACCGCTTGTTTCCAAGCTTGCGGACGAGGCGGAGCCGTGCGTTGTCACCCGATGTGATCTGCACCTCTGTCATTCCACGCGGTTATTTCAGAAAGTCCGGAACGTCAAAGCTGGAAGTGTAGTTGGTCCGTCCAGGAGCCGTGTCTTCCTTCATCAGGTCCGAAAGATCGACCACTCTGGCGGTCAGCCCGTCGTCCGTCGTCATCGGTGTTCCGTACTGCGGCTCAGTCTTTGGCGTGGTCAGCTCGATCTCGTCGTCGAGGCTGCTGTGCGCGAAGTCGGTCGCGATCAGCGTGATGGAGACCTTGTCCACCAGGTCCTCGCTGACCATCGCGCCGAAGATGATGTTCGCATCCGGGTCCGCCTCGGCCTGGATCTTTTCAGCGATTCTGTTGATGTCGAGCATGCCCATGTCATATCCGCCGCAGACGTACAGCAGGATGGATTTGGCGCCTTCGATCGAGGTCTCGAGCAGCGGGCTCTCGACCGCGTTACGGACCGCGTCTTCGATCTTGTTCTCGCCGACACCGACGCCAACGCCCATGTGCGCTACGCCGCGTCCCTCCATGATGGTCTTGACGTCCGCGAAGTCGACGTTGACGATACCGTATTCGGAGATCAGGTCGGAAATGCCCTGTACGCCCTGTCTCAGTACGTCGTCCGCCATCGCGAAGGCTTCCATCATCGAAGTGTTCTTTTCGCTCGAGTCGATCAGTCTGTCGTTCGGAATGATAACCAGCGAGTCCACGAAGTTGCCGAGATACTGGATGCCCTTGGTCGCGCGGTTCCATCTCTTCTTACCCTCGAACGAGAACGGCTTGGTTACGACTGCAACCGTCAGCGCGCCTTGGTCCATCGCGGCCTTGGCGATGATCGGCGCAGCACCGGTACCGGTACCGCCGCCCATGCCCGCGGTGATGAAGACCATGTCCGCGTCAACCAGGTGGCTCGTGATCTCCTCGATCGTCTCCTCAGCGGCTCTCTGGCCGATCTCCGGGTTCGCTCCGGCGCCTCTGCCTCCCGTGATTTTTTCACCGATCTGGATCTTGACCTCCGCCTTGCACTTGGACAGAGCCTGAATATCGGTGTTGATCGCGATGAAGGTGACGCCTTTCATTTCTGCGTCAACCATTCTGTTTATAGCGTTGCATCCCGCGCCGCCGACGCCTACGACCTTGATGATCGCTGCATTTTCACGCTCGGTTACAATGTCAGAAACAAATTCCATGTCAAAAAGTCCCTCCTCATCATAATTTGAAATAATATTAACACAAAAAAAACAACAATGCCACTATATATTTGGTATTTTTAAAAAAATACCACAATATATGGTACGCATATAATGTTATCGTCAAACAACTGGGCTGAAAGAAGCGAATCCTTCGTCCGTAATATTGATCGTTCCGCGCTTGATTCCGCGGCTGAAGAGCGTCTCGAGAATCTGCTGGAGGTGCTTCTGCTCGATCGCGTAGACGATCTGATCCGCCGATCCGACGCAGATCAGTGCGTCATAGATGTGCGCCCGAACCGTCAGCTCTGACATTTCGAGCTCCATGAAATAGACGTCGCCAGCTTCCATCGCGGCGATGATGTCGAGTGCATCCTGGAACATCTCCGGGTCTGTCGTGCCCAGCCGTTCACCCTCCACGATCGAGTTGACCCTGAGTCCGCGGATGATCGTGATCTTCGGTTGCGTCCGGGTCCGCCGGATGAGGTACCCCTCGATGTCGATGATCAGGTATTCGTCTCCGTAAACGACCGCGCCGACCTGCCGGCGTTCCTTGATGGTGATGACGATCTTGTCCGGGAACGACTTCGAAACCTTTGCCTCCGTGATGTACGGGTCATCCTCGAGGTATTTCTTCATCCGCGCGGTGTTCGCCTTGTGGAAGATGTTCACGCCGGTCTCCGCGTGCGCGATGTTCGCGACCTGCTCGTCCGTATAGAAAGAATTGCCGTAGACTTCGATCGACGTCACGGTAAATATGCTGGTAAAAGAAAACGCGTAAAGCACGCCCAGCACGAGCAGAACGATCAGCGCCCGTACCGTGTACTTCGGGCCTTTCCGGTTCTCGCGCTTGGCCTTGCGCCGCTCCATGTTGTCCAGCACGGTGTCAAAGTCCGGCATTATTTTCCTCCGCAGATTTCTTTGATGGTGGTATAAATGATATCCGTTGCGGCGACCGGCGCGCTCCTGCGGCTCGCGATCTCCATCTCCTGGATGACCGACCGGTCCGCGAGCATCTCCTGCAGAATCGCGATCACCTTGGCCGGCGTCTCCGCGTCCTCGTGGACGATGGCCGCACCGCCGTTGTCCGCAACTTCCTTAGCGTTGTAATACTGGTGATCCGCCGTCACGTTCGGCGACGGGATGAAGAGCGCCGCCCGGCCGGACACCGTGATCTCCGCAACCGACAGCGCCCCGGACCGCGCGATGATGATATCGCTCCCCGCAAAGGCGTTCGGCATGTCCTGCACGTACGGCAGGATCTGGACGTTGCCGAAGCCGTTCAGCCCTTCCGTGGTCAAGCGGGACACAACGTCTTCGTAAAACCGCTTGCCCGTCCCGAAGAGGATCGATATGCCCGGCTTACCGCCATACCTGCGCACGACCTCGATGCCGACGTCGTTCAGAGCGGTCGCCCCCAGGCTCCCGCCAAAGATGAAGATGCGGAAGTCGTCCTCCGTGAGACCGAGCGCGCTCCGCGCCGCCACGCGGTCGATTTCGTAGAAGTCCTTGCGCACCGGGTTGCCGGAATAGACCAGCTTGGACGGGTCGCGGAAGTACCGCGCCGCCGTGCGGAAGCCGAGAAACAGCTTGTCCGCGTACCGCAGCATGGACCGGTTCGCGAGGCCCGGAAAGGCGTTCTGCTCGTGGATGAAAACTTTCGCACCGTACCGGTGGCCCGCCATCACGACCGGCACGCTGACGTAGCTGCCCGTGCTGACGATGATGTCAGGCTTGAACCGCTTCATGATCCGGCTCGCTTCGATCCGGCCCTTTTCCGTCCCGAGGACCGTATCAAACACCTTGAGAACGTTGCTTCTGTCGAGTTCCCGCGTCGTCACGGACTTTAGCTCGTATCCGTGGCGCGGCACGATCTCGTTCTCCATGCCGCCGGTGCTGCCGACAAACAGAATCTCTGTATCCGGCTCCATTTCCCGGAATTTGTCGCCGATCGCGAGCGCCGGGTAAATGTGGCCGCCCGTGATTCCTCCAGTTAAAACGATTCTCATGCCGCCGTCTCCCGCCTTCGTGATATGTTGAGTACGATTCCCATGGACATCATGAAAATCCACAGCGACGTTCCGCCATAACTGATGAACGGAAGCGTGATGCCTGTGGCCGGCATCGACGCGGTGACGACCGCGACGTTGATGATGACCTGCAGGCCGAGCATGATGCCGACGCCGGACGCGATGAACAGGCCGAGCTTGTCCGGCGCGTTCGCCGCGACGACGAAGCATCTATAAATCAGATAAAGATATACGATCAGGAGGATCAGGACGCCGATGTACCCGAGCTCCTCGCCGATGATCGCGAGGATGAAGTCGTTCTGCGGCTCCGGCAGGTACAGGTTCTTCTGCACGCTGTTCCCGAGGCCGAGGCCTTTGATTCCGCCGTTTCCGAGCGCGATCAGCGACTGGGACACCTGGTAGCCCTCGCCCTGCGCGTCCGCAAACGGATCGATGAAGTTCGTCAGGCGGCGGTACCAGTGGTGCGTCTTCGGCAACATCGTTAAGATGTAAACCGTCCCCGCGACGAGCGCGCCGGCCGCCGCGCCGGTGTACCACATCCGCAGCCCCGCGACGATCATGATTCCGAACATGATCGCGCACAGTACGACCGCCGTGGACAGGTTCGGCTGCCGCAGGATCAGGAAGGCGTGCACGCCCATGATGGCGAACAGCGGGAGAATCCCCGTCATGAATTTGCGGATCCGCAGCGGGTCCTTCGCGATAAACACAGATGTGAAGAGAATCATTGCGAGCTTGGAGATCTCACTCGGCGTGATACGGATGCCGGCGATCTCAATGTAACGCGCCGCGCCGTTGATCGTCGTACCGATCGGGGTCAGGACCGCGATCAGGAATCCCAGACTGACCAACAGGATCGGAATGTACAGTTTCTTGTAGAAGTGATAGTCAATGCGGGCGCAGATGTACATCAGGACCGCACCGACCAACGCAAAGAACCCCTGCCGCTTGAGGTAGTAGTAAGGGTCCGGCGTCTCCTGGCTGACCGTCTGGTAATACCCCGCGCTGAAGACCATGATGACGCCGAAGATGACAAGCGCCGTCACGGCGAGCACGATGCGGAAGTCGTAATCCGAAATCAGGCTGTGAGACTCGCCCTGCGTGAACAGGGTGTCCTTTACGCCCGTTTTATTCCTCTTTGCTTTCTTGTTTCCCGCCATGGTTCCTATCTCTCGAGATGTCTCACGCAGTCCTTGAAGTGCCTGCCGCGCTGCTCGTAATTATCGTACATGTCCCAGCTCGCGCACGCCGGCGAAAGCAGGACTTTGTCGCCCGCTTTGGCCAGCGAAAAGGCCTTCCGGACGCAGTCGTTCATGTCTTTTTCATAATGGATGGCGTCGAAGCCCGCGACCGTCGCCGCGTCACCAATCTGCCTGGCGTCCCGGCCGAACAGAATCAGGTGCTTGACTCGTCCAAGGAGGTTCTCGCCGAGGACGGTGAAGTCCTGCGCCTTGCCGTCGCCGCCCGCGATCAGGATGATGTTGTTCTCCAGCGCCTTGAGCGCGATGACCGCCGCGTCGACATTCGTCCCCTTGGAATCATTATAATACTTTACGCCGTCGACCGTACCGCAAAATTCGATCCGGTGTTCCACGCCCGCGAACGCGCGGACCGTAGCCGAGATCACATCGATCGGAATGCCGGCGAAATAGCTGATTGCAGCTGCCGCTAGGACGTTCTCGACGTTGTGGTCGCCGATGATCTGAAGGGCGCCTCTCGGGCAGATGAGCATGCAGTTCGCACCGTCCGCCAGATAGAGCCCGGCGCCGTCGCAGTACGCGCCGAAGTCCAGGACCTCTTTGCGGCTGAACGGGACGACCTTCGCCCGGCAGCCCTCTGCCAGCGCGAAGCACGCCGGGTCGTCTTTATTGATGACGAGGAAGTCATCCCCGGTCTGATTCATGAATACGTTGGCCTTTGCCGCGGCGTAAGCCTCCATCGTTTTGTGGCGGTTCAGATGGTCCGGCGTCAGGTTCAGGATCGCGGAAACCACCGGATGAAATTCGCGGACCGTCTCGAGCTGGAAGCTGCTGCACTCGGTCACGAGCCACTCGTCCTCGTCCGCGCGCCGCGCCTCCGTCACGGCTGCGACGCCGATGTTCCCCACGACGCCGGTCTTGCGGCCGGCCGCCTTAAAAATCTCCCCGACCAGCGTTGTGGTCGTCGTCTTTCCGTTGGTACCGGTGATCGCGATGAACCGGCCCTTGCTCAGGCGGTACGCCAGCTCCAGCTCGCCGATGATCTCTGCACCGGCCGCTGCAGCGCGCTGCACCAGCTCGATATAGGTCGGAACGCCCGGCGAGAGCACCACCATGTCATAGGTATCGATGTCTTCCGGGATTTCTTCAAAATATGCCCGGACGCCGGCGTTCTCCATGAGGGAGAGGAACTTCTCGTCGACCATGCTGCGGTCGTTCTGGTCCTGCAGCGTGACGTCCGCGCCTGCGTCGAGCAGTTCATTGGCAGCCGCGCGGCCGGACATCCCGAGCCCTACGACCAGCACTTTCTTATTTCTCAGATCATTTAATTCATTCGTTTTCATCGTTTGGACCCCCTATCGTACAACGGAGAGATATGCGATGACGCACATGACGGCGGTGAACAGCCCGAACGCGAGGTCGATCTGGCGCTCGTTCATTCCGCCGAGTTCAAAATGGTGATGGATCGGCGCCATGCGGAAGAACCGCTTGCCGCCCGTCCGTTTAAAATACGTTACCTGGATGATGACCGAAAGCGCCTCGATCACGTAGATCAATCCGGCGATTGGCAGCAGGAATTCCATCCTGCTCACCACGGCGACCGCCGACAGTAAACCGCCGAGCGCCATCGATCCGGTGTCTCCCATGAAGATCTTCGCCGGATATTTGTTGAAAATGAGGAAGCCGACGAGCGCACCCGCCAGCGCGAAGCCCGCCGTCGTCATGGCCGGCATGCCCATGGCCAGGCCGATGAACGCGAACGTGACGCCGACGATGGCCGTCACGCTCGAGGCGAGGCCGTCCAGGCCGTCCGTCAGGTTGACACCGTTCGCCATCGCGACCTCAACGAAGACCACGAACGGGACGAGGAACCAGCCGAAGTTCACGTACCGGCGGACGAACGGGATGAAGACCTCCTCACCGGCCGGTTGCATTAACATGTATACTGCAAGGCCGACGCTGAGGAGAATCTGCAACAGCATCTTCTGCTTTGCCGTCAGCCCGAGGTTGTTCTTTTTTGCGACCTTGGTGTAGTCGTCCAGGAACCCGATGAACGCGAAGGCGAGCATCGTCAGCAGGATCACGACTTTGTCCGCGGTGAACTTTCCGTCGCTGAAGAGACCCACGGTGATCGCGGCGACGATTGCCACGCCGCCCATCGTCGGCGTGCCGGCCTTCTTGAGGTGCTCCTTCGGCCCCTCCTCGCGGATGTACTGCCCGAACTGCTTCTGCTTAAGGAACGGGATCAGCCACTTCGTGAGGAGCGCGCTCACCAGCATCGATACGCACAATGTGAAAATCATTCCGCCTGTTAACATGTTGCTCCCTTATCTGTCCGTCAGTGAATGTGAAATGTATTCCAGCCCCATGCTCCGCGACGCCTTGATGAGCACGACGTCGCCCGCTTTGACCAGGGATTTTGCAACTGCCGCCGCCTCCTGTTTATCCATGAAAGACTGGATCTCGAGGCCTCGGCCGCCCTTCTCGATCATCGCGCGGGCCGCGCCCTCCGCGATGTAGGTTCCCTCCATGCCGACGGTCAGAAGAACGTCGATGCCGAGGTCCGCGACCGCCTGTCCCACGGAAGCGTGCAGCTCCGCCGCGGTGTCGCCCAGCTCGAACATGCTCCCGAGGATCGCGACCCTGCGGTCCGCCGGGCTGTTTGCCAGGACGCGCAGCCCCGCCCGCATGGACTCCGGGCTCGCGTTATAAGTATCGTTGATGACGCGGACACCGTCCTTCTCGAGGATCTCGAGGCGGTTCGCGTTCTGCTCGATGCCCGCCAAAGCCTTGACGCCGTCCTCCATCGGGACGCCGACCGCCTCCCCCGCCGCCAGGGCGAGCGCCGCGTTCAGCGCGTTGTGTGCGCCGATGACCGGAAGGTCAAAGGTGACGCGCCGCAGGTCTCCCTCCGCGCAGGACTCGACCGTGCAGGAGACGCCGTCGATGCCGCGGTCCGAAATGCCGCTGACGACGTAGTCCTCCGTACCGCCGGTCCCGACGAGGCGAAGTTCGACCTCGTCGCCGACGCGCCGGCGCACCTGTTCCTCCGTGAGCATGTCGCAGTCCGCGTTGACGATGAGGACACCGTCCGTCATTCCTTCCGTGATGGAGATCTTTTCCGTCGCGAGGCCGTCCCGGCTCCCGAAAAACTCCATATGTGACGTTCCGACCGTCGTGATGACCGCGACGTCCGGCTTGACGATCTGCGAGAGCTCCCGGATCGGGCCCGTGCCGCCGGCGCCCATCTCGATGACGGCCGCCTCGATCTCCGGGTCAAAGCTGAACACGGTCAGCGGAACGCCGAACTCGCTGTTCAGGTTGCCGCGGGTCTTGCCGGCGCGGTACCGGCTCGCGATGACGCTGTAAATCAGTTCCTTGGTCGTCGTCTTGCCGACACTTCCGGTGACTGCGACCTTGATGAGCTCCGGCCAATCGTTCATATATTGCTCCGCGAGGTCCATCATGGCCCGCGTCGTATCCGGGACGAGGACGACGTTCATGTCGCCCGCCTGCCGCATCCGCTCCGCCCACGCCGGGTCGGAGACGACGACGTTGTGGCAGCCTTTTTCGCGGACGTCGTTCAGAAACGTATGCGCGTCGACCCGCTCTCCGATGATGCAGAAGAACAGGCAGTCCTCCGGGACGGTGCGCGAGTCGATGGAGACCGCGCTTACCGCACGGTATGCCTCTCCCGCCGCCTCAGCGTACAGCGTGCCCTTGGTTCCTCTGACAATGTATTCCAAGCTCGTCTTTTTCACTGTTGCTCCTCAAATCCGCGCAGTCCGGTTATTCACTGTAAATGTATACGTTGGATCCGTACTCTACTTTGGTTCCAGCGGCCGGATTCTGCGCGACGACCTGGAACCGGCCCTCCGTCGACTCCGGCATGACGACCGGCCGCAGCCCGTACGACCAGATTTCGCTCTTGGCGGCCTCGCTGTTCATGCCGACGACGTCTGGTACGGTCGCGTCCTTTCTGGTCGTGGTCGCTTCCTCCTCGCCCTCCGCGTAAACGCGTTCCACGCCGCGGTGCTCCAGCGTCTTCTCGATGATGCGCCCCGCGATCGGTGCCGCAACGACAGAACCGTACGTACCGTGCCGCTTCGGGTTGTTCACGATGACGACGACCGTGATGTCCGGATTGTCCATCGGCGCCATGCCGATGAAGGACGCGATGACCGCGCCGCTGTAGCCGCCGTGCTCGCCCGGAATGTCCGCCGTACCGGTCTTACCGCCGACGCGGTATCCCGGAACCGATGCCAGGGAGCCGCCGCCGTCCTCAACAGCGTTAAGCATGACGTCGCACATCTGATGCGCGGACTCCTCCGAAATGACCTGCCGGACGACCGTGTCCGGAATCTCCTCTACGGTATCGCCGTTACTGTCGATAATCCTCTTGACCAGCTTCGGCTTCATCAGCTTGCCGTCGTTTCCGATCACGCTGACCGCCGTGACCAACTGGATCGGCGTGATGGAAATGCCCTGGCCGTACCCCATGGTCGCGAAGTCGACGTTGTGGATCGTCTTTTTGTCCTTGACGAGCGGGGAAGCCTCGCCCGGGAGGTCGATCCCGGTGATATCCGTCATTCCGTAAAGGTTGAGGTAGTTGTAATAAGTATCAATGCCCATGTCGAGCGCCATCTGCGCATGCGCTGTATTGCAGGAGTTTGCCACAGCTTCGGTCAGCGTCTGCTTGCCGTGTGTATGATAATTCAGACAATACAGCATGACGCCGTCGACGTTGATATAGTTCTTGCAGTTATATGAGTAGTCCTGGCCGATCGTTCCGGAATCGAGCGCGGACGAAGCGGTGATCAGTTTGAACGTCGAACCCGGCTCGTACAGGCTGCTGATGCAGCCGTTGGTCCACATGCGGGACAGGTATTCGCTCTGCTCCTGATAGGAAAGCTTGCTGAAGCGCTCTTTTTCGTCCTCACCCACCGGCTCACCGGCGTTGTTAGGGTCAAAGCCCGGCGTGGTCGCCATGGCGAGGATGTTGCCCGTCTTGGTCTCCATGACGATGCAGGAGACGCTGTCCGCGTTGTAATATTTCTGGCCCGCGGCGATCTCGTCTTCGACGTAGCTCTGGACGACGGAGTCGAGCGTCGTGACGACGGAATAGCCGTCCTCCGCCGGATAGTATCGCGTACTGCCCTGCGAAAGCGTGTTTCCGTCTCTGTCCGTGGTCCGGACGACCCGCCCCGGGACGCCCGCGAGGATTTCGTTGTACTGGTATTCCAGCCCGATCCGGCCGCTGTTCTCTTCGTTGACGCATCCGAGGATGTGTGACGCAAAGGTCCCGTTCGGGTAAGACCGGGAGACCTTGGTCTTGACGATGACGTTGTCACCGAAGATTGCCTTCGCCTCTTCGACGTCCGCCTGCTCGAGGTTTCCGCCGATGAGGACGAGATTGTCTTCGCTCTCCAGAATCTTTTTGACGTCTTCTTTCTTTTGCCCCGTAAGCCGCGCGAGGGTGACGACCGTTCCGTTCCGCTGCGGCTCCGTAATGTCGCTGGATTTATACAGATACTGCGTATAGCCGTAAAGCTCGTACTCGGTGATGGTCTGCGCGAGCGGCTTCATGTCCTTGTCGTAGATGTTCCCGCGGACCGGGTCGATCTGCATGTCGACCTTCTGCATCATGACGGCCTTTTCCTGCAGGTCGTCCGCGCGGACGATCTGCCAGTACGCGAGGCGGTACGCAAGAACGACAAAAAGAACGACAATGACAAAAAAGCCCCAGGCGAGCCGCCGCCGGTTCATCACGCCTACGGTGTTCCGCCGCAGGATCATCCGTTCTTTTTGTTTCCTTTGAGCCCTGGTCCGGCTCCTTGCTGCACTCTTGTCACTCATCCGTTTCTTCCCGATTTCCAAAAATTGCCACCGACCCTGCCATAGGGACCGGTGGCAATGACAGCCTGTTATAAAAGATCAATCATACGCCTCTTGTTTGATGGTCGCCGCGAGGTTTGTGGTTTCCGGCTTCTCACTGCCGAGCGAAATGCAGCTCTCCGCATCCGCCTTTACCATGCCGTATTTCTCTGTGGCGACTTTTTCGATCCGGTTGATGTTGGACGCGTTGCTGATTTTGATCTCGAGGGAGTCGATCTCCGCCTGGATGTAGGCGTTCTCCGCCTCGAGGTCGTTGTTCAGCCGTCTGAGGTTGGCCGAAGCCGCAGCCATGAATACGATCGCAAGTCCAAGGATGCCGACGAGCAGCACCAAATAGAAGGCCTGGTGCCTTCTGACCGTCTCCGGCGACTTTTCCTTTTTTGTCGCGGCGGGTCTGACCGCCGCCCTCTGTCTGAGGACTCCTTCCGCAGTGCTCATCTTAACTCCTTATAACTCCAGTGTTTCCCAAACGGTTGTATTTCCCAAACTATCTGTCCCGGTCCTGTTGACCGAGCTTCTCGATCACCCGCAGCTTTGCACTCCGCGCCCGCGGGTTCTGTTCGATCTCTTCCTGTGATGGTATGACCGGCTTTCCGGTCACCTTCCGGACGTCCGCCACCTTGCCGCAGACGCAGACCGGGAATTCTTTTGGACACGTACACGGGTTCAGCCGCTTTGCGAACGCCTCCTTGACGATTCGGTCCTCCAGCGAGTGGAATGTGATCACCGCGATTCTGCCGCCCGGCGCCAGGATGTCCGGCAGCCGCTCCATCGCCAGTTCCAGGTGTTCCAGTTCCCGGTTGACCTCGATGCGGATCGCCTGGAACGTCCGCTTCGCCGGGTGCGGTCCCTCCCGCCGCGCTTTGGCCGGAATGGCGGCTTTGATAATGTCCACCAGTTCACCCGTCCGCGTGATCGGGTGATTCCGCCGCGCTTCTACGATGAACTTCGCGATTCTCGAAGCCCATTTCTCCTCGCCGTACATCCTTATGATGCCCGCGAGGTCCGCCTCGCTGTATCGGTTGACCACGTCATACGCCGTGGTCGGTTCGCTCTCGTCCATTCTCATGTCGATCGGCGCGTCCTGCATGTAGGAGAAGCCCCGTTCGACCGTGTCCAGCTGGTGCGATGACACCCCGAGGTCCAGGAGGATCCCGTCGACCTTTCCGCCGGCCGCCCGCTCGATCCGGTCCGCCTCGCTGTAGTTCGCGTGGAGAAAGACCTTGCTGCATTCGTACGGTGCGAGCCGCTCCTCTGCGGCCGCCAGCGCCCGTTCGTCCCGGTCCACGCAGACCAGCAGGTCGCTTCCGCCGAGCCGCTCCGCGATTCCGCTCGCGTGCCCCGCGCCGCCGACGGTTCCGTCAACGTAGGTCCCGCCCGGCCGGACCGCCAGCGCCTCGAGCGCCTCCCGGTACAATACCGGCGTGTGTGAGAAGTCCATGCCGGTTTAAATATCGTACTGGGCGAGCTTGGCGACGAACGCGTCGTTGTCGAGCATGTTCTCGCCCTCCGGATCATTCAGTACTTCTTTGCTCCAGACCTCGACCTTGTCCATGACACCCATCGTGACGAGGTCCTTCTCGAGGCCCGCGTATTTCTTGAGGTTCTGCGGGATGACGATCCGGTTCTGCTTGTCAGGGATGCACTCCTCCGCGTTGGAGAAGAACTCGCGGATGAACCGGCGCATCTCCTTGTCGACCTGGCTGAGCCTGGAGAACTTGCCGACCAGGATGTCCCAGTCTTCCTGCGTGTATATGTAGAGGCACTTGTCAAAGCCGCGTGCGAGGACGCAGCCGCCCTTGAACGCATCGCGGTACTTCGCAGGGATGATCATCCTGTTCCGGTCATCTATTGAGTTTTCGAACGTCCCTGTGAACATGCGCGATAGCCTCTTTTTTGCCTCTTTTTTTGCGTTTTGCGGATAATAAAATACGGACCTTTTTTCCTGCCTCCATATTACTCCACTTTTCTCCCAATTTCAATGAAATTTAGCTATTTTTTGGGTTTTTTCTCCACATTTTTCACGGTTTTGGGCATATGCAGGCACTTTTTTCACCAAACAAAAGGAGAAACACAATATGTTGTGTTTCTCCTTGTCAAAACCCCTATATATGTATCTATATATTGTGATTCTTAAGAATTAAAAACCGTTGGAATTCAGCGCTCTTGCGCGTCCGGAATCAGTATTTCCGAAGGCCGTATACCGCCTCCACATTCGTCTCCCCGTCCGTCTGCGAGCGGAAGAAAATCACGCCTTCGGCCGCCGGATCGAGCCCCCCGACGAGCCCTTCCTGGTCGCTCTTCCAGACGATCTCGCTGCGGTAGATCTCCATCTCGTTTCCGTAGGCCGCCTCGTGTACAAAGCGGATGTTGATCGACGTCACGTCGAACAGATCCACGTCCGGAATCCGGTCGTACAGGATGTTGAAATACTGCGTGTTGTTCATGTGGCGGTTGATGTCCGTCAGCGAAAACCCGACCGAAACGACGCCGCAGAAGTGCAGCGGAACGTCCCCCGGGATCCGAAAGCGCTCCGGGATCCGCATCGCCGGCAGCTCGTCTACCGGGTAAGCGGAGCAGTCGTAGTCCTTGAAGCGGATCAGCCGCCGCGTGTCCACGTCGACCAGCGCCCAGTTACTGTAAGCGCGCGCGACAGCCTCCCCGTCGCAGTAGAGCTCGTACGCGCGCGGGAAGTTGGCGGCCCGCCCCTCGGTGACCCACGTGCGCCCCGTCAGCTTGGCATAGCGGTAAATCGGCCGGTAGATCTCGACACCGAGCCGGCTCACGAGGAACGCCTTGCGCCTCTTGTTGTATAAATCGATATAGTCCAGGTCGAGCGCGGTGATCTGGCTCTCCGCCGTCTCCTGCAGGTACTGGATGAGCTGCGTCGGCTTGAGATAGTCGCGGACGTTGATCTCGTTCGTCCTGGACTGGTAGGTTACTTCGTACTTCAAAACTGGCTCTCCTAAACAATCAGGCCGCCGTTGACACCGAGGACCTGCCCGGTGATGAAAGAAGATTGGTCGGACGCGAGGAACTCCATCGCGTTGACCACGTCCGCCGGCCGCCCCATGCGGCAGAGCGGCGTCCCCTCGACGATCTCGTCGAGCGTAAAGTCGTCGATCGACTCGTTCATCTGCGTATCGATGAGCCCCGGCGCGATGCAGTTGACCCGGATGCCAGACGGGCCGAGTTCCTTGGCGAGTGCCTTGGTGTAGCCGATGAGCCCGGCCTTGGCGGCGGAATACGCGACCTCGCAGGACGCGCCGACCTGCCCCCACCCTGACGAAACGATGATGATGCTGCCGGACTGCCGGCTGATCATGTCCGGCAACACCGGCGCCGCGCAGTAATGCGCCGCGTTCAGGTTCGTATTGATGATCTCGTTCCACCGCTCGGTGCTGAGGTCCGTGACCAGCCCAACGTCTGCGAGCCCCGCGTTGCAGATCAGAACGTCACACACGCCGCCGAAATACTCCGCCGCGGCTGCCATCGCCTGCCGCGCCTGTTCCGGATCGCTCACGTCGCAGCGGATGTTGAGCGCCCCGGTCTCCTTGCTCAGCGCAACAGCCGCATCATAGGAATTTTTATACAAGAACGCCACCGCGGCGCCACGCGCGGCAAAGCGCCGGACCGCTTCGGCCCCGATGCCCCGGGACCCGCCGGTGATGACCACTCTCTTTTTCCTCTTGTTCATCGCACACATAATGAAACCTCTTTTTCGAATCTGCTGTGATTATACCACAGTCCCCGCGCGCATGGGACCGAAAAAAGGTGAAAAACGGAGCCGTCCCCAATTTCACTTTTTCATTTTGTATACTTGTATACTTTTTTTGGATGTATTACAATATTACTGTTATTATTCATCATGTTTCGCAAGGAGGTTATTGTATGGGTTCGTTCGTAGCACTGGTCAACGACTTTTTGTACAAGCCGTATATCGTACCGCTCTTCCTGATCGCGGTCGGTATCTATTTCACAATTCGCACCGGCGCCGTTCAGATCAGGCTCTTCCCTGAGATGTTCCGCGTCATCAAAGAAAAACCGACCGAAGAAGGCAGCATCTCCTCCTTCGGAGCGCTCATGGTCTCGACCGCGTCCCGCGTCGGCACCGGCAACATCATCGGCGTCTGCACGGCGATTGTCACCGGCGGTCCGGGAGCCATCTTCTGGATGTGGATCACCGCCCTCCTCGGCGGCGCCAACGCCTTCATCGAGTCCACACTGGCGCAGATCTACAAGAAAAAACGCCCGGACGGCTCATTCTATGGCGGTCCTTCCTACTATATGCAGGACGCCCTCGGACAGAGATGGGTGGGCTTCCTGTTCTCGATCTTCATCATCTTCACCTACGCGGTCGGCTACAACATGCTCGCAGCTTACAACCTGCAGTCGACCTTCGCGGTGTTCAGCTTCTATAACAAAGCGACACCTTACATCATCGGCATCATCCTCGCGGTCCTCTTCGGCATCATCGTCATCGGCGGCGCGAAGCGGCTCACCCGCGTCACCGAGTACCTCGTCCCGCTCATGGGCGTCATCTACGTCATCGTTTCGATCGTCGTCCTGATCATGAACGGCAAGAACCTCGGCACGATGTTCAGCATGATCTTCCAGAGCGCGTTCGACTTCAAGGCGATCTTCGGCGGCTTCGCCGGCTCCTGCATCATGTGGGGACTGAAGAGAGGCCTCTACTCCAACGAAGCCGGTATGGGTTCCGCGCCAAACGCCGCGGCGACCGCGGACGTCTCGCACCCGGTCAAACAAGGCCTGGTCCAGACCCTCTCCGTCTTCATCGATACGCTCCTGATCTGCACGGCGACCGCGTTCATGTGCCTCTCGACCCTGAGCGTCACCCCGTCCGATTACGTCGGCAACGCGGCAGGATACGTCCAGGGCTGCCTCCGCGAGACCCTCGGCGGCTTCGGTCCGGTCTTCATCGCCGTCGCGATGTCGCTCTTCGCGTTCACCACGCTGATCGGTAACTACTCGTACTGCGAAGGCTGCCTCGCATTCATGCTCAAGCGCGACTGCAAGCAGAACGAAGTCCTGATCTTCCGCATCATCGCGACCTTCCTCGTATTCCTCGGCGCGGTCTCCTCGGCCGGTCTCGTCTGGGACATGGCGGACATGGCGCAGGGCCTCATGGTCGTAACCAACATCCCGACCATTGCGATCATCGGCGGTGTCGCCTGCAAGGCGCTCAAGGATTACACCGACCAAAAGAAAGTAACCGACAACCCGGTCTTCAAGGCGGCCAACATCGGCCTCAAGGACGGCGACACGGAGTGCTGGAAATAACAGAATACAGCTGGTAATTGATTTGACAGATGGCGCGGGCAGCAAAGGGTTCTACCTGCGTCATCTTTTTTGAAAAGGGTTCAACCGATGGGAAAACTGGAAAAGAGAGATACGAAAGGCAAGATCACGACGGCCGCGCTCGCCCTTTTTTCCGAGAAGGGCTATGAAAACACGACCATCGAGGACATTCTGGAGGCGTCCGGCACGTCCCGCGGGACGTTCTACCACTACTTTGAAGGCAAGGACGCACTGTTCTCGCACATGACGATCGTCCTCGACGAGGAGTACCGGAAGCTCGCCGAGACCATCCCGGAGGAGCTGGACGCGTTCGAAAAGCTCATGTACATCGACCGCGAGATGTTCCGCATCATCGAGAACCGGATCTCGGTCGACCTGCTGACGCGCCTCTACTCCACGCAGCTCGTGACCCGGGGCGAGAAAAAGATTTTCGACCGGAACCGGTATTTCTACCGGCTTGTCCGGCAGATCGTGGAAGAAGGCCAGCGGAACGGAGAGCTTCGGGACGACTTCACCGTGAACGAGATCGTCAAAGACTTCTCCCTCCTGGAGCGCGGAATCCTGTACGATTGGTGCGCCTGCGACGGAGAGTACGGCCTTACTTCGTACGTTACGCAAAAGATGCCGATCCTGTTCGCCGGATACCGCGCGAAGTAGCAGTCTCGGCGGAAACGCTTCGGTTTACAAGTTACAACAAATCAGCGCCCGGGGAACGATTCCCCGGGCGCTTTTTTATCTTTCAATTTCAATGCGGGAAAAGATGAAAACCGGAACCGTCCCCTATTTCATCAATCCGCGGTTGCATCGGCAGCCCGCGCGGCGTCGTAGACCGCCCGCTCCTTGTCGAGCGTCGGCGTCGCCTTCGCCACGAAGTACGCGACCAGTCCGCCCGCGATGAAGCCCGGCAGCAGCTCGTAGACGCCCGTGCTCCCCGACAGTCCGCCGAAGAGCCAGCCGAGGTCGACCACGAAGCCCGCGACGATACCGGCGATCGCGCCTTTATAGTTGAACTCCCTCCAGAACAGCGCCAGGATGCTGACCGGGCCGAACGAAGCGCCGAATGCGCCCCACGCGTTTTCGACCAGATTCATGATGGCCTGCGCCCCGCTCCCCTTGGAGGAGGCGATCATGAAGGCGATAATCGCGATGACCACGACGACGATCCGGCCGACAATGACGGCTTCCTTTTCCGAAGCGTTCTTGCGGAACAGCGGGATGTAAAGGTCAGATGTGAACGAGCTCGACGCGACCAGCAGCTGGGAGTCCGCGGTGGACACTGACGCCGCGATGATGGCCGCGAGCAGCAGTCCGGAGGCTGCCGGCGGGAAGTACTTCCGCGCCATGGTGATGAAGACGACCTTCTGCATGCCCTGCGGGAGCAGCTCGTCCGCGACGAGCATTCTGCCCATGTAAGCGATCAGGCAGGCGCACCCCAGCGAGATGACGACCCAGACGATTGCGATGACCGAGGACTTTTTGATCTGCGACGGCTTTTCGATGGACATGAACCGGACGATGATGTGCGGCATGCCGAAGTACCCGAGGCCCCACGCGAAGCCGGTTGCAACGTCCTGCCAGCTCGCGCTGAAGAGCCCGGCGCCGAAGTCACATGTGACCTGCGCCCCGTTCGCGTCCGTGTATTCATAGACGTGCGACAGCAGGCTCGTATCCAGGTTCTGGTGCGTCGCGATGACGACGATCGGAACCGCCATCAGGGCAAACATCATCAGCATGCCCTGGAAGAAGTCCGTCCAGCAGACCGCCGTGAAGCCGCCAAACAGCGTATAGAACACGATGAGCACCGCGAAGACGATCATGGCCGTCCTCGTCGAGATGCTCGGGAACAGCGTTCCGAATACGGTCGTTCCGGCGACAAAGGCCGACGCGACGTAAATCGTATATGCGAAGAGGAAGATCAGCGCGCAGATGATCTGCAGCGTCTTGGTGTCCGCAGCGAAACGGTTGGCCAGGAACTGCGGAATCGTGATCGAGTCGTCTGCCTCTTCCGAGAACACGCGCAGCCTCCGCGCGCAGAAGATCCAGTTCAAAGCGGTACCGAGCGCCAGACCGATGCCGATCCAGATCTGCCCGAAGCCGAACGCGAGGATCGACCCCGGCAGTCCCATGAGCAGCCACGCCGACATGTCGGACGCCTGCGCCGAGAGCGCCGCGACCCACGGTCCCATCTGACGGCCGCCCAGGAAGAAGTCCTCCTGGCTTCTCTGCTTGTCCTTGATATAAAAGTATAGCGCCACCCCCATCAGCGCGACAAAGTAGAGTATGAAGGTCAGCATTTCAGAATTCATAAAAACCCCCTAAAATAAATAACAACACAATAACTGATCTGTGTTGTCACTATATTAGCAGATTGTGAGTATATGTAAATATATACTCTATTCTATACTGTATTCTATATTATCGTCCATCATTCGCACAAAAAGTCCATAAAAAAACTGAAAGCTGCCGTTCGACATGCTTTCAGCTGCGTCTCCGCCCTATCATTATTATTTTGGAAAACTCACTGCTCGAGTCTGTCCTCCGTCGGGATCTCGCGCATGACCGTAATCATGATCGGAATCGTGATCAGGAACGTGCAGAGGCCCGCGGTCATCTGCGACATCTCGAGGCCCGTGAGCCCGAGGTACTTGGTCAGGAAGTACAGCGCCGGGATGTAGAAGAGCCCGGACCGCGCGGTGGACAGGATGGTCGCGCGGAAGCTCCGGTTGAGCGCCTGGCAGATCATGCTGTTCATCATGGAGTACGCCGCGAACGGGAAGGAAATCGACAGGAACCGCAGCGCCTTGGTACCGATTGCGATGACGTCCGGATCGTCCCGGAAGAACGCAATGATGTGCGGCGCGAACAGGAACATCACCAGGCTGATGCATGCCATGAAGACAGTGCCGTACTTGATGCAGAATTTCCTCGCCTCGCGCAGACGGGAGTATTTACCGGCTCCGTAATTGAACGTGCAGACCGGCTGCAGGCCGTGCCCGAAACCGATCAGGGCTGACAGGCAAAGCATCATGAAGCGGCCGACGATGGACATCGCGGCGATGGCCGCGTCCCCGCCAATCGTACCGGCGATATGGTTCATGATGATGACCGAAACGCTGTTCAGGCCCTGCCGCGCGAGCGACGGGAAGCCGCCTTTGAAGATGTGGCTCAGATAGTAGTAGTTGAACTTGACGTTGCGGATATCGATCCGGATGTTCGGTCCACGGCTGGTACCGATCAGTAGGATCGTCCAGCTGATGATCTGGCTCGCCACCGTCGCGACCGCGGCGCCCCGCACCCCCATCCCGAAGCCGAACATCAGGATCGGGTCGAGCGCGATGTTTATGACCGCGCCCGTCACCAGGCCGACCATGGCGTACGTGGCACTCCCCTCGAACCGCAACTGGTTATTAATGACGAACTGGGACGTTGTGAACGGCGCGCCGATCAGGATGACCGCCATGTAGCTGATCGTATCGTCGACGATCGTCGGCGTGGCCCCGAGCCGGGTCGCAAGCCATGTAACCCGCGTCAGGCCAAAGACCGCGAGGAGGATACCGAGGCCGAACGCGAGGAAAAAGCCGTTGGCGGCCTGGGTCTTTGCCTCGTCGATCTTGCGGCTGCCGAGCCGCATGGAGATGAAGTTGCCGGAGCCGTGCCCGCAGAAGAACCCGAACGCCTGCATGATCGACATCAGCGGCAAAACGACGCCGACCGCCGCGGTGGCCTGCGTCGAAATCTGCCCGACGAAGAACGTGTCTACCATGTTGTAGAAGTTCGTCACGAGCATACTAATCATCGACGGCACCGCCAGCCTTGGCATTAGCTGATTGATCGGTGTCGTCGTCATGTAGATCCGTCGTTTTTCAATTGCGTCCTGCGCTGTGCTCATGGACTGCATCCCCTTTTGGACCCTGCGGGTCCGTCCCCTATCCGAGCGGGATCTCCACGACCTCCGCCATCTTGACGAGCGTGTGTTCGATCTGGCCGGAGATCTCCTCAACCATCCGCGCGGTGATCTCATCGTTCTTTTCCGTCTTGAGGCTCTTATAGAAAGACTCCCTGACAGCAGAACTGATGGTGTCGATCCGTGCGCTGATCGCGCTCTTTGGCACGAGGCGCCGCATCGCCTTTGGAATGTCTGCGGTCAGCATCTTTTCCTCCATCTTGCCCTTGCCGAGGACGAGGATGACGATCGAAGCGATGACGCCGATCAGGACGCCCTCCGGTCCGGCGAGGAACGGTACGAGGTCGATGACGGAAACCAGGATCGCGACGAGCGCCGTCACGATGGAGTCGATGAGCAGTGTCATCTCCTCAACCGCAAAGAGGTTCCGCGCGTCGACCTTGATGTCGATGTCCGAAACCGAGAGGTAGGACTTGAGGCTGAGCGCGGTGTAAGGCACCCGGTGGCGGATGCAGATCGGTACCGTGTACTCCTCGAGTTCCTCGATGACAGGCTTGAGCCACGCGGTGATCGGGCCCGCGAGGAGTTCGCGGGTCTCGTCCTCCCGGAGGAAGGCGCCGATTTCGCGTTGGAGTTCCGCGTCCGTGTCCGCGAGACGGGTGATCTCTCCGGACCGCCACCGCTCGAAGACCGGGACGGCAACCTTGGCGACGATCGGGTCGACGAGGCAGTCCACCGCGTCGCGGTAGAGCTGCTGGATGTGCCGGCCGACGATTTCCTCGATCGTGGTGGAGGAAATCAGCTGATCGAGTTCGGCTTTGAAGTCCTTGAGGTCTTCGTCGATCCGGCCGCAGTACGCGAGGCCTTTTGCAACCGAGAACTCCGGGTCGCTCGCCGAGATGACGACCGAATCCGGGAAGACGTCCGTGCACCAGTCGCGGATCGCCGGAAGTTTGCTGACGCCGCCGGTCAGGAAGATCAGCTCCGGCTGCGCGCCTGTGATATTATTTTTGACATCATTCAGGGAAGCGATGAAAACCTCGCGGAACGACCGTCCGCCGAGTTTTTCCAGTTTCTTGTTGACGAGTTTGTCCGCGATCGCGCGGTCCATCCGGAGGGTCAGCTTGACCGGCCGGTTATAGTAAAGCACGACGCTCTCGCGGCAGTCGTTGTGGCTCCAATAATCCTCGTCGGAGAAATACTTCTCCTTGAGGCGCCGCGCCGCGAACTCCGCGTACGTCCGCCACGGCTCGCTCTCGTCGAAGACGGCCTGGATCCGCTTGCGCATCAGCCCGGATGCGGCGACCGACTCCTCGAGCAGGATCTCGTCCATCAGGCCGCCGCCGAGGACGACCTCGCCCGCGGTCTGCATTTCGACCTCTTTGCCGCCCATGATGTAGGCGAAGTCCGTGGTCGAAGACCCGATATCGACAACCAGAACCGGCTTGGATAGGATGTCCAGACCGATCTGCAGGTGTTTGGACTGGCAGGCGCTCACCATGGCGCCGCGCGACTCGGAGATGATCCGCGCCGGCGGATAGCCCGCGCTCTCAAAGATCTCACGGTAGTGTTCCCGGGTATTCCGGTCCCAGCCCGCCGGGCAACCGATGTAAAAGCTGCAGTCCTCGTTGCGGATCAGGTCGCCGCTCCCGTAGAGCTCACCGAGGACGCCCGCGGCAAAGCTCTTAACGTCCTGCGCGCTCGACCGCTCCGTCAGGAACCGGCTCTTGAACCGGAGTTTGCGCCGGACCACGTTGTCCGCGTAGCAGGCTTTCTCTCCGATCAGGATCTCGCCCGAAGCGAGCTGTGCATATGCAGTAATAAAACTCTGCTCACCGACAACGGTGAGCATCTCAGGTACGACCTGATCTTGTTTGTGCAGCCTGGCGATCGCGCTCTCCGCGTCCCCGAGGTCAAATCCGAAAAAACGATCCATTCCTCCGCGATTCCTCTCTATTTACCGGTTGATGCGAGACCTTTCTTAAGCAGAACACCGTCCGCGACAAGCGCCGGCCGGATGGTTCCGGCCTCTGTCCCCGGCATCAGGTCAAAGTACTGCCGGGTCGCTTCGCTGAAGTCCACGACCTCGATCTGCTGCCGGTGCAGGTAGTATTTGATACTGTCAATCTTCTCCAGGGCGTACTCCGCGTCGCCGATGTAGGACGCAGCGAGGAGATCGGAGAAGAGGTCGATTTCCGGCGTCGTCGCCGGCCGGCCTTCGATGGTGCCGGCCTTCTCGCGCTTGCTCCAGCGCTCCGCCGCCCGGACCTCCTCGAGGCTCTGGTCGACCGAAAGGATGGCCGTCCGGAAGCTCCGGTAGACCTTGCCCGGGTCGATGTGCACCTCGATCTGCTGGCTCTTGGTCCTTTTGACCTTTGCCGGCTTGCCCGTGAGGCGTCCCGCAAAGTACATCATTGCAGCACCGCCCAGCACGATCAGGCACCGCATCAGGACGTCCGTGCTAACGCCTTCCTTGGACCCCGCCGCCGCGAGCACCACAAGGCCGAACACCGTAAGCGCAATGCCGAGGATCATGAGGATGATTCCCGGAATGCTCACCTTGCGTTCGGACTCCTTGACCGTCTCGGACTCCCACACCTTGGTATCACCGACCGAATCGATCAGCGGCAGGGACAGCCGGACCGCCTGCATCATGTACGCCGCAGCGTCCCGCTCGCTTTCGCTTCCGCAGTGCTCGTTATATGTGAGCAGCATCTTGTCTGACTCGTTCTCGAGGACGTGCACGGCTTTTTCGGCCGTTGCCGCCTTTGCCAGGTCCGTCAGAAGACGGTCCTTATCTTTTTCCAAAATATCAATCATTTTCATAGCACTACTATTATATGGCAATTCTTAAAAAAGATAAAGTATAAACGTTTATTTTTGCGGGAAGTCGAGCAGATATGCGCCGCTGCAGTTGATCAGGGTGGTTCCCGACGGGTGCTCCGTCACCCGCGCGAAGTGCCCGTACTCCATGTGCACGTGGGCATAACAGTGGTAGGCAGGCCGGCAGGCGTCCAGGAGTCCGTTGAAGCAGGCAAAGCCCCGGTGCGGCAGGTCCTCCATGTCCCCGTAGCCCAGGCACGGCGCGTGCGTGAGCAGGATGTCCGGGCGCAGGCCTTCGTTTTGTCCGAGCAGGTACCGCACGTCCGCCGCCCGCGACTGCATGCGCTGCCCCTCGATATCGTAACACAACCCCTTCCGCAGACTGCGGCGCAGCCGTTTCACGCGGCCCGACATCTCTTTTTCGGTGTACATGTCACTGCCCGGTTTGTACCGCATACAGCCGCCGAGCCCGGCGACGCGCAGGGTCGCCTCTTCGCCCGCGCGGTTCCTGCACGCCACTTCAACCGTCTTTCCATCGATGTTCAGACAGCCCGCCGGCGGCTCCTTGTCATACCTGTTATCGTGATTGCCGCGGACATACAGCAGCGGCACGTTGAACATGGTCACGAGATACTCCAGATACGCCGGCCGGAGGTCGCCCGCAGACAAAATGAGACCGACGTCCGCGTACCGCTCACGGTCCACCGGATTGTGGTCCCACAGGTCGTTTTGTTCTACATCGGCTACGATCAGAATCTTCATATCATGCGCCTGAAACTACCCTTTCACGCCCGCAATCGAAACCGTCTCCCTAGCCTCGTCCGTCAGCGCGTCCTTCGCCGGGATCTCCCCGATGACGTTCTCGTTCAGCCAGTTCATCGTGATGATGTCTTTGCTGGTCAGCGGCGGTTCGTCTGCGCGCCGGACCCATCCGGTCTGGCTGCGGAGCGCTCCGTCGAACGGGTTGAAGTCGCCCGCGATGATCGTTCTGCGCAAAACCTCGACGAGCTGCTTGGTATACGGAGAAATATTATCCGTCAATTCTATATCTACGACCCCGGAAATCATGCCCCACCAGTAGTTAGTCGCCTGATCCTTGCGGTCCACGAGCTTTGCGTGGTACGTTCCCTCCAGAATCGTCCGGAGGATAATCTCATAAAGCTTGCCCCACTTCCAGATCGGCACCGCGAGGTTGGTGATCTGGTAGTTCCGGGAGAGGTCGTTGCCCGTCCCCGGCTCACACGCCTCAACATGGAAGACCCCGTAAGCGTCGCTGCCGTCGATATTGTGCATCGAATCTACCGCAGAGATGACGCGGATCCCCTGCTCCAGCATGTCGTGCCACCAGTTCACGTTCTGCCGCGTCGTCCAGTCCAGATAGATCCGGACCTCCGGATCGACCATGGCCGCCCCGATTGCAAAGGCGTTGATGCCCGCAACCGTCCCGTAGATTGGATAGTCTGAACAGTATCCGATCATGTGGTTGTCCGCGCGGGAAGCAGCGACGATGCCTGCGAGGAACTTCGACTCGTATTGTTTGGCATAGTAAGTCCGCACCGCCTGGTGCGCGAGGTTGACCGAGCAGTTCAGAAAAATCACATCTTCGTAGCGGATCGCCGCGCGCAGCGTGTCGTTCATGTGCCGCGCCGCCGTCGTAAAGATGACCTCCGCGCCCCACTCCACCGCCGCTGTCACCGCAGCGGTAAAGTCCGGCTGGATCCGGCACGGTGCCTTGGTCTTGCGGCCCGCCCCGGCAATTGCAAAGCCCGCCGTTTCAACGATGCCGCCGTACGCCGCCTGTACGCGCCGTCGGCCGGCTTCGTGGTCATAGACCCAGCTCGAGTCCTCCGGGAGCCCGTCGTAAATGAACGCCGCCTTCAGCGGGTGCTTGTCGGAATACTGCCGCACCGGGAGGACCTTGCCGATGATCGACCCCGGCCGGGAGAGCAGGCTGCCGGTCTTTGTCACGAGGTCGCCGGCTTTGAGCGCGTCCTCGGACGACTCGATCAGCGAGATCTCCTCGTTGCGGGACGCCTTGTGCGCCGTCAACAGCTCCTTACGGATCTTTGTGAGGCGCTTTTGCATCTCCTTATCCGTTTCAAACCGGAGCGCATCGTTCAGATAGATGCGGAGGTAGACGAGAAACGCGTCGCCCGGCGCGAGGTCCGGGATCTCATCGCGGAACGAAGCCACCGCCTCCGAGAAGTTCCAGTAAGCGGTCTTCAGCGTCTTGACCAGGTCCTCCGGCCACGGCTCCGCCCCCGGTCCGATCTCGCGGCCGACGAGCTGCGCGATCTCCCGGTACGAGCCCGGAACGGTGCAGACGATGTCGTAGATCGGGGCGACGCGGTAAAAGTCCAGAAACTCCGCGTACGCCGGGTTCTCCCGCATCACCTGCTCCGTCGGAAGGATCCGGATGACCTCCGCCAGGATGGCCGGCGCTTCGAGAAAACGGCTCACAGAGACCCGTTTGTTTCCCTCCTGGACGTAGAATTTATGCAGGTATTCAAAGACCTTGATCGGGCTGCTGTAGCCGTCCCCCACCTGCGTCCGGTAGAGGTTGCTCCACTTCATGGCGAATTCGGTATCCGGCGCGAGGAGCGGCATGAAATTCGGCGCAAAAGAATTCTGCCGGGCACGGGTCCGGGTGCCGACGATCAGGTCCACCGGGATCTCCATGAGCCCGACCGGCTGCTGCGGCATGGACCCCGCGTCCGCCAGAACGTCGTCCAGCGCCGGGAGGAACGGATACTCCCCCTTTGCGATACGGGCCTTATATTCACGGTCGCCCGCCTTACGGGCTTTCAGGTATTCTTCGATCATGGGTGTGTCACAGACTGTATTTCAAACGGTATTCGTCAAAATACTGGTCGAACAGTTCGTTCTTGTGCTGCTTGAGGCTCTCCACGTAGTTGTGGAGGTCGAACTCGTCCTGCTTGAGCTCGATCATGGCGATGGCAATGTTGCTGCAGTGGTCGGAAATCCTCTCATAGTTCGTCAGCAGGTCGTTGAAGACGAAGCTGTTCTGCCGCGAGTATACGCCGCCGCGGATCCGCTCGATCTGCCGGTACTTGATCTCATCGCACAGGTTGTCGATCAGCTCTTCCAGCGGCTCGACGCGGCTCGCCGCCTCGCCGTCCCCTTCCAGAAGCGCCCGGTACGCCAGGCCGAACACCTCGGTCAGCGCGCTCTCCATCACGTGGCGTTCATTGCGAACCTCCTCCACCTGCTCGATCTTTTTATCATAAATCTCTTTTGCGTTCTCCGCGATGTTGTTCGCGTGGTCGGAGATCCGCTCGAGGTCCGTGATGGCGTGGAGGAACTGATAGATGTCTTCGTTCTGCTTTTGCGTCAGTTCACCGGACGTGACCTTGACGATATAAGTGCCGAGTTTGTCCTCGTAGCGGTCGACCTGCTCCTCTATGTCTGCGACCGCCTGGAAGCCTTCTTCGCTATAATGATCAAGCAATTTGAATGCTTCCAACAGATTCTCACGCACGAGCGTCGCCATCGAATTGAGCACGATGCGGCACTGCTCGATCGCGAGCGCAGGGTGCGGGACGAAGCGGTCTTCGAGAAGGACCCAGTCGCCTTCGATCTCCGGCTCCGGCTCGTCCTTGATGATCGCGCAGGCGATCTTCTCAAGAAGCCGGATGCATGGCGTCAGGACCACGACGGTCACGACGCGGAACAGGGTGTTGACCAGAGCGACAGTCACGGGATTGAGGCGCGCGTCCACAAAGCCGAACGGGTGGATCGCGTTGATTGCGTAAAACACGATCCCGCAGAACGCAGCGCCGAAGATGTCGATAATCAGGTGCACCAAAGCCGTCCGGCGCGCGTTAACGCTGGCGCCGATCGCGCTGATCAGGACCGGTAGTGCGCCGCCCACCGCGATGCCGAGGATGATTGGGAAGGCCGTGGCAAAGCTCAATGCACCGGTCATACTGAGGGCCTGCAGGATACCGACAGCCGCTGCAGAAGACTGGATGATCGCCGTAAAGACGACGCCGACGAGGATGCCGAGGAGCGGATTGGAGAAGGCCGTCATGGCGCTGATGAACGACTCGCTCTCGCGGAGCGGCGACACCGCCTCGCTCATGGAATTCATGCCGAACATCAGCACGCTGAAGCCGAGCAGTATCGTACCGACGCGGTTGTGGGTGGCGTTCTTACTGAACTTGATCAGGATGATGCCGGCGATCGCCATGACGCCGGTGATGAACGTCGGCGACAGGATGGCTGCGAGCCCCTCGCCCTGTCCCAGCGACGTTAAACTGACGATCCAGCCGGTGACGCTGGTTCCCACGATGGAACCGAGGATGACGCCCACCGCCTGATAAAAGCTCATCATGCCGGAGTTGACGAAGCCGATCACCATGACGCTCGTCGCCGTCGACGACTGGATCAGCGCCGTGACGCCAATGCCCAGCAGGATTCCCTTGATTGGGTTGCTGGTCAGGCGGTAGAGCACGACCTCGAGCTTGTTGCCCGCGACCATGCTGAGGCCGTCACCCATCAATGTGACACCGTATAAGAACAGTGCAAGTCCTCCAAAAAGGGCCACGATATTTAAGATACCCAATTTCTGTCCAGCGCTCCTTTTTTATGTCTTAACAAGATGAAAATACTGTGAAACACCTGCCACTATTATATTACAAAACATAAATGTCTTCTACCGGAGAAGGAAAAAGACACGCGTTAAATCCGGATCGTCAGGACGTTCAGCCCCAGAATGTTCTGGTACTGCACATCGCTTGCGGTCTGGAACACCATCCGGATGCCGATGTTCTTTGTGATGTCGTCGCCGGCGGCGAGTGCCTGCCGCTCGCGCGGGTCAAACGGGACGCAGTCGTCCCGGATGCGGAGGATGACGTCGTCTCCTTTGTGCACGACGCGCACGTCGACGGAATGATTCTTGTTGTCCTTATGGAAGCCGTGCTCGACCACATTGCCGGCCATCTCTTCCATCGACAGCCCCGCGAGGTACGCGCGCCGCTCGTCGATTCCACGGTCCGTGCAGAAGTCCTGCACGCGCTCCGCGATGTCGACGACTTCGTCAATGCTGCGGACGGAGAGGTCCATCCGCTCCTCCTCCGATACCCCGAAGTCGTCCGGAATCACCATCAGCTCTTCCATGTTCCGCGGGAAGCGCTTCCTGCGGAACCACGAATAGATGACGACCGCCGCCGCGCAGAAAAGGCCGTTCAGAACGTTGGCGATATACACGCTGTTCATGCCGACGAACGGGATGAGCAGTGCGGTGAAGCCCGCCACGAACACGACGCCGTCCAGGATGGACACGATATGCACAAACCCTTGTCGGCCGATCGCCTGTCCGTAGCAAATGAAATGCGTAAATACGATGGCCGGTGCCATGCAGAGCGGGAGAATCCGGATGCCCCAGACCGTCATCATGAAAACCGGCTGGGTCGGATCCTGGTAGAAGATCCTCGTCAGCGGCACTGCGCAGAGGATCAGCAGTGCGGAGAGGACGAGCTGGATCGGGATGAAGCGCCGGAACATGACCCGGAAGATATCCGTCAGCGTCTGCCGGTCTTCTTCGCCGATGCTGACACTGATCAGGAGCCGGGATACGGCCAGGCTGCCCGCCTGAAACGCCCAAAAGATGCTCATCAGATTGTTTGCGGTCGCAAAGGCCGAAAGCGCGACGCTCCCGATGAATAACGCGAGCAGCCAGTTGACGATCAGCCCGCGGACCGTCTGGTACACCGTGCTCGCCGCGCCCGGGAAACCGATCCGCAGGATCGGTCTGGTCTCTCTCCAGTCGAGGCCGCGCAGGCGGAACTTCATGTGCGACTTGCCGCGCAGGAAATAGCTCGCTTCGACCGCGAGGAACACCCAGAGGCCGAGCGACGACGCCAGCGCCAGGCCGAACGCCTCGAGGTGCATCACCTGCACAAACAGGCCGTTGAAAGCGATGTTGCACGCGATATAAACAAGGCTGGCGATGGTCGACAGCCGCGTTTTGTTCTCCATGATAAGATATGACGGCAGTTGGTTCCCCAGGATTAGCGGAAAGACGCCGATCGCCTGCCCGATGAGATACCGGTTGAAAATCGGCCGGACCGCTGGATCGTTCGTCAGAAAGCCGGTCAGATCAAACAACCCCATCACGACAAAGGCAACGACGAGGACGATGGATACGACCGCAGAGATCATCAGGTTCAGCGAGAAAATGTTGTGCACCTTTTCCTGCTGGTTCTGCCCCATGTATTTTCCGCACAGGATGGCGGAGCCGCCGCTAAACGTAACACTGATGGCCGAGAGCAGCAGCGTAATCGGATTGTAAAGCCCGACCGCACTCATGGCGTCAATTCCGACATAATTGGTCGCGAAGAAACTCGAAACGATCCCGTTGACCGCGCCGACCGCCATCAGCAGAACCTGGATCGGAAGCAGCCGGAACATCAGCCGGGTCACGACCTTCGCGTTTGCCTTTTCCTTGATATCAATGGTATTCGCCTGCTTCATTTGTCCTTACTCTCCGCATCAGTATCCGTTGTATCGGATGCCCAGCATGGTCACGTCGTCGAACTGTTCCGCCGTTCCCACGAAGTCCTCCAGGTCGCTCTGGATCGCGGACAACAGTCCCTGCATGGAAGCGTCCCTGTTCACGTTCAGCGCGGCGACCATGCGCTCCGTACCATACTGCTCTACGTTTGTATTGATCGCTTCCGGCACGCCGTCCGTAAATACGAACAGGCAGTCGCCCGGATCCAGTTTCATTTCATACTCCTGGAACGGGATGCCCTCCATGGCGCCGAGCGGCGGACTGTGTTTTTCCTTGAAGAGTTCGAAACCCCGGTCGCCGTGCATGATCACCGGGTACTCATGTCCCGCGTTGATGCACCGCACCGTCCCGGTCTTGAGGTCGAGGATGCCCATCCACACCGTGA
Source organism: Mogibacterium sp. (assembly GCA_017433975.1). GTDB lineage: Bacteria > Bacillota > Clostridia > Peptostreptococcales > Anaerovoracaceae > RGIG2439. The sequence continues at coordinate 28,839 of JAFRGD010000008.1, read as the reverse complement.
CGAACATGTTAATCTCATTCCCTCCGCAGAGTTCTTCGTTGACCTTTTCAAAGGTCTCCTTGAGCCCCTTTCCTGTCTCCGCAAACCCCCGCAGGGCGGTCTTGCTGCGCATCATGAAGAGCGCCGCAGGAATCCCCTTGCCCGCCACGTCCGCGATCACGAGCGCGATTTTGTCCATGTCTACAAAGAAGAAGTCGTAGAAATCCCCGCCGACCTCCCGGGCCGGATCCATGACCGCGAAGAGCTCAAACGCCGGGTTGTTGAAGTCGAAGTTCTTCGGCAGCGCGGCGTCCTGGATGGTATGCGCGAGCAGGAGCTCGCTCTCCATTCGTTTCTCTGCCGCTTCGATATATCCCTTCAGCGCGTCCACCGTCAGATTGATGTCGTTCGAAAGCGACGCGAACTCCAGGGAATTGTAAACGCTGACCTTTTCGTTCAGGTCGCCCTCCGTGATCTTGGTGAGCGATTCGTTGACGCGGATCAGGTCGTCGACGACCATCCCCTGCACCAGCATGGAGATGAGCACGTAAATGACCGTGAAGATCAGGATGTCCGCCAGGAACGTCTCGTAGGCCTGGATATCCCGCTCCATGTACATGCCGCCGGAGGTTCCTCCCTCCGGGATCATGATGATCAGCCGCGCGTCGTCGTCAAAAGTACTGGTCCGGCAGAGCCAGCTTTCATCCCATATGTCGTACTTGAAATATTCTCCGTCCTTATGCTCCTGCAAAGCGGGCTCGAGTAAATCCCCCAGGAATTCATCCTGCATGCCGGCGATGGGATTTCCGTCTTTGTCGAAGATGACGTACATCCCGTTGTCGCCGATGTGCGTGACCACCTTGGAGACGGCGCCCTCCCTGCCCCGGAGCATGTAGTACGTCTCTTTGATATCGGTCTCCGAGATTTCGATCTCATCTCTCGCGTCCTGTTCCGCCGCGTTGGTCTGCAGCGAAAAGTTAAACCAAAAGTTGATGATGAGGACGATCGCGGTGACGCCGAACAGCCACGCCTGGAACTTCTGCGAAACTGAGATTTTTTCCTTTGGAAGGGTCTGCATCGGAAGCAAATGTCCGCCGCTCTTCTTGATCAATACGGCGGCGGTGACCGAGAGGCCGATGCCGCTGAAGAGAATCATCGGAATGGAGCAGGTTTTGACGACCATCAGCGCCATCGCCATGTCGTCCCGGTGCGTGACGAAAACCACGTACATGTGGAAAACTTCCATGACCGAGCCCATGAAGAACGCGTAGGCGACGGATGGTTTTTTGCCTTTGAAGATGAAGTTTTTGAGGAAGGCCGCGAAGAATCCTGCCAGGCAGGTGGAAATGCTGCAGGCGACCGACGTGAACGAAGCGATGCCCCAGTAGGTACCGGCGATGTAGCGTTCAGCACCGCCGATAAGGCCGGCGATGATGCCGGCGATCGGGTCAAAGAAAAGCCCTGCCGCCATCGGGCCTAGGTCGCGCACGTTCAGCATCATGCTGTAGTAATCCACCCCGAAATGCGTCGACAGGACGCAATATATTCCATAAACAACGCCGATGATGATACGGAGCCTCCACGTCATCGGTTTGTCTTTTACGATCTTCCAGATGACATAAGTCAGCAGCACGCTGAACCCCGTGACCAATGACATCTTGATTACTGTTTCGATTTCCGCCATGGTTGTAGTACCCTGTTATAGTTCCATGAAGCCCGCATTCGAGGGCCTCAAAGAGATCATATTACTTCATTATAAGTGTATCACATTTACCAATTGCGCACAACACAAAAGGACCGCCCGTGCGGGCGGTCCTCCGATGTGCATGATGATGATTAGCCGAGCATTTCGTTGACTTTCTTCTGGACTGCGCTGTAGTCATAGCCTGCAGCGGTCAGTTTTTTCTTTCTCTCGTCGCCGTTGCCCCACTTGCCCTGGATGACTTCCTTGGCAAGCTGCTCAACTGACTTGTCGGCGGCTTTCTTTGGCGCCGCGCCCAGCATCTCGTTGACCTTGCCCTGAACCTTGGCATAGTCATAGCCGGCAGCCGTCAGTTTCTGCTTTCTCTCGTCGCCGTTGCCCCAGTCGCCGCGGATGACTTCCTTGGCGAGTTTCTCGATCGTCGCGTCGGAGAGTTTTTCCTCGGCGGCCTTCGCCTCAGCCTCTGCGACCTTTGCAGCCTCTTCGGCCTCAGCCTTTGCCTGGGCGGCTTTCTCCAGCGCCTCAGCGCGCGCCTTTGCCTTGAGGTCCGCCATGGCTTTGGCTGCCTCGGCTTTTTCTTCCTTAACCGCTGCGTTTGCGACGTCCTTGATGCTCGCGATCGAAGCAGCCGCAGTCGCAAAGTCAATCTTTGCATCAGCCGCGGATTCCTTCGCCTCGGCCTTGACATTATCAGCCTTCTGCTCAAGCTTCGCCGCAGCAGCCGCGGACTGCTCCTCAGCCTTCTCCTTTGCCTCGTTCAGTTTATCTTTGAGTGCACCGAACAAACCCTTTTTTTCCTCTGCCATTCGTATTCTCCTTTAAAACTATAAAAAACTCCGTTGGCCTTCTGGGTCTATTTTACTACTTTTGCATTTTGTCATCAAATACAAGTGATATTTTTTTTCGTGTCTTTTTCGTCACATTTCTTCCACGGATCATTCTCCCTGCAACAGTTCCACCGCGAGCTTGACGAAGGTCGCAACGCCGAGCGGCATGCAGTTCTCGTCCGGCGTGAACATCGGCGTGTGCGGTGTGGAGCGCTCCGGGTCGCCGGTACCGCTGCCGAGGATCATGTAATAGCCCTTGGTATTCTGCGTGTACCACGAGAAGTCGTCGCTGCTCGTCAGCTGAGCGGCTTCGCGGACGGCGTCCGCACCGAGCAGTTCCGTCGCAGCCTTTCTGACGAAGGCGTCCAGCCACGGGTCGTTCTCGACGGCCGGGACGTAACGGTCCCAGATGACCGACCCCTTGCAGTCGAAGGACCCCGCGATCTGTTCGACCGAGCGGTCCATGGATCCTTTGAGCGCCGCGCGGCGCTTTTCGCTGAAGAACCGGATCGTTCCGGAGAGGTCCGCCTCGCCGGCGATGACGTTCGGCGCGTTGCCCGCGTGGAACATGCAGATGGTCGCGACGGCCGGGTCGAGCACGTTGGTCTCGCGCGCAAGCGTGAGCTGCGTGTTGCTGACGATGGCGCTGCCCGCGAGCAGAGCGTCGATCGCGGTGTGCGGCTGCGCACCATGTCCTTCCTTCCCTTCGATGTGAATCTGGAAGCGTTCCCCGCCAAAGAAGAGGCCCGCGCTCCGGACGCCGAGCGTGCCGCAAGGCATGTGGCACATGACGTGCGTTCCGAGGACATAGTCCACGCCGTCCATGAACGGGTCTTCGTTGATCATTTTTGCGGCGCCCATGACGAACTCCTCGGCAGGCTGGAAGACCAGTTTGACCGTTCCCGCGAACTCGGCTCTGAGCGAGTTCAGAATTCCGCCCGTGACGAGCAGCATCGCGGCGTGCATGTCGTGTCCGCAGGCGTGCATGACGCCTTCTTTCTCAGAGCTGAACGGCAGGCCGGTATTCTCCGTAATCGGCAGCGCGTCGATGTCCGCGCGCAGCACGACGGTCTTTGGCGCAGCGACGCCCGCTTTCTCACCGGTGATTTCAGCGACGACGCCGGTCCCGCCGACGGTGCGGTAAGGAATGCCCGCGTTGTCGAGCCAGTCCTTGATAAAGGCAGCCGTCTCGAACTCCTGGAACGAGAGCTCCGGGTGCCTGTGGAGATGCCGGCGGATCCGCAGCAGTTCCTCCTGCTGCGCAAGCGACAGATTCATATAATCCAGCATGATCTTTCTCCTTCCTAATCTTGTTGGAAAACGGACGATCTATACCATCTCGTGGTACAGGTTCAGATATTCTTCATCGGTGAGGTCGCGCTTGACTTCGATGGAGAGCGCCTTGACCTTCTTAAGGAGTGCCTTGACGACCTCCTTGTCCTCGATCGGCGGCAGCCCCAGCCGCTCGTTGACCAGCGCGACGTTGGCGGCACCGCTCTTTTTACCGATGTAGATGTGCGGCGCCGGCTGGCCCGTCATCGAATAGTGGTAAGGCATCATGATCAGCGGGTTGATGTCGCGCGACTTCTGCCAGTACCCCGTCGGGAGACCGGTCTCCCAGCCGAAGAGGCGGTTTCCGGTGATCGCCCGGGTCGGTGGAACCGGCTTGCCGGACCGCACCGCGACCTCCTGGGAGAGCTCGAGCAGTTTTTCGTATTTGATCCCGGTGTCCTGGCCGTACAGGCACTGCAGGCTCATGACCAGCGGCTCCAGCGGGCAGCTGCCGGCGCGCTCGCCGATCCCGTTGACCGTCACGTGCGCGCAGAAGGCGCCGGCTTCGAGGGCCGCGATCGTCGTGGCGACCGAGAGGCCGAAGTCCTCGTGGAAGTGCGCCTCGACCGGTACGCCGACCTCTTCAATCAGAGCGCGCGTCATGTAGGCGGCGCCCTCCGGTGAGAACGTACCGAACGTATCGACGAGGGCCACCGAATCCATGTGGCCGCCGTTCTCCAGTACGCCCTTCAGCAGGGTCGTCAGGAATTCCATATTCGAGCGGGACGCGTCGGACGGGAAGAAGATGACTTTGAGACCGAGCTCGTGCGCGTATTTGGTCGCGGCTGCGGCCGCGTCGATCGCCTTCGGCAGCCCCCAGCGCATGCCGCCCTGCAGCATCTGCTCACTGCCCGGGACTTCGATAATGACGCCGTCCACGCCGCAGTCCTTTGCGAGGTCCATGTCGGAGAGCACGCCGCGGACGAAGCAGTAGATGTCCGCCTTGAGTCCGAGCGCGCAGATCGCGCGGATCGCGTCCGCGTCCTCGTCGGAGGTCATCGGGCAGCCGGCCTCGATGCGGTGCACGCCGGCTTCGTCGAGTTTCTTCGCGATGGCCACTTTGTCTTCCTTGGTGAAGATGATGCCCGGCTCCTGCTCGCCGTCGCGCAGCGTGGTGTCGAGAATCTCAATCTTGTCCGGGAAATGAAAATTCTTCGTTACTTCCTCAAAAAAGTTGGTCGGGCTGACCCACCATTTTCCTTCCTGTTTGAACTCCATATCGTCATGACCTCCTCTATCATAAAAAGTAAAGACTTACAGTAACATTGATATAGTTCCTTATAAACTTACTATATGGGAACACGCCGGATTTGTAAAGCGCATTTCCGTTTTTCCCGCGGATTTTCTGCAAAAAATTTCATTAACCATATAAAGTTGTTTGACAAAGTTTTGCGTCACGCATATACTTAAATCAGAGAAATATACCGCTTTTGCATTTCTGTTAAGAAAAGGAGTTTCCCATGGACTACCGTTATTCTGATAGGACGCGGAACATCCGGCCGTCGGCCATCCGCGAGATCATAAAGTATGCGGTGGCGCACCCGGACGTGATCGCGCTGTCGACCGGAAGTCCGGCGAACGAGGCCATTCCGGTGGACGAGATCCACGAAATCTCGGAAAAAATCTTCCGCGAAATGCCGCTCGCCGGTCTGCAGTACAGTATGACCGAAGGCTACCCGCCGCTTCGCGCGACGACAAAGAAACGCCTCAAGGAGGACTTCAACATCGGGACCGATGAGGACGACCTCATCATCACCACAGGTGGCCAACAGGGCCTCTCGCTGGCGGCCAACGTCTTCGTCAACCCGGGCGACACCGTCATCGTCGAGCAGCCGTCCTTCGTCAGCGGCATCAACGCCATGCGGATCCACGGCGCCAACGTCATCGGCCTCGACATGGACGACGACGGCATCCGGCCGGAGGCCCTCGCACATGTGCTGGAGACCCAGGACCGGGTCAAGATGCTTTATGTGATTCCAAACTTCCAGAACCCGAGCGGCAAGACCCTGAGCTACGAGCGCCGCAAAGCCATCTACGCGCTCTGCGCGGAGCACGGGGTCATCATCCTCGAGGACAACCCTTATGGTGAGCTCCGCTTCCGCGGCGAAGAGATCCCGTCGTTCAAGTCCATGGATACCGAAGGCATCGTCGTCTACAATGGCACCTACTCCAAGCTGCTCTCGGCCGGCATGCGCATCGGCTTCGTCATGGCGCGCAAAGAGCCGCTGCAGCTCCTCACGATCGCCAAGCAGTTCAGCGACTGCCACTCGAACATCTTCTTCCAGATCCTGACGGACGAATGGCTGAACACCGCGGACGTCAAGGCCCACGTCAAAAAGATCCAAGGCATCTGCCGTGACCGCTGCGACTTCATGCTCAAGCTCCTCGATGAGAAGCTCGACCCGCGGGTCACTTACACGAGGCCGGACGGCGGGCTCTTCCTCTGGTGCACGCTGCCGGAGGGCTGCGACTCGCAGGAACTCTCCGAGGTCGCGCTCGAGAAGGGCGTCGCCTTTGTCCCGGGCCGCGACTTCATGGTCGACAACAACGCCCCGTGCCGCTCGTTCCGCCTGAATTACACGACGCCTTCGTACGAGAACATGGAGAAGGGCGTCGAGCGCCTGGCGGAGGCCGTCAAAGAATACTTCAAAATCAAAGGCATCGATTAAGGAGCTTCCGATATGTTAAGACCGATCATCAACCCTGCCCGGGGCAAGCTCCGGGTGCTTGGGTGTTGCTCCGGGTCCGGAGCGACTCTCTGGAAGGCGTACGAACTCCAGAAGGAAATGGAGCAGACCGCGGAGGGCTGCCCGTTTGAGATCGTCGGCGTCTTCACCGACAGCCCGACGGTCAAGGCCGTGGCCACGGCGGCCGAGTTGGGCATCCCGTGCCGCACGCTGGATATCCGCCAATACTATGCGGAGCGCGAAAAACCGCTGCGCGACCGCGAGGTTCGCGCGGAGTTTGATGCGGAGGCGCTGGCTCTGTACGCAGACCTGCAGGCTGACATGATCCTGCTCGCCGGTTACGTCTGGGCCGTTTCGGACAGCGTGCTCGAGAACTATATCGTCGTCAACATCCACCCGGCGGACCTCGCCGTGCGGGACGAGGACGGCCGCCGGCTGCTCGCGGGCGCCAACGGGATCAAGAGCGCGTTCGAACACAACATGGATTACCTCCGGGCGAGCGCGCACATCGCCACAGCCCAGCTGGACGCGGGCCCGCTGCTCGTCCGCTCTCCAAAGATCCCGGTCACGGACGAGGTCTTCCCGGACGAGGAGGCCCGGTTCCGTCACTACCTCAAGCTGGTCAACGCGCAGGCGCGCGTCACCGGCGCCCGCGCCGTGCTCGAACTGGCGCTGGGCAACTTCTCCGTGAGCGACGACAACGTCCTTTATTACAAAGGGGAGCCGGCGCCGGACGGGCTGTGCTTTGAGAGCTGGGAGGAGAACAAGCCGCGGCACCAGCGCCGGGCCGACCTGCTCCTCCGGCCGACTTCCGTGGCGGTCATCGGCGCGTCCACGCGTCCCGGCATGGGAAACGCCGTCGTGCGGAACCTGATCGAGATCGGCTTCCCGGGCAAGGTGTTCGCCGTCAACCGCAAGGGCGAGGACGTCTTCGGCATGCCTGGCTACCAGTCGGTCCTCGACATCCCGGAGTCCGTCGACCTCGGCGTCATCTGCGTCCCTTCCGGCGGCGTCCTGACGGTCGCCGAGGAGTGCGGCCGCAAGGGCATCCCAGCCCTGGTCTGCATCACCGCAGGCTTCCGCGAAATCGGCGGCGAAGGCGTCGCCCGCGAGCGGGAGCTGCTTCGACTCGTTGATAAATATAACATGCGCATGACCGGTCCGAACTGCATGGGCATCGCGAACACGGACAGCGCTGTCAAGCTGAGTGCCATGATGCTCGAACAGATTCCGCCGGTTGGTCCGGTGGCGTTCCTGACGCAGTCTGGCGCCCTCGGTGCCAGCCTGATCGACTTCGCGGATCAGCTGGACGTCGGCTTCTCCGCGGTGATCTCGCTGGGGAACATGGTCAACGTCAACCCGTGCGACCTGTTGCCGCTGCTGCAGGCAGACGACAACACGCGCATCATCATGATGTACATGGAGACGGTGCCGGAGCCGTACCGGTTTGAACGGGTCATGGCCGGAATCACAAAGCCGGTCATCATCGTCAAAGCGGGCCGCAGCAAAGCCGGCGCCGCGGCGGCCAGTTCACACACCGGCAGCCTCGTCGGAAACGATGACGTGGTCGACGCGCTCCTCAAGAAATGCGGCGTCATCCGGGTCGACAACCTGGAGGAAGCCTTCCTGCTGGCGTCGAGCCTCAGCAAGATGCCGCGGATCAAAGGAAACCGCGTCGGCATCATTTCCAACGCAGGCGGTTTGGGTACCCTGACGACAGACGCGCTGATCCGGAACGGCTTTGAATTGCCGGTGCTGGACGATGCGGACCGGGCCGAACTCGCTACGCATCTCCTTCCGGAGGCGTCGACCGGCAACCCGCTCGATCTCGTGGCCCCTGCCCCGCCGGAGCATTACAGCTACGCGGCGCACGCCATGATCGACAGCGGCAAATACGACGCGATCATCGTGGACTGCGTGCCGCCGGCCACCGTCGATACCGGTAAGGTGGCGCAGGCCATGGTCGACATCCTCAACACGAGCCCGCTGCCGATCTTCTCCTGCTTCTTCGGGCCGACGCTCGGCGCAGGCGGCCGTTCGGTCATGCGGGCCGGCGGCATCCCGACCTTCACCTTCCCGGACCAGATGGTCCGCACGATGTACTACATGACGGAACGGGCGCCGGTTCCGGCGGAATCTTACGATACCGCGGTCTCCCCTGCCGCCCGGTGCGAAGCTCGTAATATCATCGCTTCGACAGCCCCTGGCAGTTATCTCCCGGCTGCAGACTGCTTCCAACTGCTTTCGCTCTACGGGATTCCGGTCGTCAAGAGCGCCAGCCTGCCGTGCGGCGGTGACGCGAACGCGCTCGACTTGTCCTACCCGGTGGTCGCAAAGATCGACCACCCGGACATCGTCCACAAATCCGACGTCGGCGGCGTCCGTCTGGGCATCCAGAGCCCGGAGGAGCTCGCAGCCGTCCTCGCGGCGTGGGAGGTCCGCTTCCCTGGCCTCCGTGGCATCCAGGTGCAGGAACAGGTCAGCGGAGACCCTGAAATGATCATCGGCGCCTTCCTCGACCCGGCCGTCGGCCACGGCATCATGACCGGCCTCGGCGGGACGCTGGTCGAACTCTATAAAGATGTCGCTTACGCGCACGTCCCGCTCGCCGCTTCAGACCCGGAGCGCATGCTCCGCAGCCTCGCCTGCCGTCCGCTGCTCGAGGGCTACCGCGGCAGCAAGCCGGCGGACGTCGCACAGCTTAAGACGATCATCATGTGGGTCAACCAGCTCCTGCTGGATCACCCGCAGATCAGCGAAATGGACATCAACCCGCTCATTTACGACAATACCAGGGAGAGCTTCCTCGCGGTCGACGCGCGGGTCAGAGTCTGATCATTCCACGTATTTCAACAAGGACCGACATTCATGAACCACAACGACAAAATCTATTTTCATATCGACCAGGTCGCGCGGATGATCGGCGTCACGCCGGTGACGATCCGAAACTGGGAGAAAAAAGGCCTCATCAAGATTAGCCGCTCCCCTTCCAATTACCGGGTTTTCACGCCGGACGACATTGAAACGCTCAAAAAGATCAAAACGTATTCCATCGACGGCCGCATGAGCGCACAGGCGATCCGGATGCTGCTCCCGGCGGCCGGTGACAACGTCGTCGACGTCGAGGACTACGTGGAGAAGCAAAAGGAAACGTTCTACTCCCGCAAGCTGATCAGCGAAAAATGGCGCGAGATCCGGAAACAAAAGGGTTACACGCTGGAGGAGGTCAGCCAGGCTGTCGGCATTTCCGCGGCGCACCTGAGCAACCTGGAGAACGGCGGCAACGTCTCGCTCGACCTCCTGAACAAGCTGGCGCACTTCTATGGGGAGAACCCGCTCTACTTTCTCGAGCCGTCGGGCACCGACACCCATCTCGTCCGGAAGGGCCGCGGCGAGGCGATCCAGCTCAAAAACGACCCGGGCCTCGAGATGCACTCGCTCGTTTCCATGCGCGAGCACGTCATGTACCCCGTGCTCTGCACAGTCCAGCCGGGCTGCGGCAACCTGACGTCGCACCGCCACAACGGCGAGGAAATGGTCTACATCCTCTCCGGCACGTTCGAGTTCATCCTGAACGACAACGAGGTTTACACGCTCCGCGCCGGCGACACGTTCTACTACAAAGGCTCGGAGATGCACTCCTGGAAGAACGTCTCGGGCCGGCCGGCAAAGCTGTTGTGGGTGCACTCGTCGCTGTCCATCGGTTGAAAAAGCACCGGCTGGCTAATAATATACTTTTTTAATGAACCGTAGCAGAGAACAATATAACGGAGGAGTAAGAAATGTACAAACTATGGGACGCGCTGGAGAGCGCACGCAAACTCAAATGGGTGGAACTGTCGCATGAGCTCACAAACGACAGTCCGTACTGGAGCGGCATTCCGGAGGGCAGCGTCGAACTCGGCAAGACCGTTTTCGAGTGGGGCAACCCGATGCTCGAGTGCACAATCCAGACCTTCAAATTCCCGGGGCAGCTGGGAACGCACATCGACTTCCCGGGGCACTTCATCCGAGGCGCAGCCCTGTCGGAAGAATTCGGCGTGGAGAACGGGGTGTTCCCGCTCTGCGTCGTCGACATCACCGACAAGGTCAAAGAAGACGTCCACTACGCGGTGACCGCGCAGGACATCATGGATTACGAGGCAAAATACGGCCCGATTCCGGACGGCGCATTTGTTGCGATCCGTACCGACTGGTATAAAAGATGGCCTGACATGAACCTCCTCTCCGGCCTCGCCGAGGACGGCAGCGAGAACTTCCCTGGCTGGTCCCTGGATGCGCTCAAGTACATCTATGAAGTACGCAACGCAGCCGCCAACGGACACGAGACGCTGGACACCGACGCATCCAAAGAAGCCGAAAAGGCCGGCGACCTCGCCTGCGAGCGGTACGTCCTCGCCATGGGCAAGCTCCAGATCGAAGTTCTCCGCAACCTCGATCAGGTCGCTCCGGCAGGTGCGATCCTCGTCGCGGCATGGCCGCGCATCAAGAGCGCCACCGGCATGCCGGTCAGAGTCTTCGCCATCACCGAATAACGATACTCTCCAAACCCCCGGACCGTCCCGGTTCCGGGGGTTTTTTATTTTTTTGCAATTTATTAAATCCTGTCCCCTCCCTTTTTCGTCATAGGGGTAGAAGCGAGAGAAAGGAGGACCCATGGATGGAGGAAATCGACATCGCGCGCCTGTTCCGGCTGCTGGCCGAGTACCAGAAGCTCGACCCGGTCATCGCCCGGCAAATTTTAAAAAAAATATTTGAAATTCTTAAATCCTGACGGCTGGATGATCCGTCATAGAAGTGTAAACCAAAACGAATGGAACCATTGAGAAAGATACAAGGAGGAAAATCATGAACCAGTTAGCAGAACAATTGAGAGCAGCAGACCGCGTCTGCACCCAGGCGTACCCGTTTTTCGAACGTGCAGCGGCGATCCGCGTGGAAGCCGAAACCAAGGCAGCAAAACGCAGGCGGAACGGTAAGATCATCGCGGTCCTCGCCGGAATGTTCGGCGGGGAGTTCCTCGGAGTGCTCGCCGGCATGGTCGTAATGGCCCTCACCCCGATTGCGGCGCTCGGAGCCGCCGTTTTCATAGGCATCTATCTGTACAAAGGAATCTTCGCCCCGCGGATTCAGGCGACATACGAAGCCAGCATGCAGGAAGCCGACGCGCTGGAGGCCGAGGGCACGAAGATCCTGGAAGACAACGCCCAGATCGTCTCCGTCATTCCGAGCGATTACTGGTATCCGACGGCGACCGGTTATCTGGTGAAGATCGTAGAGACCGGCCGCACGAACGACATCAACCAGGCGCTGCAGATGTGCGACGAGCAGCTCCACCGCTGGAGCGTGGAGAATGCGAACGCCGAGATCCTCTCCCAGCAGCAGACGCAGACCCAGGCGCTCAAGGGCATCCGCAGAAGCAACGCCATCAACGCGGCCGCCAATGTGGCCAATGCCGCCGTCAACATCAGCAGATGGTTTTAACGGCCGCCATTGAGCAAAACCGGTTGACACACCCCGCCGCAAACTTTTAAACTATAATCAGCATTGAAATAACGGTTAACATCCAAAGGAGTCCATCATGAACGAATCCGTTTTTCCGGACCTCGTCCGCGCCGCGGCCGCCGGAGACCAGAATGCACTGACAGAACTTTACAACCTCACCTACAACGATGTCTACAGCACCGCGAAATTCCTCGTCAAAGACGAAGACGCCGCGCTGGACATCCTGCAGGACAGCTATATCAAGGCCTTCGCCAGCATGAATGCGCTGTCGGACCCGTCAAAATTCCGTCCGTGGATCAAACGCATCGCGCACAACATGGCGATCGACCAGCTGCGCAGGAAGAAACCGGTCGTGTTCTCTTCCATGACGGAGAGCGAAGACGACGCGCTCCCGGAATTCCGGGACGATCATGCGGAGAATCTGCCGGACGTCTCGCTGGATCAGCAGGAAACCGCCCGACTGGTCCGTGAGATCCTCGACAGCCTCCCGGACGAGCAGCGGACCTGCATCACCCTATATTACTATGAACAGATGTCCGTGAGAGAGATTGCGGTCGAGCTCGGCATCCCGGAGGCGACGGTGAAGAGCCGCCTGCAGTACGGCCGCCGCAAAATCGAAGCCGCGGTCCGCGACCTGGAGAAGAAAGGCACCAAGCTCTACGGCCTGGCTCCGCTCCCGTTCTTCCTCCTGCTTCTCCGGAACTACGAAGCGCAACTGGCCACCGGCGTTTCCGACGCGGTCCGCGCCGAAATCGTACGAACGGCGCTCTCCGCCCGCTCTGCCGCGGCAACGGCCCACGCTTCTATGGCAGCCGGAAAGGCCGTCGGCGCCGCCGCGCATGCGGTCCTCCGCACCAAGATCATCGCCGGCGTCCTGGCCGTGCTGCTCATCGGCGGCGGCATCACAGCGGTGGTCCGGCATCAGAACCAAAAGGTCCCTGCTTCCGCCCCGGACGGATCCGATGTCTCGCAGACTGACCAGACCGCAGCGCCGGAAGACGAGCCGGCGGTCGTCCCGGAACCCGAACCGCCAGCCACTCAATCGACTTCGCAGGCCGCCGAACAGGCCTACGGTGCCATCCTCGTCGACTACCGCAACTTCATCTCGGATATGCTGCCCCCGTACAGCGAAAATGATATACCGATTGTAGATAACCCGGACTACGCGGACATTCTGTACTACTGGCATCAGGATGACGTGCAGTTCGACTGGCTCATGATGCAGTTTCAGAGCAAATATGAGAAAGGCGGGATCGCGTTTCATTACGCCGTCCGCGACATCAACGGGGACGGTACCGACGAACTGATTCTGGCACTTTACGAATCGCAACCGGACTTCAGCGGCTGGACGCCGTTCGAAATCTATACGTTCGACGGGACGAAGGCGGTTCCGCTGATTCGAGGACACGAGCCGAACGGAACGCACCCGCAGATCCACTTCGTAGAAGGCGGAATCCTCTGCATGGATTACGGAAACAGTTATTCCACCGAATGGTTCTACCGGCTGCCGGCCGGCGGAACGGAGCTGGAGCTGATCGACCGGTATGAACCGATCATGGACGGCTATCCGGTCACCTGGGAAGGCGCGGGCGGCAGAAAAATCACCGATGATGAACTAAGCGAGCTTTATCCAAATCACTGGAACTACGACGCCAACCAAGGCTATCAGGATATTTATAAGATGTAATAAAAGTCCATGGCATGACAAAGCCCCGGAACCGCAAGGATTCCGGGGCTTTTATTGTTTGTTCAAAGCATGATTCAAATCTTCTCCGGCACGCAGTGCATATGCGTTTTGCCAAGCACGCGGAATCCCTCTGCATGCCTGGACAAGGTCCGCAGGCCGAAGTCCGCCGACCGCAGTTTCAGATACGTCGCAAACTGCTTCGCGTCGTCGCTGCCGTCCGGGAACTGGCTCTTGTGGCAGGTGAAAATCGCTTCGTTCTGCAGCCGGAACTGCTCCGGCGTGACCTTGACGAAGCGGTTCGGCCGCGCCGTCATGTAATACGCGATGCCCTTCACATCCGCCGCCGGGACGCCGTACCGTTCCATGATCCCCGGATACGGAGCCATGTGGGCGATGTGCGAAGCCGCCCATCCGGCGCGCAGGTGGTCGATGTGAAGCTCCCGCCCCGTTGCCGGGTCCGGTGCAAAGATCAGTTCCGGTCCGCACGCTCCGACGGTCCGCGCGATGCCCATGACGAGGTCCTCATACGAATAGAACCCGCCGTCGCAGAGGTCCAGGAAGCGGACGTCCTTCACGCCGAGGTGCGCCGCCGCCTTGACCGCCTCCTCCTTGCGGAGCGCGGCGAGCGCGTCGCCCTTGACGCCGCCGGAGTGCCCGTCCCCGTACCTGCCGTCCGTCAGGATGAGAAACGTGATTTGTTTTCCCGCTGCGGCCAGCTGTGCGGCCGTCGCACCGCAGCCGAGTTCGATGTCGTCCGGGTGCGGCCCGATGAACAGGTACCGCGAGAACGACTCGACCTTTGGCACCGGCGCTGCAATTTTCAAAACCTGTTTTGTCAGTCCCATGACACCCGCTCTCCTCAGTCTTCCCGGAACGCTTCCAGTTTTTTTGTGTATCTCCAGAGCATGAAGGCCTGGACGGTCTGCGCCGCCAGCGCGCCGATCCACGCTCCCCAGAGACCGATCTTAAGTATGAATACGCAGAAGCTCAGCACGCCGAGGTTGACCACCGCGAAGGAGAAGATACTCGCCTTCATGACTTCCTTCATGGCGCCTACGCCCTGCAGGCAGCCCGTGTACGCGAACTTCAGCGTCTGGCTCAGCGATATGACGCCGATGAAAATGCAGGAAGTCGCGCCCATGGCGATGAACTCCGGATCGTCACTGAAGAAGCTGTAGAACCACCGTCCGCCGAGGATGATCGCCGCGCCGAGCACGGCTGCCGCGGTGATGCCGATCACTACAATGTTCTTTTTGTAGACGTTCACCTGCCGCTTATCATTCGCGCCGCGGCTCCGGCCGACCAATGCAACGCCGGAGGTCTGAAGCCCTGTACCGAGCGCCTGATTGACGTTCATGAGATGCATGCCGACCGAATAGACGGCCATCTGATACGATCCGATGCGCGCGACGACGCCCCCGATCAGGAGGATGCTGACCCGCGCGAACAGACCGTCCGTAATCGTACTGCTCGACATCTTGCGGATTTCCGCGGTTTCCGCCAGGGACAGCCGGTATCTCTTTTGCATACAATACGGTATGTTGACGAAGAGGCTCTTCCGGAACGCGATGGCGATGATGAAGATGCAGGCTGCCACCATTCCGGCGACGGTCGCGATCGCGGCGCCCTTGATTCCGAGCGCCGGGAAGCCCATGTGGCCTTCGATCAACAGATAGTTGAACAGGATGTTGACCCCGCAAAAGATGACATTCGACACGAAGGTCAACTTTGTATGGCCGCATCCGCGCATCGCGGCGCAGATTGCCATGAAGACCGTGTTGAAGATCATGCCACCCATGACGATCCTGAAATAGAGGATCGAGTTGTCAAGCGTGTCCGCCTGGTTCGAAAAGGCCAGCATGATCGGCCGCGCGAGGAGAACGGCCGCCGCCGAAAGCACGATGCTCAGGAGGACGACGGCCTGAAGAATCATGGCGAACGTCCGGTTTGCGGCGTCCTGATCCTTTTTCCCCATGTATTTCGCGACAAGGCTCGTTAAAACGGTGTTCAGCGCAAGGAAGACGCTGAGGATGAAGAGCCGCGGCGGGTTGGTGACCGAGACGGCGGAAATGGCCGTCACGCCCATCGCAGAAACCATCTTGGAGTCGATGATGTTGGAAAACGTCGTGAACAGCGTCTCCAGCGTCGCCGGGATCCCGATGGTTAAGATTTCTTTTATACTGCTCCTACTGATATCTTTCATTCAAAACTCATTCGCAGTCGATAACGATCTTGACCACGTCCGGCGGGTTCTCCATGGCCAGCGTCAGCGCTTCCTTGTAGTCGTCCAACTTGAAGTGGTGCGTAACGAAACCGTCGGTCTTGTAGATGCCGTCGCGGATCCACTCCTGCACCAGGTCGAACGTGTACAGATCGCGCCCCTGATAGTGCTCCATGCCGTGGGCGTCGATGCCGATGAGCTTCAGCTCCTGCCACCATACCGGCGTCTCATCGTAGGTGACTGCCCGCATGTGGTGGCCGATCTTGACCATCGTGCCGCGCGCCTTGAGCATGCGCACCGCGGTCGTGTTGGCCCAGTCGCCGCCGATGCAATCGTAGACGCGGTCGAAGCCGCCGAAGAAGTATTTGTTCCCCTTCATGCCGGTGTAGACCTCGCTGCCGCCGGTCGCCTTGGACGCGGCCTCGTACGGCTCGCCCGCGAGCACGTGGTCCGCGCCGAGCTTCATCGCGAACTCCTGCTTGGTCTTGACGCGCTCCATGATCCACACTTCGCAGTCCGGCTGGACGATCTTGATCGCCTGGACGACGCCGAGGCCGATAGTGCCGCAGCCCATGACCAGAATCTTTTCCCCGGCCTGCGGGATGTCCCGCAGAACCGCGTGGACGGAGACGCACGTAGGCTCGACCATGACGGCCTGCTCGTTGGTGATGCCATCGTAAATGTGCGCGAGGCCGCGGGCCGGATAGATGAAGCTGTCGCTCCAGCCGGCGCCGGTGATCAGGTCTCCGTAAGGCGATGGCGCACCGTAGTTCAGGCAGAAGTTGTAGTCGCCCGCCTCGCAGTACGGGCAGCGGTTGCGGATGCCCTTGGTGTCGCAGCCGGCCATGTAAGCGCGGATGGTGACGCGGTCCCCGACCTTGAAGTCCGTGACGCCCGCGCCGACCTCGGTGACAATGCCGACGTTCTCGTGTCCGAGGAACGTGCGCTTGGAGCTCGGGATCGGCTCGAGGGCCGAGGTGGTGCCGGTCGTCGCTTTGTAGAAGCTCACGTCCGTTCCGCAGAGGCCGCACGCGATGTTCCGGACGCGCACCCAGTCATCCGCCGGAAGCGCCGGCTCCGGGAGGTCGATGGCGTATTTCACCGCGTTCAGGTTCGAATTCAGCAGATTCTTCAGCCTTTTATTCTTTGCAATGGCCTTGGTCGCCAGAATCCGCGGAATGTCTTTGTCAAAATATACCGTCTTCACTTGATTTTCTCCTTTCGGACAGGCGCACCGTCAGGACAGCATATCCTGCAGAATCGCCATGTAGTCATTGAGGTAGCAGGCGTATTCCGGGCTGCCGACGGTCTCGACGTAGCCCTTTTCGACGCCCTCGACGAACTCGCATTCCTTGCCCAGTACCTTGAGCGCTCCGTCGATCGAGAGGAAGCGGAACAGGACGAACGGCGACCGTCTGGTATAGACGCCGTGGCCGGACTTGGACTTGCCGGCCTTGACGCGGAGGTAGCACGCGATGCGCTCCGGGTCACCGTTATCCTCCACGCGGAACTGGTAGATGCGGTCCGGCTGGCGGCGGCAGAACTCCTGCATGTCCGGGTCGCCCAGCTTGTTGTACTGGCTGAGTGCCCTCGTAATCATGTACAGGCTGGCCTTGACCTTGAGGAATTTCTCCTCGTCGTTCTTGAGTTTGTCCTTCGGCTTGGTCATGATCTTGAGTCCCAGCAGAAGGCTCAGGAATTTCGGCAGCATGGAGACCTTGCCCTTGATCTTTGGCGACGCCAGGCCGCCCTTGAGGAGCGCGTTCATCTTTGCAACCGACGGGAAGGTCAGGCTGAGGTCCGGCTTTTCCGCCGGGCCCTGGACCACCGTCAGCTTGCCCTTGTCAAAGATGAGGTGGCAGCACAGAAGGCCGTCCCCGTCCTTCGCGCCGAACTGTATGACACCCTTGAATTTTTTGAATTTCTTACGAAGCGCGGAGGAGTCGTCCAGCAGCACCTGCATGGTTGGAAATGCTGCGTTCATGAACAGCTTCGCAGTCATTAGATCCTGTTGTGATGCAGACATCAGAGCACCTCCTTATTCGTCCGTCCAGTCTTCGTCCGCCTCGAATTCCATGCCCATCATCTCGCGCACCTTGTCGACGATGCCGTTGCTGTCGAGCTGATAGTAAGCGTAGAGGTCCTCGGCGTAGCCGATCGTGGAGTAAATGTCCGGAATGCCGTGCTTGCGGAACACGCAGCCCTTGCCGGACTCTGCGATGACGGACGCCACTGCGTCGCCCAGACCGCCCAGGACGTTGTGTTCCTCGACGGTGAGGATGCGGCGCGTATCGACTACGGCCTTCATGATGGCGTCCCTGTCGATCGGCTTGATCGTGTGCATGTTGATGACGCGCACGCTGAGACCGTCCGTCTCCGCGAGCGTCTTTGCTGCATTGACCGCCTGCAGCACGGTGATGCCGCAGCAGATGATGGTCAGGTCAGTACCGTCACGCATGGTGATGGCCTTGCCCGGCTCGAAGTCGTAGTCGTCGCTCTCGTAGCACGGCGGCTCGAAGCCTCTGCCGATCCGGATGTAGACCGGGCCAGGGATGTCGAGCGACGCCTGGACTGCCTTGCTGGTCTCAATGCCGTCCGCAGGGCAGATGACCGTCATGTTGGCGAAGGACCGCATGATGGCGAAGTCCTCGGTGCAGTGGTGCGTGGTGCCCGCGTGTCCGAACGAGATGCCCGCGTGCGTCGCGATGATCTTGACCGGGACGTTCTGATAAGCGATGTCCGTCCGGACCTGCTCCCCCGCTCTCATGCAGGTGAACGCGGCCATGGTCGAAACGAACGGGATGAGGCCCGACTTGGCCATTCCGGCCGCGATGCCGAACATGTTCTGCTCCGCGATGCCTACGTTGTAGAAGCGGTCAGGGAATTTGTCAGCGAAGAATTTGATGGCAGTCGTCTTCTCCAGATCTGCCGTCAGCCCGACGATCCTGTCGTTTTTTTCTGCCAGAGCCGCCAGGGTCCGCCCGTAGATCTCGCGGGCGGTCATGGTTGACGCGTCGTACGCGTTCCAGTTGGTTCCTGTGATAACAGCCATTTCTTACCTCCTTATCCCTTCAGGATGGACGCCTTGGCCTTTTCGCACAGCGCAGAGTCGCCTGAGGCGTAGTGATAGACGACGTTGTTTTCCATGAAGTCGACGCCCTTGCCTTTGACGGTGTTGGCCAGGATCAGCGTCGGCTTGTCCGTGGCCTTCCACGCATAGGCGAGCGCGTCGTCCAGCGCGTCAAAGTCGTGTCCGTCGATCTCGATCACGTGCCAGCCGAAGGCCTCCCATTTGCTGCGGAACGGTTCGAGCGCCATGACCTTCTCGGTCGGGCCGTCGATCATGAACCGGTTGCGGTCCACGATGCCGACCAGATTCCCCAGCTTGAAGTGCGCCGCCGACATCGCCGCTTCCCAAACGCTGCCCTCGCAGCACTCGCCATCGCCCATAAGGCAGACGGTCTTATAGTCCTTACCGAGCTGCTTCGCCGCGAGCGCCATGCCGACCGCCATGCTCAGACCGTGGCCGAGGCTTCCCGCTGACGCGTCGCAGCCGATGACCTTGTTGGTATCCGGATGCATCGCGAACGGGCTGCCGAAGTGGTTGAAGCTCCGGAGGTCCTTCTCCGGGAAATAGCCCCGCTTGGCGAGCACCGGAATGTAGCCCGCAGCCGCGTGGCCCTTGGACAGGATGAACCGGTCGCGGTCCTCCCACTTTGGATTCGCCGGGTCGATGTTCAGGTACTTGAAGTACAGAATCGTGAAGATGTCCATACTGCTCAAGGACCCGCCGATGTGAGCGCCGCCCGACCACGCCATGACGTCCACCGTGGTCAGCCGCAGCTCTTTGGCGATCCGCTCCAGCCGTTGTTTTTCTTCCGCCTGTAAAGACATTTGCTTACCTCCTTTTTATTAAAACACTAAGGACATGTAATACAATCAATAGCTTTTGCTACGATAATTTTACCATACTCAGGCTCGCGTTTGGGCTTTGTTTTTGTATAAAAAAGGAACTGCGATCGCAGTTCCTTTTTGTCTCTATTGCGTCTTAGTAACGGATCGCGTTGAGCATGATGCTGTCCACCTCCGGCTCAATCGAGACGAAGTCGAAGTTCACGCTCGCCCCGCTGTCCTCCGGAATGAGGTCGAACGCGACGTATTTCGCCAGGTCTTCGTTGAAGTAGAGGAACATCTTTTGCGAGCCGACCTTCTGCGGGTCGATACTGTAGTACCCCTGCTCCTCCAGCGTCGGAACATACGCGTCGAGGAACCGCTCGGCCGCCGCGGTGCTGTCAAACGGCTGGAACACCTGGAGGAAGAGCCCCCTGGCCGAGCCGATGATATAGCGGTATCTCGACAGGTCTCTGCAGCCGATATCGCCGTGCAGGTCGGTCTCCGGAAGGCCGTGCTGTCTGAGCATCGCGACGGCTTCTTCCGCGGTGAAGCTCTTTTCGTTCTTGAACTCGAGGGTTACGGTATCGTCATCGTTGAAGGTGTATCGGAACGAAACAAAGCCGTTGGCCGATTCGTATTTTCCGTTGGCGTCGCCCGGGACAAACGCCGGAACGAAGCCTTTGGAGCGGAGTTTCGCCCCGTAAATTTCCAGATACGTCTTGGCGCTGTCGAGGTCGGTATATTTCAGTGGGAACGTCAGGTAGAGGTTATAGTCGAAGAAGTACGCCCAGCCTTCGCTCCGGGACGGCGCGGTGTCCGTCGAGACCCATCCATCGAAGACGTCCGTCTCCGGAAGCGCCGCATAACCGTTCTGCTCGACCGCGGCGCTGATCGCCGGCAGGCCCTCATAGACCGGCTCGTCGTAATACATCCCGCCCTCCAGCACGAAGCCGTTGTCGTAGTATGGATATAGTTGCGAGTAAGCGAGATAGTCCTCTCTCAGCAGGCGGCGGTAAACCGTCGCGCTGCTTCCGTCCTCCAGTGTGATTGGAACTTCACTGAATCCGTTATTCACAAGGAGCGCTTTGTACTCCTCCACGTTTTCTTCGGTCCCGTGCGCGTCGGTCACGCGAATCCCGAGGGTCTCGTCGTACGCGTTCGGGTCGAAGTTCATGGCATAGCTCGCAAAGGTCGGGAACGGAACCGCTTCCACACCGTAATCCCGGAGAAATACGTTATCGAGCGTATAGATGTCGTCCTCCGTCCACTCGGTCCGCGTCGGCGGGTATACCGGCGCCTTGATCCAGTTTTCGATGCATGGATCGCTTTCCGCGGCGCCGAACTGCAAAAACAGATCCAGGTCGTCGTATTCAATGCGCGCCACCGGGTCGTCGTTAATCACAGCGGTAAAGCGAACGGTCGTAGGGTCCTCGTCGTTCAGGAGCATGTGGACCTCCTCCATCCGGCTAAGCGCAAACTCACCGTATCCCCCCAGGCCCAGCAGGGTCCGCTTGACCGTCTCATCGTAGGACGTGAATTCCAGCGGGTTGTCGACGTTATTGTAGAAGAGGTTGAACATGTTCCCGTCGCTCGCGGCGATCCAGCCGTTCGGCAGGAGCGTCCCGAGTGAATCGATGGCGTTGCCCGGCTGCACGAATATGACATTGTTGAGCGTTTCGTCATACCGCATGCCCTCGAAGGTTTCGCCGTTGACCGTCACAAACGCGAAGCTGTCCGCGGTCGAGTCATCGTCATACGCAAAGTAGACCTGCTCCGGCGAGACGACGACGGTTTTCATGTAATCGCCCGCGTCGACCACGTAGTTGCCGGTTTTGAGCTTGTTGACGAAGTTCTCCATCGTCACGTCCGCCGTGACCTCATCCGTCGTTTCCGTTTCCGATTCCGGCTCCTGCGGTTCCGGCGCCGATCCGCCGCCCTCGCACGAGCAGAAGACGAACAGGAGACTCGCAATCAGTAACAACGATAAAAGCCTTTTGTTCTTCATAATCTCCCCCTTTTACTCCAATCCGCTATCTTCCCCCGGACCGAACATGTCCATGATCTTTTCCTTCTCATCGTGAAGGAAGTTCTTCACGCCCGTATGGTTGACCTCGCTGCCTTTGATGATGTCCTTGACCGCGCTGTATTTGTCCGCGATCGATACGACGGCGCCTTCGATGGAGTTCGGCGCCTTGCTGTTTCCGGCCGGCCACATGTGCCGCTCGATGATGTCCTCGGTCTTTTCCGGCAGGTTTTCCACGAGCTCGCGGGCGACCGCCACGGATTCCTTCGGGTGCTCCCGGAGACATTCCTTCTGAGACGTGTACTTACCGCTTCGCCCGAGGATGCCGAGGTCGTGGCACAGCGCGCCGACGACGACCGCCGGAATGTTGACCTTGATGTTGAGTTTGCGGAGCACATAGCAGATCATGACGCTCGAGAAGGTCACCCGAACGGTGTGTTCTCCCACGGTCGACCACTGATGGTGCGTCTGCTGAAACGCCCGCTGCATCTCCTCCGACTGCAGGACCTCGCTCCCGTACCGCTCGAGGTCCCTCTGAATCCTCGCCTTGCGGTCCGCGCGCCTTTCCTGCAACTGCCTCACCAGCGTGTTTTCGTTATACGGTTTTTCCATTCTTGTTTATCTGATTCCTTCTTTCGTCTGCCTTGTACCCTAATAATATAATAGATTATTTCATTTCTCCACGTAATCTTTCGGCAGCCTCTTCTCTTTTTCTACAGAGCTCGGCCCAGCTCGGGGCCTTGTCGAGCATCTCCGCGAATTCTCTCATGACCTCCGGGATGTCGATCTGCTGCGGACAGACCGCCGCGCAGGCGCCGCAGCCGATGCAGTTGTGCGGCCACTTTTCTTTTGGCGTTCCGTCCATCTGCATCGCGACCGTTAAGGATGACTGGAACTTCATATCGTTGTAGCCCGCGAGCAGCATCGGGATGTCGAGCTCCATCGGACACCCCTCGCAGCAGTATCTGCAGGCCGTGCAAGGCACCCCTTGCTTGAGGGATTCCGCAATCTCCATCAGCATGTCGGTTTCGTCCGCGGAAAGCGGCTTCTCTTCGCCGAAGGTCTTCACGTTGTCGACCATCTGCTCAAAGCTCGACATGCCCGAAAGCACGGTCACGACCTCCGGGATCCCCATGAGCCATCGGAACGCCCACGAAGGGATCGACTCGTCCGGTCTTGCGGCTTTGAGGCGGGCGTTGTTCGCCTCGCCGAGGTCGGCCAGCTTTCCGCCCCGGACCGGCTCCATGACAATGACCGGGATGCCGCGGCTGCCGAGCAGCTCGACCTTGGACTTCGCGTCCTGCAGCGTCCAGTCCATGTAGTTCAGCTGGATCTGGCAGAAGTCCGGCTTGCCGCCGAGCTTGCGCTCCAGATAATCGAGGATGCCTTCGAGGTTCTCCGACCTTGCGTGCGTCGAGAAGCCGAGGTGCCGGATTCTCCCCTGCTTCTTCTGCTCAACGAAATAATCGATGATCCCGTATTCTTCGTTCTGATAGGTCGGCAGGCTGTTCTCGTAAATGTTATGCAGCAGATAAAAGTCGAAGTATTCCACCCTGCACTTGGCAAGCTGATCCTCAAAGATGCCTTTGCAGTCGTATTTCTTCATAAACTGGTGGCCCGGGAACTTGTCCGCCATGAAGAAGCTGTCTCTCGGGTATTTGGAGAGCGCTTCTCCGATGGCAAGCTCCGACCTGCCGTCGTGGTACGGCCAGGCGGTATCGAAATAGTTGACGCCGTTTGCAATGGCGTAGTCGGTCATCGCGTTGACCTGCTCCTGATCGATGACCCCGTCCTTCTTTGGCAGCCTCATGGTACCGAACGCAAGCCTCGAAATCCTGTCGCCGCATGCTTCTCTGTATAACATAATTTCCCCCCTATTCGATTATCTGATAAGCTCACTTTCCGCTTTGCGGTCCGGCTTTCTTTTGATCCACTGATTCGACAGCGGCCAGATAAAGCAGAAACAGCCCTGCGCTCAGCAGTACCGCGCCGACGATATCCGTCGCCCAATGAACGCCTGCAACCAGCCTTCCGATGACCATGAAGGCTGAGAACAGAATCACAAAAGCGGTTGTGATCCGCCGGACCGTTCCGTTGTCCGTCCGCCGGTCGACCTGAAATTTCAGCGTCGGCATCACGCTTAACACCAACAATGTCGTTGAGGAAGGATAGGACGCCTCCATGATCCCCTCAATCGGAATCGGCCGGTAGTTGATCGGTACCATCTCAAAAAACAGATATCCGCAAATGACCAGAATATAATAAACTCCAAGCAAAATGATATCTGCATCCACGTTCCGCAGGCTCTTCCGCTGGATCAGCTGCACCAGGCCGAGGACTGCGAAGCACAGGCAAATAACGATCGGAACGAGCCCGAGCCAGTCTGTTATCGTATAAATCTTCATGTGTACGCCTGTCAGCTCGTGGAACCAGGTGTTAAACGTCGCGAAGCCGATGTCTGTCCCGTTCTGCCCCACCGGCTGGACGTCAACATGCGTGATCAGAACCGTCCACACAACGAACGCAGCGAGAAGCGCGACCCCCATTCTTCTTTTCTTTTTCATCAAATCAGCCTTCCTTGGTTTATGATGCAACAAAAGTGCATCTATCTTATGTCAATTCACTTTTGCTCTTTGGTCACGTTTTAAAACGATAAACCGCGGCCCTTCTTCACCGGTCTCCCCGGTCGCCTGAAAGCCGCATTTCCTCAGGACCTGTTGCGAAGCCGCGTTCTCCGGGTCCGTTTCCGCCTCCACCGCGGTGATTTCCGGATGCGAGAACGCCCACTGCAGCGCGAGCCTGACTGCCTCCGTGGCGTAGCCCTGCCCCTGGAATTCTTCCAGGATTCCGTAGCCGATCTCCGGATTGCGGTCGGCTTCCAACCCCTTGAAACACAGGTCTCCGAGGTGCGTCCCGTCCCGCGCTTCGATCATCCACATGGCATACCAGTCCCACTCGCCGGGATGCGAAAGGCAGCCGTCCAGCATCTCCCGGTAAGCTTTCTTCATCTCAGCGTCTTGTTCAGCGGAAATCATGCGTTCCATCTGCTCCCTGGTCGCAGGGTAAATTCGAATGCGTTCGGATTCGATCATGTCTGTTGATTTCTCCCGAATTTGATTTGTTCGCAAAGTTCCACGGTGGTACAATCGTTAACCCCCGCAAAGCGGCGGAGTGCCCGATCCAGCGACAGCTGCAGCCGTTTGGTCTGCCGGACGTCAGGCTCAAGCCAGATATTCTTGACGCGGAGCGTGGCGCTTTTGCGGTCAGCCACTGCCTCGATCCGCCCGATGAAGTCACAGCCCCAGAGGACCGGCAGGGTGTAATAACCGTAGTTCCGTTTGTCGGCCGGCGTGTAAATCTCCCACGAATATCGGAAGTCCCAGAGCGCGGCGACGAGCGCCTTGTCCCACATCAGCGGGTCGAGCGGCGCGAGGAACTCCATGCGCGCTTTGGCATCCAAGGTTCCCGCAAGAACGGCCTGCATCAGCGGCTCGTCCTCTGCATGATAATAAAACTGCGGTCTGATCTCTTCGACCCTGGCGGACCGTATCGCGCCGCGGGATTCCAGCGCGGAAAGCACCACCTTGCGCTCCTCCGCATTAATTCCGATGCCTAAAAGGGCGGGCGAACTCTTGTCCCAGAGCAGACCGACCGCTCCGATCCGCCGGAGAACGCGCCAGCACTGCAGCTCCCTGTCGTCCTCGCACGGAAAAGGAGCTGTCAGCAGTGTTTTCTCCAGATGGCGCTCGGCCAGATCATAGAATTTCCGCGAGCCGCTTTTGTGGTGGATCACAAGCGTCCCGTCGGTGTACAGCTGTTCCAGAACCGAACGGGCGGCCTTCGACTTCTTATGCCAGTTTCCGCTCCAATGCATCGAGGAGTGCCAGAAGATCTCACCGTCGATCGGAAGCGTGTCGCCGGAAACCGGACCGTTTGCCCGAATATAAGCCAGCGCTTCCTCCTCTAACTCCGCAAGCCCGGCAAAGGTCGCGCCGAGTTCCCGGCTGCGGTCCCGGTAAGGAGCGAAATACGGCCAGTCCTCTGCAGGCCAGATGGAGAGCTCCTTGTCCGCGTAGTCCACCAGCAGCCGGTCCTCGTACAAAAGCTCGGCCAGCATGGTCTTTTTGAATCCTTTCACGCGTGATTGCAGCGTGAGCTCCGCGTTCTTTCCGCAAACGTCCACCGGGTCGTACTGAATGCAGCCTGCCTGCCGCACATAGGCGTAAGCGCCTTCTTTGCCGGAAAAACGATAACTGCCGAGCAGACCCTGCTTCGCAAGGATGAACATCCGCGCCTGGGCTTTTGTCAGTTCGATCATCCGTTTCCCTCCGAGGTTGTTGTATCCATTACTTATTTCTTTTCCCCTATCATCTCTTTTGCAATGGTGAACACCTTTTTCATCAGAACAATATAAGTCGCAGCAAATACTCCCCCGGCGGCCGCCATTGCACACTTTTTATTCTTTTTCGGCAGGTTGGCTCCGATCATGACGCCCATGGCGCACAAACAAAATTTCGTAAGTGCGAAGTCCTTCCAGCTGCTTCGCGCTGAATATCGGTTTCCCAGTTCCAGTAGCTGTTTCATTGTAACGCTCTCCTTTTGGAGTAAATTCCCATATATTATACCATATCAAGTCATAAAAAAACGAACGAAACACGATGCACGCTTTCGCAACTTCCATAATTATGAGGATAGTAAAAGCCCTGAGACTTTCGTCCCAGGGGCTTTTGTTTGGCGGAGGACATGGCGGTGGGCCGCAGCCGCTCAGCGGCCGCCTGCGGCTCCGCTTCGCGGGCGTCCCTCGCATGGGACCTTCCATGCCTCTGCCGTCGCTTGCGCTCGGCAGTCGGCAGGATAGGTCTCCAGGACTCGAAGAAGTCAGAATCGTACAAACGTTGAAATTCCAAGGAGGATAACACGCCGTCCCGTTTGTACCCGGAGTTGTACCCAAATATAATTAATAACCGAATATCGATTGTGCTTTCCTCATGTTATTGCGAATATCTACATCAAATGGGCACCGTGTCTCACAAAGGCCACATTGCAGGCATTCACCTGCATGGTGTGCGAGCACGCGGTAATGTTCTCGCTCGGTGTCCGGCACACGGAATGCTTCGGTTCCCTCATGTATGCCGTTTGACTCGTTATGCGCTATAACCAGATTCATAAATTTTGTTACATCCGCTATATCTATCTCTGCTGGACATGGATGGCAGTGCGTGCAGTACATGCAGTGTCCGCTCCAGCTTACTCTCGGAAATGCCGCGAATGCTTCTGCATATGACTTTTCTTCATCTGATTTTTCACAATAAGCAATGCTTTCTGCAAGCTGATCTTCATTCCTTGCACCGCTGCAAACGGTTGCAACAGCGGGCCTTGAAAGTGCATAGCTTATACACTGTGCCGGAGTGAGAGATGCGCCTGCAGGAGACATTTTCTCGTCAAGGATGTCTCCGCCCGCAAAAGCCTTCATCACAGTAATGCCGACGCCCATATCTTCACAGAGCTCATATAGCCTCTGCCGTTCGGGATCCATGTTTCTGAATCCGCCTTCGTAAACGCTGTCAGCCCAGAGGTCGTCAACATTCTCTGTGCCCGGCAGCATGTCGTAGACATAGTTCACACTGAACATCAGCACTTCTATGTCACCCTCACTGACTGCTTTGATTGCGACCTTCGGGTTATGCGATGAAAGCCCTATGTGACGTATCTTTCCCTCAGCCTTCAGCTGTTTCACATAATCGACAATCCCATTATCCTTAATGGTCTGCCAGTCACTTTCCGCATCGCAGTAATGGATCATCCCCACATCTATATAGTCCGTACCCAATCTTTCAAGAGAGTCCTCAAAAGCAGCCTTCACTTCATCCAGGTTGCGGCTCCTCTCATACTGGCCGTTCTTCCATACCGATGAGATGTGCGACTGTATTATGAACTTTTCACGTCTTCCTCTTAATGCCTCTCCAAGGGCAGATCTTGCAGCCGGATCAGGCGAAAAGAGGTCAAAATAATTGACCCCTGCTTCTTCTGCCATGTCCAGGAACTTTTTCGCGTTGCTGTTATCCTCTACAAAAGCCTCACAGCCAAGCGCAATAACGCTCACCTCAAGGCCGGTATTTCCAAGCTGTCTGTATTCCATGTAATTCTCCTTGATCTATTCCGCATATATTGTTATGGTCACATTTCCGTTTCCCAAAAGTTCTGTCATCTCCTGTGCCGTTTTGTCTGTAACGTGTCCAAGCCTTGTATAGGCCCAGGAATTGGGGCCATAGAATACAACTATCTGATTCCCGGAATACAGGACGATATCTCCGGCCTTTGTTGTAGTCTGTGCGTCATCTCTCGGCAGGCTCTTTCCAAGGGATCCGACCTGTTCAAAGTCGTCATACATGGACATCTGGATAACAAGCGGTCCATCCTTTACAAGCTCCTTCAGGGCGGAAACTGATTCATTATCTTCCCACTCCACCTTAACAGCTGTCTCTCCGATCATCATATTAAGCTCTGTTTGGTCCACATCGTTTCCTGTTGTATCCATTGTTTCTGTTCCATTATTCTGCTCAGCGCTCTGAGTCTCAGCCGGCTGGTCAACGCCATTGTTTCCACAGGCACTGAGAAAAGCCATCGTAATAAACACTATTCCTAAAATGAGTGCAAGCTTTCTGTTCATACCTGACCTCTTACTTCAGATATTGATCAAAGAAGCTCTGCAGTTTCTCAAATGGGATGGCGCCATAATCACCACCATCGTAAAGATCGGTGTGTGAAGCTCCTCCTATCACGAGTAGTTCTTTGTTCTCATCATACTTGTTCCCGTTGACCATATTATCATAAGCATCCTTAGGCCTCAAAGAACTCTTTCTGTGTTTTTTCATATTTAGCTGTTTTTGCCTCATTGCTCAGGATGACAAACATATTGATCAGGTCATCTTCGGTTTTGCCAGCCGCCATTGCTTCAGCTATTTTGCGCTGACGTTCCTCC
>JAFRGD010000007.1 GCA_017433975.1 Mogibacterium sp. | reverse complement strand
GGCATCCCTGCTCGAACGGGCGGATCTGGGCGAGACCATCCCGATGGCCGGCGGGGTCGAATCCCTCAACGCTGCGGTCAGCGCGGCGATCCTGATGTACGAGTCCGTGCGTGGGAGGATGACGGTGCGGAAATAAGTTAATTCAATAGCGATACAAGGGGAGCTAATTATGGATAAGTGCAGAGCAGATGTAACGATTTGCGGTACCGATTATGTGCTTTCGGGCAACAAAAGCGAGGAAAAGATCAAGGAGATCGCAAAGTACGTGGATGATGAACTGAGACGTACCAGCAAAGCGCTCAACAGCAATCCGAATTATCGATGCGCGGTCCTGACGGCGATCAATATTGCGGAGAAGCTGATGGAGAACAGCGATCTGCTGCTCAAGCTCCAGACTGAGAACCACCAGCTCGACAACGACGTCAAGCACTATATCTCGCTCTGGGAGAACGCGAAGAAGCAGGTCACCGATCTCAAGGATCAGATGAGCTCAAACTCCGACCAGCAGGTGCTCGACAGCGAGAAGTACCGCAGCCTCGAGGCGAAGTGTAATGAGATGGAGAACGCGTATTTCGAGCTTCAGATGGAGAATGTCAATCTGAAGAATGAGCTGCGCAGCCTGAAGAAGTTCAGAGGAGAAAATGAATACTAGAGCCCTCAAGCTTCTGGAATACAATAAGATAATCGATCTGCTGGCCGAACAGGCGGGTTCGGAGATCACGCGGGAGCGGATCCGCGCGATGACCCCGATGACCAACCGGCACGCGATCACGGATGCATTAACGGAAACTACGGAGGCAGTTTCCGTTATTCTGTATAAGGGAAATATTCCGATCGGAGAGATCGGCGACATCGGCGGGCTGCTGATGATGGCCCGCAAGGGGCGGACCCTGATGATGCGGGAGCTTTTGACCATCCGGCGGAGCCTCGGGATCGCGCGCGACGTGAAGAATTTTCTGACCCACGACGTGCCGGAAATCCCGGTCCTGTCGGAGTTGGTTTCCCTGCTGGAGGTGCTGCCGGCGCTCGAGAGCGACATCGACCGCTGCATCCTGTCGGAGGACGAGATGGCGGACAACGCGTCGCCGGAGCTCCGGAGGATCCGCCGGGAGATGCGGAACAAGAACGACAGCATCCGCGCACGGCTCAACAAGATGACGAGCACCGCGTCCTACCAGAAGTATCTGCAGGATTCCATCGTCACCATGCGAAACGGCCGGTATGTCCTGCCGGTCAAGCGGGAGTACGCGAACATGGTCCCGGGCCTGGTGCACGACCAGTCCCAGACCGGCTCGACGCTGTTCATTGAGCCGCAGGCGATCGTGACGATGAACAACGAGCTCAAGGAGCTCGAAGCCGAGGAGCGGGCGGAGATCGAGCGGATCCTCCAGGTGCTGACCGGCCGCGTCGCGGAGCACTACCACGCGATCAACAACGACCAGAAGCTGCTGGCCGAGCTCGACTTCATCAATGCGAAGGGCAAACTGTCCTGCCTGATGGACGGGTTCGAGCCCAAACTCAACGAAGAGGGAATCCTGGACATCCGGCGGGGGCGGCATCCGCTGATCCGCCGGGAGCAGGTCGTGCCGATCAATGTCTCGCTCGGCAGGGACTGGACGACGCTCCTGATCACCGGACCGAACACCGGCGGCAAGACCGTCACGCTCAAGACGATCGGCCTTTTTGTGCTGATGGCGCAGAGCGGTCTGCACCTGCCGTGCAACGAGAACACCGAGATCCCGATCCTGCGGGATGTCTTCGCGGACATCGGCGACGAGCAGAGCATCGAGCAGAGCCTGTCGACGTTTTCCGCGCACATGAAAAACATCACGGAGATCTTCCGCCATGCCGGCGACCGGACGCTCGTCCTTCTGGATGAGCTGGGTGCCGGGACCGACCCCGCGGAGGGCGCCGCGCTCGGCATCGCGGAGCTGGAGGCGCTGCGGGAGCGGGGCGCGCTGGTCGCCGCGACGACCCACTATACGGAGCTCAAGAAGTACGCGTTGTCGACGCCGGGCGTCGAGAACGCGTCCATGGAATTCGACGTCGAGACCCTGTCGCCGACCTACAAGCTCAGAGTCGGCCTGCCGGGAAAATCCAACGCCTTCGAGATCGCGGGCAAGCTGGGGCTGGAGCAGGCGATCCTGGACCGCGCCGCTGAACTGCTCGGGGAGAACGAGCTGTCGTTTGAAGAGGCCGTGACGAAGGTCGAAGAAGAGAAGATCGAGGCGGAGCGCGTGACCGCGGAGGCGGAGGTGCTGCGCGGGGAGATGGAAGCGAAGCTGGCGGCTGCCCGGGAGGAGCTGGCGAAGGCCCGCAAAGAGCGGGACCGCCTGATCCGCGAGGCCCGCAGGGAGGCGAAGCAGATCCTCGAGGACGCGCAGGAAACCGTCGATGAGGTCAAAGAAGAGCTCAAGGCCATCCGGACCGACGACCGAGGTCATCAGATCAACGCGATGGCAAACAGCCGCCGCAAGCTGCGGGAGGCTGCAAAAAAGCACGAGACGCCGCAGCCGGTGCAGACGGAGGATCACAGGGAAGTCGACCCGTCGAAGCTCGTGCCGGGCGCGCACGTGAAGCTCCTGACGATCGGGCAGAACGGGACCGTGGTCACCCCGCCGGACGCGCGCGGCAACCTGACGATCCAGATCGGCGCGCTCAAGACCACCGCGCAGATCAAGGATCTGATGCTGGTCGAAAGCGAGCGCCCGGGCAACAAGGAGCGCAGACGCCAGACGTATTCAAAGATGCGGTCCGGCAAGGCGCAGACGATCTCGATGAGCCTCAACGTGATCGGCCGCAACCTCGACGACGCCCTGATGGACGTCGCGAAGTATCTGGACGACGCCTTTCTCGCCGGCCTGCCGTCGGTGACGATCGTGCACGGGCGCGGAGAAGGGATCCTCAAGGAGGGGATCCGGAAGGAGCTCAAAAAGAACAGGCATGTGAAGTCCTTCCGGGCGGCCCCGTACGATCAGGGCGGCGAGGGCGCGACGGTCGTGGAGCTCAGGGACCGCTGATCCGGAAGAGAGGGGAGGACCGGTGTATATCATCAGCCGATGCCTTCTGGGCGTAAATTGTAAGTATAATGGGGGTAACAATTTGACGCCGGATGTGGTACAATTCTGTAAAGAGCACGCGTACGTCACGGTGTGCCCCGAAAGTGCCGGAGGTCTGAAATCCCCAAGGGAGCCTGCGGAGCTTTTGGTGTGTAAGGACGGAAATCTCCGCGTGACGGACCGGGGCGGTATAGACCGCACCGAGGCGTTTGTACGGGGTGCTCAGATCAGCCTGCAGGAGGCGCTGGACCGGGCGGAAGCGCTCGGAGAACCGGTCGAGGGAGCGGTCCTCAAGGCCAGGAGTCCTTCCTGCGGCGTCAGACAGATTTACGACGGGACGTTCAGCGGGACGCTGATCCCGGGAGACGGGATCTTCACCCGGATGCTCCGGGCGCGCGGGATCCCCGTCATGACAGAACAGAATTTGAAGGAGAACCACACGAATGATCAATTTTAAGCAGCAGATCGCGGAGACGATCTACGACGAAGCGCTGGGCCTCAGCGTGGAAGAGATACAGGGGATGCTGGAGATCCCGGCGGACGAGACGATGGGGGACTACGCGTTCCCGTGCTTCCGCCTGGCGAAGGTCCTCCGGATGGCGCCGCAGAAGATCGCCGCGGGGATCGCGGAGCGGATCGGCGGATGCGAGCTCTTCGCGAAGGTCGAGCAGGTCAACGCCTACGTCAACATGTTCCTCAGCCGCGAGCGGATCGCCGAAGAGGTCATCTCGGAGATCATCCGGGAGGGTGACGCCTACGGGCGGACCGACCTCGGCGGGGGGAAGACGGTCATCGTCGAGTACTCTTCCCCGAATATCGCGAAGCCGTTCCACATCGGCCACATCCGCAGCACGGTGATCGGCAACTCCATCTACAAGCTGTACGACGCGGTCGGCTACCACGTCATCCGCATCAACCACCTCGGCGACTACGGGACGCAGTTCGGCAAGATGATCGTCGCGTACCGCAAGTGGGGCAGCGAGGCGGAGCTCGAGAAGGCGCCGATCCAGTCCCTGCTGGGGTACTACACGAAGTTCCACACAGAGGCGGAGAAGGACCCGTCGCTGGACGATGAGGCGCGGGAGGCGTTTGTGAAACTGGAGCACGGCGAACCGGAGGAGACCGCTCTGTGGGAGCGCTTCCGGGAACTTTCGCTGCAGGAATTCAATCGCGTCTACGACATGCTCGGCATCAGTTTTGACTCCTACGCCGGGGAGAGCTTCTACTCCGACAAGATGCCGGCGATCCTCGAAGAGATGAAGGAGAAGGGATTGCTCGTGAAGTCCCGCGGCGCGCAGATCGTCGATCTGGAGCCGTACGGCATGACGCCGGCGATGATCACCAAATCCGACGGTTCCAGCCTGTATGTCACGAGAGATATCGCGGCGGCGATGTACCGCAAGAAGACCTACGACTTCTACAAGAATATCTACGTCGTAGCGTCGCAGCAGAACCTCCACTTCAAGCAGTGGAAGAAGGTCCTCGAGCTGATGGGCTACGAATGGCAGGAGGACTGCATCCACGTGCCGTTCGGCCTCGTGAGCCTCAAGGACGGGACGATGTCGACCCGCCACGGGCGCGTCGTCTTCCTCGAGGACGTCCTGAATCAGGCGATCGAAAAGACCGCTGAGATCATGCGCGACAAAAATACCCCGGGCGTTGACATCGATGAGGTCGCCCGCGAGGTCGGGATCGGCGCGGTCATCTTCCAGGAACTGTCCAACAACCGGATCAAGGACTACGTCTTTGACTGGGACAAGGTCCTGAACTTCGACGGCGAGACCGGTCCGTACGTCCAGTACACGCACGCGAGGGCCTGCAGCGTCCTGCGCAACGCCGCGGAGGAAGATCTGGCGGCGATCCGGGCGGGCAACGTCGACTACAGCTATCTGACCGGCGAAAGCGCGAACGCGCTGATCAAGATGCTTTACCAGGTGCCGGAAGTCATTGCGGACGCGGCCGCCAAGTACGAGCCGTCCATCCTGACCCGCCATCTGATCGATGTCGCGCAGAAATTCAACAAGTTCTATCACGACGAGCACATTCTGGTGGACGACCCTGCGGAAAAGAGAGCCAAACTGGCACTCGTTCTGGCGTCAAAGACCGTTATCGCGAACTGTCTCGGTTTACTCGGAGTCAAGGCTCCTGAGAGGATGTAGGTGACTTATGAAACTCTTGCTTTCAACGATCAGAAATGACTGCATACATACGAAACTGTCGCTCAAGTACCTGTACAGTATCGTAGCGGATGCGCCGTGTGAAACAGAAGTCCGGATCTTTGAGGAATCCGATCACCTCGGGTACATCTACAAGGAAATCGTCCGGAGCGGATATCATATCCTGTATTTCCACTGCAACATGATGAACGAGGCGCGGATCAGCCAGATCGCGGAGATGGCGAAAAAGGCTGTCCCGACGTCGATCGTCGTCCTCGGCGGCATGGAAGTCAGTTTTGACACGAAAGCATACATGGAGAGCCATCCGTGGGTCGATTACGTGTTCCGGGGTGAGAGCGAGCAGCTGCTCTACCAGTTCCTGAAGACGATCTTCACCTATGAATTCGACTTTGCGGGGATCGCCGGGCTGGCGTACCGGGAAAATGACGAGATCCACGTCAATCCGTACGCGGCGCCGATCCGGTTCGAGGACGTCCCGTTCCCGTATGAGAAGACCGATCTCGACGAGAGCGACTGCGTCTACTACGAGTCGTTCCGGGGCAATCCGGACCGCTGCTACTACTCGCAGTTCCTGCCGGACCGCAAGATCCGTGCGCTTTCGCTCGGGCGGGTCTGCACGGAGCTGAGGTATTTCCTCGTCAAGAACGTCAAGTCGGTCCGCTTCATCGACAAGTGGTTCAACTACAACACCGAGCGGGCGTACCGCATCTGGGAATACCTGATCAGCAACGACAACGGCATCACGACATTTGAATTCGACGTCAACGGGGATCTGCTCGACGAGGAGACGATCCGCCTGCTGGCGAGTGCCCGGGAAGGGCAGTTCCGGTTCCTCGTTGACGTGGAGAGCACGAACGCCGAGGCGCTCGCGGCGGCCGGCCGCAAGGAGAACGTCTATCAGGCGATGTACAATCTCACCAAGCTCCTCCAGACCGGCAAGGTCGAGATCGTCGTCCACCAGACGGCCGGACTCCCGTGCGAGCCGCCGGAAAGCTTCGCGCGCTCCTTCAACAAGATCTACGGGCTCGGCGCGGACCGGATCGACCTCGGCCTGCTGAGGCTCCGCAAGGGGACGAGACTGCGCCAGGAGGCCGACCGGTACGGCTTCGTCTACCGCAGCGACGCACCGTACGAGATCATCGCGAGCGATTTTATGCCGGCGACCGAGCTGATCCGCATCCGGATGGTCGCGGACCTGCTGGACGTCTATTACAACAAGGGCGGATTTGAGCAGTCCATCCCGGTGATCCTCCGGGAGACCAACACACGGCCGTACGTCTTCTACGCGGGTTTGGCGGATTTCATCTACGACAATCATCTGGACTGCAAGATGGGCAAGAAGGAGCACCTCTACCGCATCCTCTATGCGTATGCGATGGAGCTCTACGACGACGCGAACGAGACCCTCAAGCTGGAGGTCCTCAAGGAGGTCATCCACAGCGACCTCGAGCACAATCTGTCTCCGGACAGCGTCCGAAAGTTCGACCGGAAGGGCTGGGAGATCCTCTCCTGACGCCCACCGAAGCCGAAAAAGATGAGGCACGAAAGCATGACGACAAACGACGTGAAGTTTACAATATCCGATAAGATCAAAGAGTATCTGGTCCCGTTAAACGGCCAGATACTTTTCGATGAGCTCGCTGACGGCTACCTGCGCAAGGCGGGCATCTACGACATCCTGCACGGCGTCCCGGTCCCGATCCGCGTCGACGCGGAGCAGGGGCTGACGACGCTGACCATCGCGCTCGGAATGGCGGCCGTCCTCGGGGCGGACCCGGAGTTCCGATACCGGGAGGCGTATCTGGCGTACATCCGGAAGCTCTTCGGGAACGGATTTACGAGGATCCTCCTCTCGGAGGGCGCCAAAGCCGGCGGAGAGGGCCGGTTCGAAGAGGCCTGCGTCTGGTTCCGCGCGGCGCTGCTGCTCGAGCCGCTGCAGCGCGACGCGCTCTACCTGTACGGGCGGGCCTGCAAGGACGCCTACGAGCAGGAAGGGCGGCCGGAGGACTACGTCGGGAACTTCAAGGCGCAGTCCATCGAGCTCTTTGAAGTCCTGACGATGGCGCACCCGGACGATGCGATCGGGTACTATTTCCTCGGCTACAGCTATGCCAACCTGGGGCTGTACGTCAAGGCGAAGCTGACATGGGAGGATTTCCTGCGCCTTTCGGAGCGCGAGGAGGAAGCTTCTGCGGAGGAAACGCCGGTCGCGGGGCAGCTCGCGGCGATCCCGGCGGAAGAGATGCAGAACATGCGCGAGGAGGTCCGGGAGCGGCTCCGCCGCCTGGAGGATCCCGTCGTGATCGAGAACGGGATCAACCACATCCTCTCCGGCGATTATCAGGGCGGTCGGGCGATCCTGGAGCCTTATACGGAGGGCCCGTATCAGCAGTGGTGGCCGCTGTGGTACTATCTGGGCATCGCGGCCGCGTCGCTCGGCGATACCGATGAGGCTTCCGCGGACCTTCGTCAGGCGCTGCGGCTCAGCCCGAGCAACATCGAGGTCATGCGGGAGCTGGTCGAGATCAGCCGGGCTGCGGGCGACCTCGTGACTGCGGAAAAATATGAAAGCAAGATCCGCGTCGTGCAGCAGAGCATGCTCGCGGAGCAGGAGGACTGACGTGACGGGGGAGAGCGTTCTTTTTGACATCTCCGTTACGGAGCGCGGACACCGGCTGCTGGCACCGCATCTGCAGCCGGGCGATTTTGCCATTGACTGCACGGCGGGGAACGGCAGGGATACGGCGTTCCTCCTGGACCGGGTCGGGCCGGCGGGGCAGGTCTGGGCGTTTGAGATCCAGCCGGAGGCGGCCTCGCGGCTCGCGGAGCGGCTGCCCGGCATCCGGGTGATCTGCGATTCACATGGGGAACTGGCGCGGTACGCCGGCGGGCGGCAGCCGGCCGTGATCCTGTACAACCTCGGCTATCTGCCCGGCGGAGACCCTTCGGTCACGACGATGACGGCGGAGACGCTAAGGTCGCTGCGGCAGGCGCTGGCGATCCTGAAGCCCGGCGGCGTCCTTTCGGTCGTCGCGTACCCGGGGCATCCGGAAGGCGCCCGCGAGGCCGAAGCGGTCCGGCAGTTCCTGGAGGGCTTGCCCGCGAAGCAGTACGAGGCCCTGACGATCCTCCAGACCAACCGGAGCGCGTCGACGCCCGTTCAGCATCTGATTCAAAAGAAGAAAGGAGACGATCATGAATAATTTCACGTACTATACGCCGACGAGGGTGATCTTCGGGAAGGGGACCGAAGCGCAGGTCGGTGAGCTCGTCAAGGCGCAGAACTGCACCAAGGTACTGCTGCACTACGGCAGCGGCAGCGTGAAGCGGAGCGGACTTTTAGACCGCATCAAGGCTTCGCTGGAGGAAGCCGGCATCGATTACATCGAGCTCGGCGGAGTCGTGCCGAACCCGAGGCTGTCGCTGGTCTATGAAGGCATCGAGCTGGCGAAGGAAGAAGGCGTGGACTTCATCCTGGCCGTCGGTGGCGGGAGCGTGATCGATTCCTCCAAGGCGATCGCGTATGGCATCGCCAATGAGGGCGATGTGTGGGATTTCTACGCGCACACGCGCAAACCGGAGGCGTCCGCGCCGGTCGGCGTCGTCCTGACGATCGCGGCGGCCGGCAGCGAAATGAGCGATTCCTCCGTCATCACCAACGAGAACGGGTGGAAGAAGTGCGGCTGCAACTCCGATCTGTGCCGCGTAAAATTCGCGATCATGGATCCGGAGCTGACGATGACGCTGCCGGATTACCAGACGGCCTGCGGCTGCACGGACATCATCATGCACACGCTGGAGCGGTATTTCACGACCAAGGGCACGATGGAGCTGACGGACGGGATCGCCGGCGCGCTCATCCGGACCGTGATGAAGAACGCCCGGGTCCTCCGGGACGATCCGGAGAACTACGATGCCCGCGCGGAAGTCATGTGGGCGAGCAGCCTCTCGCACAACGGCCTGACGGGCTGCGGCAACGGCGGCAACGATTTTGCCACGCACAAGCTGGAGCATGAGCTCTCCGGCATGTACGACGTGGCGCACGGGGCCGGCCTCGCGGCGCTGTGGGGCAGCTGGGCCCGCTATGTCATGGACAACTGCCTGGATCGCTTCGTCAAGCTGGCGGTCGACGTGCTGGACGTGAAGCATACGGGGGACGACAAGCAGACGGCGCTCCTCGGGGTCGAGAAGATGGAGGCGTTCTTCCGCGAGATCGGGATGCCGACCTCCGTCAGCGAACTCGGGATCGACCTGACGGCGCTCGAGATCCTCAAGCTGGCCGAGAAGTGCGCCGCGGCGAACGGCGGCTCCGTGGGCGCGGCCAAGGTTCTGGGCGAAGAGGACTTCGTCCGGATCTATGAGATGGCGAGATAAAACGGAGAGAACTGTGATGAAGAAACGCAAGATAAACTACAGG
Organism: Mogibacterium sp.; assembly: GCA_017433975.1. Taxonomy (GTDB): domain Bacteria; phylum Bacillota; class Clostridia; order Peptostreptococcales; family Anaerovoracaceae; genus RGIG2439. The sequence continues at coordinate 33,828 of JAFRGD010000007.1, read as the reverse complement.
CGGCTCGGGCGCACCGGGCTCATGGTGAGTGAAGTGGGCTTCGGCGCGGAGTGGCTGGAGCGTCACGATCACGACGAAGCGGTGGAGCTGGTGCGGTATGCTGGGCGGCAGGGGATCAATATCCTCGACTGCTGGATGCCGTATCCCAAGACCCGCGACATCGTCGGGGACGCGATCCGGGGCTGCCGCGAGGACTGGATCCTCCAGGGGCACATCGGTGCGACCTGTCAGGATGGCCAGTACGTTCGGACGAGAGACATGCAGCATGTCCGCCCGGCTTTTGAAGACCTCTTAAAGCGCCTCGGCACGGACTATATCGACCTCGGCATGATCCACTACGTGGATTCTCAGGAGGACTGGGATCACTGCATGAACAGTGACTATATCGAGTACGTCCGGGAGCTGCACGACAGCGGGGTGATCCGGCACATCGGCCTTTCCACGCACAATCCGCGCATCGCCCGCCGGGCGGTGGAGGCCGGTTTTGTCGAGACGATCCTGTTTTCGATCAACCCGGCCTTCGACATGAAGCCGGCGAGCGAGGACATCGACACGCTGTTCGAGCCGTACGAAGAGGGGCTCTCCGGAATCGATCCGGAGCGCGCGGAACTGTATCGCCTCTGCGAACAGGAAGATGTCGGGCTCACGGTCATGAAGGGATACTTCGGCGGAAGGCTCTTCGACCCGGCGCAGTCGCCGTTCGGCGTCGCATTCACGCCGGTGCAGTGCATTCACTATTCGCTGACGCGGCCGGCTGTCGCGTCGATCCTGTGCGGTTACGACACCATTGAACAGGTGAACGAAGCGCTCGCGTATGAGACGGCTTCCCCGGAAGAAAAAGACTATGCGTCCGTCCTCGCTGCAGCGCCGATGCACTCCTGCACGGGGCAGTGCACCTACTGCGGGCACTGCAAGCCGTGCCCGGTCGATCTCGATATCGCGATGATCAACAAATACTACGATCTCGCCGTGATGCAGCCGGAAGTGCCGGAAAGCGTGCGCTCGCATTATGAGGCGCTGGAACACACGGCCTCCGAATGCATCGGCTGCAGAGGCTGCGAGGAACGATGTCCGTTCGGCGTCGGGGTCGCGGACCGGATGGTCCGGACCGCGGAGCTGTTCGGCTGCTGATAACAGGAGGGGCTGAATGAATATTATCGTTTACAGCGATACGCACGGCGAACTGGACCGCGCGGTGGAGATGTACGAGCGGATCACGTCGTTCTGCGATGTGGATCTGATCCTGCACTGCGGCGATTTTGCCCGGGACGCGATCGAGTTGGCGGGGCGGCTCGGCCGGACCGCGGGGAAAGACGTCGTCTACGTACAGGGAAACTGCGACGGCTGCACGTGGGAAGACCATCAGATCGTCGAGACGCCGGCGGGGAAGATCATCATCACGCACGGCCACATGGAAAACGTCAACATGACGCTGCAGAACCTCGTGTATCTCGCGCAGGAGAAGGACTGCAAGGCGGTGTGCTTCGGGCACACGCACATCTCCGGCATCTGGACGGACCAGGGGATCCGGATCGTCAATCCGGGCAGTCTGACCCGGCCGCTCGGCGGCTCGAGGGCATCGTGCGCGCTGATCGTCGCGACGGAGAAGGGATTCTCCGCGTCCGTCATGAACTACTAGGAACAGAGGGGGGACTGAGATGAGAACCATCGTACCGGAAAGGACCGCGCTCCTGATCATCGACATGGAGCAGGGCTTTGTCGAGCCGGGCGCGGCGCTCTGCATCGCCGGGGCCAAAGCCACCGTGCCCGCCATCGCGCGCGCGGCGGACGAGGCGAGGGCGGCCGGCATCCGCGTCATCTGGGTCAAGCGCATCTACGCCGCGGATTACAGCGACATGGAGATTCCGCGCAGGGAAGGACTGCTCGCCAGAGGGCGCCTCGGCGTCCTCGCGCCGGATTCGACGGGCATCGACAGCATCGAGGAGCCGGACGGGCTGGTGCGGCAGGAAGGGGACTGGCTCTTGATCAAGCCGCGCTACAGCGCGTTCTTCAAGACCGGCCTCGACGAAAAGCTCCGCGCGGAGGGCATCGACACAGTGATCCTCACCGGGACGACCACGCCGAACTGCATCCGGTCGACCTGCTATGACGCGATTTCCTACGATTATCACGTCGCCGTGCTGGAGCCGTGCTGTTCGTCCAACACGGAGGCCATCCAGCGCGCGAACATGGAGGACATGGCGCGCGCGGGGGCCGAGATCCGGACCGGGATCTTTCAGAAATAAGGCCGGGAGGCGCCAAAAGGCGGTTTTCCGGGCGGAAGACAGACGAAAAGGCAGAGGAGCGGATCCTCTGCCTTTAGTATACCCATAATATTTATCTGACAAATTCGCGGAACACCTTGAAATTATCTGTATTTCCGCTTGAACAGCCGCTCCGTGTGCCAGATGTCGACCGCGTAATCGCGGATCGAGCGGTCCGCAACGAACCGCGCGGCTTTCGCGATGTTGTCGACCGACATGGTGTTCCACCGCGTGCGGTCTTCGTACGCCTGCTGGATCTCCTCGTGGACCCTGCAGTAATCGACGAAGTCCAGGAGACACATATACGGGTCCGCGATGCTGTAGGTCGGCTTGAGCAGGTAGTCCTTGAGGTTCAGGAAGGACGTTCCGGCGAAGCCCTGTTCGAGCCGGTCGACCGCGCGCTTCAGGTTGCGGTCCGCCTCGTAGTACTGACGGGAATTGTAGCCGTTCGCGAGGTTCCGGCGGACGTCATCCTCCCGCTGCCCGAAGATGTAGATGCTCTCCGGACCGACCGCCTCAAAGATCTCGACGTTCGCGCCGTCCATCGTGCCCATCGTGATCGCGCCGTTGATCATCATCTTCATGTTGCCGGTGCCGCTCGCTTCCTTGCCGGCCAGAGAAATCTGTTCGCTGATCTCGGTCGCCGGGAGCAGGGTCTCCGCCATGGAGACGGAGTAGTTCTCGAGGAAGACGACCTTGAGCTTCCGCGAGATGACAGGATCTTTCTCGATCTCTTCCGCCAGCTTGCAGATGAGGTTGATCGTGTACTTGGCGAGGAAGTAGCTCGGCGCTGCCTTGGCGGCGAAGAGGTAGGTCTCCGGCCGCATGTCCAGATTCGGGTTGTCCTGCAGCATCTGGTACCGCGTGATGATGCGGAGCGCGTTGAGGAGCTGGCGCTTATATTCGTGCAGGCGCTTCGCCTGCGTGATGAAGATCGAATCCGGATCGATCGTGACGCCCTGCGTGCGCGCGACCATGTTGGACAGCTTGACTTTGTTCTCCCGCTTGATCTCGTCGAGGGCGGCGTGGACGCCGCTGTCGTTTCGGAAGCGGTAGAAATCCTCCAGCCGCTCGCCGGCGAGCCGGTACTCCGGCCCGATGCAGTCGTCGATCAGCGCCGCGAGCTTCGGGTTGGACTGGCAGAGCCACCTGCGGTACGCGATGCCGTTGGTGACGTTTGTGAACTTGTCCGGCGTCGCCAGGAAGAAGTCGTGGAAGACGTCCTCCTTGAGGATGTCCGAGTGCAGTGCGGAGACGCCGTTGACGCGGTGGGAACCCGCGACGGCGAGGTTGGCCATGCGGACCTGCTTATCGCCGAGGATCGACATGTAATCGACCTTGCCGGTGTCGCCAGGGAACCGCTGGAACATCTCCGCACGGAACCGGCGGTTGATCTCCTCGATGATCGAGTAGACGCGCGGCATCATCGAGCGGACGAGGTCGGAATTCCACTTTTCGAGCGCTTCGGCCAGGACGGTGTGGTTGGTGTACGAAACGGATCCGACCACGCGCTCCCAGGCGTAGTCCCAGGTGCAGCCATAGTCATCCATGAAGATGCGCATGAGCTCCGGGATGCAGAGCGCCGGATGCGTATCGTTGATGTGGATGACGGTCTTCTCGTGGAAGCTCGCCAGCGATCCGTGGAGCCGGAACTGGTTGCGGACGATGTTCTGGCACGACGCCGACACCATGAAGTACTGCTGCTTGAGGCGCAGCTCCTTGCCTTCCTCGATGTTGTCCGCAGGGTAGAGGACCTTGGTGATCAGCTCCGCGCGGTTGTTTTGCTGCGCGGCGCGGGTGAAGTCCCCGCTGTTGAAGAGCGCCATGTCGAAGCCCGTGGAATCCTTGGCCTTCCAGAGCCGAAGCTTGCAGACCGCGTCGCTCTCGGAGCCGGAGATGTACATGTCGTACGGGACCGCCTCGACGATCTGAGGGTTCTCCAGCGTGTAGGTCAGACCGTTTTCCGTCCACTTTTCTTTATAATCGCCGTAGAACTTGACGTAGAAGGTATCTTCCTCCTTCGCGTTGAGCCAGACGCGGCCGCCCGGCAGCCAGTTGTCCGGCAGTTCGACCTGCCAGCCGTCGACGATCTTCTGGCGGAAGAGGCCGTAGTCGTAGCACAGCGAGTAGCCCGTGGCGTCGAAGCCCATCGTCGCCATCGCGTCCATGAAACAGGCCGCCAGCCTGCCGAGGCCGCCGTTTCCGAGGCCGGCATCCGGCTCGCAGTCGTAGATCTCCTGGAGATCCATGCCTCTCTCTGCGAGGATCTCCCGGATCATATCGGTCTCGCCCAGATTGTAGAGGTTGTTCTTGAGCGACTGACCCATCAGGAATTCCATGCAGATGTAGTTGATCTTCTTCTTGCCCGTCGTGTTCTTTTCGACTTCAAATTTGATTTCGTTGAAAGCTGTTCGTTTCTCTGCCAGCTCCCGGTTGACCAGAGAGGCGATTGCCTTGTACATCTGTTCCGGCGAGGCCGCCTCAAAGCTGGTGTGAAGCGTATGCTTCAGGTAAAGCTCCAGTTCTTTCTTGAATTGTTCCGTCATATACAGATAGTCCTTTCCCTTTTTTACTGCTTATTCGTAGAGGCCGAGGTACATGAGCCTGTAGTCCTCGGCGGAGACGCTCCACCCGAAGTCCTCCCGGAGATCGTGCTGCTGGAGCTTCTGCCAGTTCTCGCTGTCCTGATAGCGGCTGATGGCGTTCGCGATCGCTGCGTAGAGCGCGGAGGCGTCGTAGTCGTGGAAGGTGAACCCGTTGCCGTCGCCCAGCGTGCAGTCGTGGATCGAGTCGCCGAGTCCACCGGTCTCCCGGACGATCGGGACGTTCGCGTAGCGGCAGCCGATCATCTGGGTCAGCCCACACGGCTCGCTCCTGGAAGGGACGAGGATCATGTCGCCGCCGGCGTAGATGCGGTGGGACAGGGCAGGGTCGAATTTGATCATGCAGCGCGCCTTGTCCGGATGTCTTTCCTCCAGCTCGCGGAAGAACTCCTCGTACTCCGGGAACCCGGTGCCGAGCAGCAGGAACTGCGCGTCGAAGTTGTTCAGGACGTCGTCCATGACCATGCGGACGAGGTCGAGCCCCTTGGCCGGGACCAGCCGCGAGATCAGGGTGAGCAGCGGAACGTCCGCGCGGACCGGCAGGCCGGCCTCTTCCTGCAGCGCCTGCTTGCAGACCGCCTTGCCGCTCAGATCTTTCGCGGAGTAATTCGCCGCGATCTGCGGGTCCTTTTCCGGATCATAGAGCGTGCGGTTGATGCCGTTCAGGATGCCGCCCAGCTTGAAGTCATTCTTGCGGACGATCTCCTCGAGACCGAACGCGTACGCCGGGTCCTTGAGTTCCTGCGCGTAGGACGGGCTGACGGTGCTGAAGTAGTTGCAGCACTCGATGCCGCCCTTCATGAGGTTGAGCCCGTCTCGCCACTCGATCAGGTGCACCGCATCCTGCGGCAGCCCGAGCACCTCGTCGTTGAAGCTCTTGCCGTAATACCCCTGATACTCGATGTTGTGGACGCTGTAGACGGTCTTGAGGTCCTCCAGCCGGTAGACGGCGGTCTGCAGGACAGGGACCAGCGCGGTCTGCCAGTCGTTGGCGTGCAGGATGTCCGGGCGGAAGTCCGGCATCATCTTCAGCGCGTGGAAGATCGCCTTGGAGAAGAACGCGAACCGCTCGCCGTCATCATAGTGGCCGTACAGCGCGTCGCGGTTGAAGTAGTATTCATTGTCGATGAAATAGTAGGTCACGCCGTCCTGGCGGTACTCAAAGAGCCCCATGTACTGGCGGCGCCAGACGAGCCGGACCATGTCGGACCCGAGGAACGTCATCTTGTCCCGCACAGACTGCGGCACCTTCGCGTAGAGCGGAAGGATGACGCGGCAGTCGATTTTGGACCTGCGCTTCCGGTTGAGCGCCTTCGGCAGCGAACCCGCGACCTCCCCGAGGCCGCCGGAGCTCGCGAACGGCACGCATTCCGGTGTGGCATATAGTATATTCAAAGACCTGGTTGTCATGATGTCACCTCCGTAAAGTGTTGGTTTTACATATTCGACTCAGTATTATACTACAAGAAACCGGATTCGTCCATTTATTTCTGTGAAAAGAGCAAATCGTTGGACCGACGCCGGCAACACGACTCATCCCGGTTTTCCGAACGACTTAGTTGTTCGAGTAACCGGTTATGAGTCGTTCCCGGGGCGGATGTTCGACTCATCCTGAGAAACCGAACGACTTAGTTGCCCGGGGAACCGGTTATGAGTCGTTCCCGGGGCGGATTCTCGACTTATCCTGAGAAACCGAACGACTTAGTTGTCCGGGTAACCGGTTATGAGTCGTTACCGGGGCGGATTCTCGACGCATTCCGGTTTTCCGAACGACTTAGTTGTCCGGGTAACCGGTTATGAGTCGTTCCCGGCACCGCGGAGCCGGGCGTTTTACAAAATCTTGTATTTGACGTTGAAAAAAACAGCAACATCCGCTATCATAATAGTGAAATTATTGTTGCGGTTTCGGCCGCAACAGTGTGTGGAGGCAGGGACTGAATGATGCAGGATATTTCGGAACATAAATACCTATACCATCTGGGACAGAATTATCGCAGCTATGAGATTTTCGGCGCGCACAGGGCGGAGGAAGGCTACCGGTTCCGCGTGTGGGCGCCTCGCGCGGTGAGCATCGCGGTGATCGGGGATTTCAACGGATGGGATCTGAAGGCTGATCCGATGACTCGTCTGGAGGATGACGACAGCATCTGGGAGGCCACCGTACCGGCGGCTTCGGCGGGGGATCGTTATAAATATGTGGTGGAGACGGACAGGGGAGAGCTGCTGTACAAGGCCGACCCATTCGCGTTCGAATCCGAAAGCGTCTGGGAGAAGGACAGCCAGCGGGCTTCCAGGATCTCGGACATGGAAGAGGGATATGACTGGCAGGACGCGGCGTGGCTGGATTACCGCAACCATCGCAATCCGTATCAGACGCCGCTCAACATCTACGAGGTGCACGCGGGTTCCTGGCGGCACCGGGAGGATGGTTCGGCGTACAGCTACCGGGAACTGGCGGACCGCCTGATCCCGTACGTCAAGGAGATGGGCTACACGCACATCGAGTTGCTGCCGGTCATGGAGTATCCGTTCGACGGCTCCTGGGGCTATCAGGTGACCGGGCTGTACAGCGTGACGTCCCGGTATGGGACGCCGGATGATTTCCGGTATCTGATCGACCTGGCGCATCAGAACGGCCTCGGCGTCATTTTGGACTGGGTGCCGGCGCACTTCCCGAAGGACCCATACGGTCTGATCGAGTTCGACGGCTATCCGCTGTATGAATATACGGATCCACTCCGGAAGGAGTACAAGGGCTGGGGCACGCTGGCCTTCGACATGGGGCGGCCGGAGATCATCAGCTACCTGGTATCCAACGCGTTCTTCTACTGCGAGCAGTATCACGCGGACGGCCTCCGCGTGGACGCGGTCGCGGCGATGCTCTACCTCAACTACGACCGCAAGGACGGCGAGTGGATGCCGAATGAGGACGGCGGTGTGGAGAACAAGGAAACTATCCGCTTCCTGCAGACGCTCAACAAGGATGTCCTGACGGTCTTCCCGGGGGTCATGATCATCGCGGAGGAATCCACGGCCTGGCCAAACGTCACGATGCCGCCGGCCATCGGCGGACTCGGCTTCAACTTCAAGTGGAACATGGGCTGGATGAACGATGTCCTCCAGTATTTCTCGACCGACCCGATCTTCCGGGAGCACGTGCACCACAAGCTGACGTTCTCGCTCACCTATGCGTTCAGCGAGAACTTCATCCTGCCGATCTCCCACGACGAGGTCGTACACGGCAAGAAGTCGCTCCTGGACAAGATGCCGGGCACGTACGAGGAGAAGTTCGCGGGACTTCGGAGCTTCTACATCTACATGTTCACGCATCCGGGCAAGAAGCTCAACTTCATGGGCAACGAGATCGGTCAGTTCATCGAGTGGGATGAGAAGCGCGAGATCGACTGGTTCCTGCTGGATTACGATCTGCACAAAAAAGCGCAGGAATTCGTGCGTACGCTCAACCACTGCTACCTGGAGCAGCCGGCGCTTTGGCAGGGTGACAACCTGCCGGAGGGATTCTTCTGGATCGAGCCGGACTGCACCCAAGACAACGTCTACGCGTACGCGCGCAGGGTGCCGGGATCGGAAGACGAGTGGCTCGTGGTCGTGCTGAACCTCTCCGGCAAGGATTATGCCGGGTACGACATCGGCGTGCCGGAGGCGGATCTCTACAAGACGCTCATCGACACGGACGACGTCAGGTTCGGCGGCACCGGAACGCGCACCGAGCAGGAATTCGTCGTCCTCGAGGGCAAGCGCAACCGCTGCGACCAGCACATCCGGCTGGATCTGCCGAAGCTGTCCGGCATCGTCCTGCAGAGCTATCGCTTCCCGAAGCGCAGCAGAAAAGCCTCCGGCAGGGCGAAGGGCACGAAGGCTGCCGGAGCCGGTAAAGGGACCCGCAAGAGCCGGACAAAGAAATAGTTGAATTCCTGCGGGCTCGGCCCGGGGCACGCCGGTGTAAATACTTCGGAGGGAAAGGGGTATATCTATGATTAACAAGAAACAATGTGTAGCGATGCTGCTCGCCGGCGGGCAGGGCAGCAGGCTGGCGCCGCTGACCACGCACATCGCCAAGCCGGCAGTGCCGTTCGGCGCGAGATACCGGATCATCGACTTCTCGCTGTCGAACTGCGTCAACTCCGGGATCGATACCGTCGGCGTGCTGACCCAGTATCAGCCGCTCGAGCTGAACGACTATCTCGGCAACGGAAATGCCTGGGATATGAACCTCCGCTACGGAGGGCTGCACGTGCTGCCGCCGTATCAGGCCGCACACGGCGCGGACTGGTTTAAGGGCACGGCGAACGCGATCTACCAGAACATCAATTTCATTAAGCGCTATGACCCGGATTACGTCCTGATCCTTTCCGGTGACCATATCTACAAGATGGATTATTCAATCATGCTGCAGGAGCACATCGACAACAACGCCGACGCGACGATCGCCGTGATCGACGTGCCGATCGAAGAGGCCTCCCGCTTCGGGATCATGAGCACCAACGCGGACGGCCGCATCACGGAGTTCGCGGAGAAGCCGAAGCACCCGAAGAGCACGCAGGCGTCCATGGGCGTCTACATCTTCTCGACCGACGCGCTGATCAAGTACCTGGAAGAAGACGAGCAGGATCCGGATTCGCAGAACGACTTCGGTAAGAACATCATCCCGAACATGCTGGCAGACGGCTGCCGCCTGTTCGCGTACCTCTTCACCGGATACTGGAGAGACGTCGGTACGCTGTCCTCCTTCTGGTCCACCAACATGGATGCGATCGGCGACCTGCCGGATCTGTGGCTCAACGATCCGGACTGGAGGATCTACTACCGTCACTCCTTCAATCCGCCGCAGTATGTAGGGCAGACCGCGCAGGTCACGCACTCGATCTGCGGAGATGGTAACGCCATTCACGGGAAGGTGATGAGCTCCGTCATCTTCAACAACATCCTGATCGAGCCGGAGGCGGAGATCCACGACAGCATCATCATGAGCGGCACCATGGTCGGAAAAGGCGCGAAGATCGAGTACGCGATCGTGGACCGCGGTGCGGTGATCGGCGAAGGCGCGGTGATCGGCGGCGTCAAGGAGTCGAATGAACTGACCGTGATCGGCAAGGATGTCGTGATCAGCGCCGGCGCTGTCGTTCAGCCGGGTGAAGTGGTCACCGAGAACAGATAGAGGAGGGACGAAGATGAATGCATTTGGATTAATTTTTGCCGATTCCTACGACGTGGCGCTGGACAAGCTGACCGAGCACAGAACGCTCGCGGCGGTGCCGTTCGGCGGCAGATACCGGGTGATCGACTTCACACTTTCTAATCTCGTCAACGCGGGCATCCGCAACATCGGGATCATCACGACGCAGAAGTACGACAGCCTGATGAACCACGTCCGCGCGGGCGCGGAGTGGGACCTCAACCGCAAGTCGACCGGACTGACGTTCCTCCCGCCGTATTCTTCGGAGGACATCCGCAAGAGCGTCTATGAGAACCGCCTGGAGGCGATGCAGTCCAACATGGCGTACATCCGCAACATGCGGGAGGAATACGTCATCATGACGAGCTGCAACTACATCGGCAATGTGGACTTCGACAAGATGCTGGAGTACCACATCAGCACCGGCGCGGATATCACGGGCCTGTACACGAAGAACCCGCACAACAAAGCTGGCGACATCCCGTCCACTGAATTCATCGTGGAGAAGGATCAGACCGTGAGCGACGTGCGCATCACGTCCGATCCTGCGGAAGGCGCCTGCATCGCGGCGAACGCCTACATCCTGAAGCGGCAGGACCTTCTGGAGGTGCTGGAGCATACGATCCGGGAAAACAAGACGAGCTTCCGCCGCCACGTGCTGATCGAGGCGATCGAGAGAGGCTACAAGTTCATGGCGTATGAAGCGCCGGAGACACTGCTGTTCCTCGATACCATTTCGAGCTACATGAAGAGCAACTTCGAGCTTCTGGACCGCGGCATGCGGGACGAGCTCTTCTACAACGAATACAGACCGGTCATCACCAAGGTCAAGGACAGCGCGCCGACCAAATACGCCTCGGAAGCGAAGGCGACCAACTCGATCATCGCGGACGGCGCGGTCATCGAGGGGGAAGTCCGCAATTCGATCATCTTCCGCGGCGTGCGCGTCAAGAAGGGCGCCGTCGTCGAGAACTGCGTGCTCATGCAGGATGTGCTGGTCGGAGAGGCGGCCCGCCTCAACTACGCGGTGCTGGATAAGAACGTGACGATCAACGACTGCAGGATGCTGTCCGGCTACATCACGCACCCGTTCTACGTCGGTCACGGTGAGAACATCTAAGGGGATTTATGAGAGACATCAGGGTATTTTTTGACTCGATGAATACGGCCTGCAAAGAACCTGCAGGCACGATGCGATCAGGCGAAGCACTCACGCTTCGCCTGTTTCTGGACAGGAGACTCGCGGTGCGGAGCGCGAAAGCGGTGGTCCGGTACGACCGCCACGATCTGCCGGCGTACTACGAGATGCACCTGTCGGATGTACCGGGAGACCTGGCGCGGTACGAGGTGCGGTTTGACATCGAGGACCGCGGGCTGTACTGGTACTCTTTTGAAGTCGAGACGGAGGACGACCTCCTCCGGATCGGCCGGTCGGAATATACCGGACAGGCGACGCTGCAGCTGGATCCCTGTTGCTGGCAGGAGACCGTCACCCGGCGCGAATACGAGGAGCCGGACTGGATCTGCGGCGGCGTGTATTACCATATCTTCGTGGACCGGTTCTGCCACGCGGGCGAGCGGGTCGAGCAGAAGGGCAAGATCACGCGGACAGACTGGGGCGCGCTCCCGAAGTATCTGCCGGAGCGCGGCAAGATCTACAACAACGATTTCTTCGGCGGCAATCTGGCGGGCATCCGCGAGAAGCTCCCGTATCTCGAAGACCTCGGCGTGACGTGCCTGTATCTGAGTCCGATCTTCGAGGCGTATTCCAACCACACGTACGATACCGGAGATTACCGGACGATCGATCCGATGTTCGGCACCGAGGAGGACTTCATCGCGCTCTGCCGGGAGGCGGAGGCGCGCGGGATGCGGATCATCCTGGACGGCGTCTTCGCGCACACCGGGTCGGACTCCATCTACTTCAACAAGTACGGCCATTACGGTGACGGCGGGGCCTATCGGGATCCGGAGTCGCCGTACCGGGACTGGTACAGCTTCCACGAAGACGGGAGCTACGACACGTGGTGGGGGATCCGCACGCTGCCGCGGATCAACAAGGACGATCTGACCTACCGGGAATTCATCAACGGACCGGACGGCATCGTGCGGCACTGGCTCCGCAAAGGCGCTTCCGGCTGGAGGCTGGATGTGGTGGACGAATTCCCGAGCGACTTCCTCGAGGAGCTCGTCCGCGCGGCCAAGGAGGAGAAGCCGGACGCGCTGATCATCGGTGAAGTCTGGGAGGATGCTTCCAACAAGGTCGCCTATGATGAGCGCAAGAACTACTTCGAAGGCGATAAACTCGACTCCGTCATGAACTACCCGGTCAAGGACGCGCTGATCGACTACGTGCGCTACGGCAGTGCCAGGGTCCTGGCGGCTCAGGTCGAGACCATTCTGGAACACTACCCGCCGGAGGCGGTGAACGCGCTGATGAACCTCCTCGGGACCCACGACAGTATCCGCGCGATCACGGCGCTCGCGGGCAAGCGGCTGCCGATCGATTTCCACACCCGGATCGAGCAGGCCGAGACGCACCTCTCGGAGGGCGAACGGGCGCTCGGGGTGCGCAGAATGAAGCTGGCCTCGCTGCTGCAGATGACGCTGCCGGGCGTCCCGTGCATCTATTACGGCGATGAAGCCGGGATGGAGGGCTACGCCGATCCGTTCAACCGGCAATGTTATCCGTGGGGACACGAGGATATCGGTCTCCGGGAGTGGTACCGCTCGCTGATCCGGATCCGGAAGGCGCACAAAGTGTACCGGAAGGGCGGTTACCGGACAATCGCGGCGGAGGGCGGTCTGTACGCGTTCCTGCGGTATGACGCAGACGGCGCCGCGCCGGCGATGATGACGGTGGAGAACACCGGGGATGAGCCGAAGCTGCTCGAGACGGACGGCTGCTGGAGAGATGTCTTCAGCGGTCAGATGATCAGCGGGACGCTGACGGTGCAGCCGGACGGGATGTACCTGCTCGAGCAGGCCTGAATGAAGAAATCGCTGAAAAAGGGAATACAGAAAGGCTGGTGAAAGATGAGTTATCGAGACAATTACGAAAAATGGCTGAACAGCCCGGTCGTCGATCAGGAGACCAAAGAAGAGCTTCTGGCGATCGCCGGGGATGAGAAGGAGGTTGAGGGCCGCTTCAGCAGGATGCTGGAGTTCGGGACGGCCGGCCTGCGCGGCGTGATGCGCGCCGGGCTGAACGGGATGAACGTCTACACGGTCCGCTACGCGACGCAGGGACTCGCGAATCTGATCAACACCTGCGGCGAAGAGGTCGGCAGCGGCGTGACCATCGCCCATGACTGCCGCAATCACGCGCGGGAATACGCGGTGGAGGCTGCCTGCGTCCTCGCGGCGAACGGCATCCACGTCAACCTCTTTGACGCGCTGAGACCGACGCCGGAGCTGTCCTTCGGACTCCGGGAGACCGGTTCGATCGCCGGGATCAACATCACGGCAAGCCACAACACCAAAGAATACAACGGCTACAAGGCGTACTGGTCCGACGGCGCGCAGCTCCCGCCGGAGCACGCGGCGGAGGTCGCCCAGTCGATGGCCCGGATCGACATCTTTGACGATGTCCGGACCATGCCGTACGAGGAGGCCTGTGAAGCCGGCCTGATCACGCTGATCGGCGAGGAGATGGACGAGAAGTACCTCGAGAACGTGCTGGCGCAGTCCGTCGGCAAGCGTTACGTCGACGCGGCCCCGGAAACTTTCGAGATCCTCTACACGCCGTTCCACGGGACCGGCTACAAGCTCGTGCCGGAGGTCCTGAAGCGCCTCGGCATGAAGCACGTCCTCACCGTGCCGGAGCAGATGGTCGTTGATGGCAAGTTCCCGACGGTCAAATCGCCGAACCCGGAGAACGTCGAGGGCTTCGAGCTGGCGATCGAGTACGCGAAGAAATGGGATACCGAGCTCATCATCGGAACGGACCCGGACGGCGACCGCTGCGGCATCGCGGTCAAGACGGAGGACGGTTATGAGACCCTCACCGGCAACCAGATCGGCGTCCTCCTGCTGGATTACCTGATCACCGCGAGGAGAGAGATGGGCGCGCTGCCGGCGAACGCGGCGGCGATCAAGAGCATCGTCTCCACGACGATGGCCAATAAAGTCTGCGCCGACAACGGCGTCACGATGATCGAGACCCTCACCGGGTTCAAGTTCATCGGCGAGAAGATCAAGGAGTTCCTGGCGACGGGCGAGCACACGTTCATCTTCGGATTCGAGGAGAGCATCGGCTTCCTCGCGGGGACGTACGCGAGGGACAAAGATGCGGTCGTCGCTTCCATGCTGATCGCGGAGATGGCCTGCTACTACAACAGCAAGGGCATGAACCTCTACGAGGCGATGCAGTCGCTGTATGAGAAGTACGGCTACTACAAGGAAAAGAGCACGTCGGTCGCGTTCGGGGGCTTCGACGCGGGTGAACGGATGGCGAAGCTCATGGAGGGCCTTCGGGCTTCCGCGCCGGCGGAGATCGGTCTGCCGGTCGTCCGCGTCCGCGATTATCTCACCGGCGTCATCACGGATCTCAGGACCGGCGAAACGGAGCCGACCGGGCTGCCGCAGAGCAACGTGCTGTACTACGAGCTCGAGGACGGCAATTCGGCGATCATCCGCCCGTCCGGCACCGAGCCGAAGATCAAGCTCTACGTGATGGTCAAGGGTGCAAACGCGGCGGAAGCGGCGGAGCGGTTTGAACTGGTGCAGCGCGAAGGCGTCAAGATGATGCAGGGCTAGGGAATACCCATATGTTTGAAAACAGCGGATTAAACAAATTGCTCATGGTACTGCTGGTCTATACCTGTCAGGATATCATCAAGGACGTCGTCGCCGGCTTTATGATCAGCATGTTCAATCCGTTTGAGATCGGCAACCGCATCGAATTGGAAGACGGTACTGCGGGCGTCGTTAAGGACATCACCATGCGCCACGTTGTGCTTCAGCTTCCGGATACTGTCTGACGACGTCAATGTCAGAATCACCAAATCCGGTGTGACCATGATCATTAAGAAGGAATTCGGAGTATAGCCGAAAATAGAGAGTACCCGGGAAGACTTCGCCGGGTACTTTTATTGTCAGATTTGCGGCTGCATCCTGCCGGAGGAGCTCGTCAGCCTGCGGATGTACTCCGCGAGCTCCGGTGTGAAGGCATCCTTTGCCATCCGCCATTCCCAGTTGTCCGAGATGGTGCCCGGCGTGTTGACGCGGGCCTCCGAATCCAGCAGGAGGTAATCCTGGATCGGGATGATGCAGAGGTCGGCCCGGGACTGCATCGCCAGCATGACGAGGAGCTCACAGGCGGACCGACCGCTGAAGAGCGGGGCGCGGAGGCTCGCCTGGGTTTCGCTGATCCCCGGGCTGCGGCTCGACCGCAGGTACCTCGTGATCTGCTGGCGCGCTTCCTCGGAGAGGCTCTTGTACCACCCGCGCGTCGTGTCGTTGTCGTGCGTGCCGGTGTAGACGACGCAGTTCTCGGTGTAGTTCTCCGGGAGATACGGATTGTCCGGGTCTCCGTCGAAGGCGAACTGCAGCACCTTCATCCCCGGAAGCCCGGTCCGCTTGATCAGCTTGCGGACCTCCGGCGTGATGAGGCCCAGGTCTTCGGCGATGAAGCGGCAGTCGCCCAGCGCTTCCCGGACGGCCTTAAAGAACTTCATACCGGGCCCTTTGATCCAGCGGCCGTTCATCGCGGTCGGGTCCTCGGCGGGGATGGAATAGTACGACTCAAATCCCCGCATATGATCCAGCCGGATCATGTCGTAGAGCTCGAAGTTCCTGCGCAGCCGTTCGATCCACCACCGGAAGCCCGTGCGCTCGTGTTCGCGCCAGTTGTACAGCGGATTGCCCCAGCGCTGGCCCTCCGGCGCGAAGTCGTCCGGCGGACATCCTGAGACCGCCAGCGGCCGGAGGTCCTTGCGGAGCTTGAAGAGCTCCGGGTGCGTCCAGCACTCCGCGCTGTCGAAGGAGGCGTAGATCGGGATGTCGCCGATGATGCGGACACCGTTTTCGTGCGCGCAGGAGAGGATCTCCTGCCACTCACAGCGGAACTCATACTGGATCCACAGCTCCAGCCGGATCTCCTCCGCCAGCTTCTCCCGCCACGAAGCCAGTGCTTCCGGCTTCCGGTGCCGCAGTTCTTCCGGCCAGTCGCTCCAGCTGATCCCGCCGAAGTGCGCCCGAAGGGCGGTGAAGAGGGCGTAGTCCTGCAGCCAGTCCGCGTTGTCCCGGCAGTACTTCCGGTACGCCGGCGTCTCCTCGAACCGCGAGAAGGCCTTCCGCAGGAGCTCCTTGCGGAACGGCAGGAGCGCCTCGTAGCAGATCTTGTCCGCCGGCATCTCGGTCGACAGCGCCGTCCATGCTGAAAGGTCCTCTTCCGTCAGCAGGCCCTTCCGGAGCAGGACGGACGGGCTGATGTAGACCGGGTCGCCCGCGACGCACGACAGCGGCTGATAAGGCGAATTAAAACCGCCTGCCGGCGCCAGCGGCAGAATCTGCCAGTACTGCTGGCCCGCGGCGGCGAGTCGTTCGATAAAAGATTTTGCGGTATGGGAAAAATCCCCGATCCCGAATTCGGAGGGGAGTGAAAAGACCGGTAAGAGGATGCCGCTTGCCCGCATGATATGCTCCTTTCGATGATGTCCGCTCGATCCTGGCCTGCCTGTGCTGTCTAATCCCGACACACACGAAAAGAACCCCTGATAGCGGGTCCGTATGCTATTTCCTGCGTCTGCCGCCTTTGCCGAAGCGTTCCATGGTGCCGTTGATCAGCTCGAGCTCTTCCTGCGTCAGAACGCTCAGCTTCAGAACGGATTCGATCAGCTCCGGCCTGTGCTGCAGGCACGATACGGCTTTCTTAAGCTCCCCGTCCGCCAGGATCTCCCTGGCGAGCAGAGAAGCCGACGCGTTCAGCCCGTCTTGATGCGCGTCCGCCGGTCCGTCGAGAATATCCGAAATGTTGATGTTGAAGTGGTCGGCCATCCGCCGCACGGCGCCCATCCTGGGTTCCGCGACACCGTTTTCCCACGTGGAAACAGCCTTGTCGGACACGCCGGCAATTTCTCCGAGCTGTTCCTGCGTAAGGAAATACTGCTTCCGAAGCGACCGAATGTTGTCGGAAATCGTACTCATATGAATCTCTGTCCCCTGAAAAAATCACATTACGCCTTTTTAACAAAGAAATTATACATAGTAAAAATAATAAAATCAAGGACTTCTGCAGATTGACTGGCACTGGCTTTCGGTCTGCGGTAGAATAGAGGTGATATCACGTCGGGGCGCCTCTCCGGGAGGGCCTTCAGGGAGGAAAAAATGCATTACGGGAAGAAAGAAATCTATGAACTGCTCACGCAGAAGGGGATCCGGTACCGCGCGATCGAGCACGAGGCCGTCTACACGATGGCGGAGACCGATGCCCTCGGACTGCCGGAGGAGGGGAACATCGCGAAGAACCTCTTTCTCCGGGACAAGAAAAAGAATTTCTTCGTCATCGTCGTCGCCGGCGAAGAGCGCATGGACCTAAAGCTTCTCGGGGAACAGATCGGCGCCAAGGGGCTTTCCTTCGCGCAGGAAAAATACATGGAGGAGCTGCTCGGTCTGACGCCGGGCGCCGTTTCACCGCTCGGCGCGCTCAACGACAGTGCGCACCGGGTGCGGGTCTACGTGGATGAGCGCTTCCGCGGCGGCGTGATCGCCGTCCATCCGAACGAAAACACCGCCAGCGTCTGGCTGGACGCGGACGATCTGGTCCGCCTCCTTCAGGAGAGCGGGACAGAGGTGCAGTACATCCATTACGAAATCTGACCGATCCGCTCGCGCCAGACCCGGATGAGCGTCTCCAGGGAAGACCGCGCGTTCGCCGAGCTCGTCGACGGCAGCTGCACCGCTTCGATCCCCAGCTTTGACTGCTGGTGCTTCCGGTAGAGCTCCGCGGCCTTGCCGCCGTTGACGAAGATCCGCGTGCCGACGTTCGATCCCTGCAGGATCCGCGTCAGGTCTGTCACGCGGACGTCCTCGATCGAGCTGTCGCCGGAGCCGATGATCGTGCAGCTCTCCACGACATCGTAGAGCGCGATGCGGTGGGCCTTCAGGAACGCCTTCTTTTCTTCGACGGCAGCAGGCACCGGTTCGCAGGCGAGCGCCGCGAGGACCTTCCAGAAGCGGTTCTGCGGATGCGCGTAATAAAAGCCCTCTTCCCGCGACTTCACGGAAGGGAAGCTCCCCAGGATCAGGATCTCCGACTCCGCGTCCCAGCAGGGCCCGAAGCCGTGTTCACAGTGTGTTCTCATCGTTCATTCCTTTCGTCAAACCGCCGGTCGGCGGATGATTGTACTATAGCGCGGCCCGCCCGGAACTGTCAACGGGACCGGGGCTGTTTTTTTGGTCGGAAAAATATTAAAAAAAGTGTTGCACTCCCCGCGGGGGTATGCTATATTGCAGTTAGAGTTGTCTAATCCATTGAAACAGAACAGGCGAAACTGCTTCATGGGACATAGTGAATTTCTATTACACATCTTTTTTACCCTCTTACAACCATAAGCAGGACCCGAACGGTCCTGCTTGCGGTTTTTTTGCCGGCTTTCCGGGAACAATGCGGGCACACTCCGGGATTTTCCCTTGTGAAGAAGCCCATTTTATGATATATTAAATAGTCGGGATTCACAAAGACCGAGGGCCTGCGTGATTTTTGCAATATCCTATAAGAAAAACGAGGGACTGATTATGGCTGAGAGAAGAGTAGGAACGGTTTCCAGGGGGATCCGGTGCCCGATCATCCGCCAGGGAGATGATCTGGCTGCGATCGTTACTGACAGCGTGTTGAAGGCGGCGGCTTCCGAGGGATTTGAGCTGCACGACCGGGATGTCATCGCGGTGACCGAGTCCATCGTCGCGAGATCGCAGGGCAATTACGCCACGATCGGCGCGATCGCGGACGACGTGCGGGCGAAGCTCGGAGGGGAGACGATCGGCGTCATCTTCCCGATCCTCTCGCGGAACCGCTTCGCGATCTGCCTGCGGGGCATCGCGATGGGCGCGAAGAAGGTCATCCTGATGCTGAGCTATCCGAGCGATGAAGTCGGCAACGCGCTGCTGACGATGGATCAGATCGACGAGGCCGGTATCAATCCGTACAGCGATGTGCTGACGCTGGAGAAGTACCGGGAGCTGTTCGGTGAGAACAAGCATCAGTTCACCGGCGTGGACTACGTCGCGTATTATGGCGCGCTGATCGCTGAGACCGACGCGGAGGTCGAGATCCTCTTCGCCAATCACGCCACCGAGATCCTCAAATACACCAACAACGTCCTGACCTGCGACATCCACACCCGCGCGAGGACCAAGCGCATCCTCCGCGAGCACGGCGCAAACGTTATCGGCCTGGACGACATCCTGACCGCGCCGGTGGGTGAGAGCGGCTACAACGAGAAGTACGGCCTGCTCGGCTCCAACAAATCCACCGAAGCCACGGTCAAGCTGTTCCCGAGAGACGCGAGCGGCCTGGTCCACGACATCCAGGACCGCATCCTGCAGGCGACCGGCAAGCACGTCGAAGTCATGGTCTACGGCGACGGCGCGTTCAAGGACCCGGTCGGGAAGATCTGGGAGCTGGCCGATCCGGTCGTTTCCCCGTTCTACACCGCCGGCCTCGAGGGCACGCCGAACGAGCTCAAGCTCAAGTACCTGGCGGACAACGACTTCAAGCATCTGAAGGGCCGCGAGCTCCGCGAGGCGATCGAAAAGCGCATCACCGAGAAGTCCTCCGACCTCGTCGGCGACATGTCCTCGCAGGGGACGACCCCGCGCAGGCTCACAGACCTCATCGGTTCGCTGTGCGACCTCACGAGCGGCTCGGGCGACAAGGGGACCCCGGTCGTACTCGTCCAGGGCTACTTCGACAACTACACGACGGTATAGCCCATCCGGGCATCCAAAAAGCTCCGCGGCAGCGCGGAGCTTTTGTGGTGTTTTGCCGGCGAATCATTCACCCTTGGCGCTGATCTTCCCGAGAATCGAATAGAGGAGCTGGTACAGCACCATCGCCTCGTCCGGACTCAGATCCACGCATTTTCCCATATCCATCGGAATGTCGACCGCCTCGTCCCGGAGCGCCTCGCCGGCCTCCGTGATCGTGACGATGAGATTCCGCTCATCCTCTTTGGACCGGTGCCGCGTGATCAACCCCTTGGCCTCCAGTTTCTTCAGCAGCGGCGTCAGCGTCCCCGAATCCAGATACAGCTTCTCGCCCAGCGCCTTCACGCCGATCTGCTTTTCCTCCCACAGCACCATCATCGTGATGTACTGCGTATACGTCAGGTCAATCTTGTCCAAAAACGGCTTGTACTGCTTGATGATCTCCTTCGAACACGCATACAGCGGAAAACACAGCTGGTTCTCCAGCTTCAGCCCCTCATATCCGGAACGCTCGGCCATTTCCGGCTCCTTTCTCCCCCAAACAAACCGCACGATTGAATTGCACACAATTATATGAAAATTATATCAATTGCACGCACACCTGTCAATCCTTTAAAAGTAGAGTCCGGTCGAGCAGGGCCCCCGGCAGCGTGACTCGCCGGCCGTGCCGCGGGTCGACTCAAACCGGGTTTTCGGACGACTTTGCCGTTCGGAAACCCGAAATGCGTCGAGAATCCGCCTCGAAAACGACTCATAACCGGTTACCCGGACAACTAAGTTGTCCGGAAACCCGAAATGCGTCGAGAATCCGCCCCGAAAACGACTCATAACCGGTTACCCGGACAACTAAGTTGTCCGAAAACCCGAAATGCGTCGAGAACCCGCCCCGAAAACGACTCATAACCGGTTACCCGGACAACTAAGTTGTCCGGAAACCCGGAATGCGTCGAGGATCCGCCACCCATGAGCCCGCCCGTAGGTCCGGAAAGCCGCAAAAGGTATACAACTTAAGCGGTTGTATTAAGCGTATCCAACGTGTTTCTTTTTGCGTCCATTGTATTGGTTCTTTTTCACAATTGTGATAAAATTTGCTGTAGATTGGGCCTGCCCGGCAGGCAGGCAAGAGGAGAATCTATGGAGATCAATGAAACAAGACCTTATGTGAGCTGGGATGTCATCGGGGATTTCATGGTGCAGGCCTTCGTGAAGCTGGGCGTTCCGGAGGCGGACGCGCGGATCTGCGCGGATGTGCTGATGGAGAGCGACCGCAGGGGGATCGAGAGCCACGGGGTCAATCGATTCAAGCCGATTTACGTCGACCGCATCAACGCCGGGATCCTGAACCCGGTGACCAAGGTGGATATCATCCGGGAGGCGCCGACGACCGCGGTGCTCGATGCCAATGACGGGATGGGCATGGTTGCGAGCCATATGGCGATGGAGATGGCGATCGAAAAGGCCCGCAAGTACGGGACCGCCTGCATCGCGGTGCGCAATTCGTCGCACTATGGGATCGCCGGGTACTGGGTGTCGATGGCTACCGACCAGGGGATGATCGGCATCACCGGGACGAACGCCAGGCCGTCGGTCGCGCCGACGTTCGGCGTCGACAACATGATGGGGACCAACCCGATCACGATCGGGCTCCCGACCGACGAGAAGTATCCGTTCCTGATCGACTGCGCGACTTCGATCACGCAGAACGGCAAGCTCGAGTACTACGAGCGGATCGGCAAAGAAGCGCCGGAAGGACTGGTCGTCGGCAGAGACGGCAAGGCGATCACGGACGCCGGTCAGGCGCTGAGGTCGATCCGGGCCGGACAGGCTGCGCTGGCGCCGCTCGGCGGCATCGGCGAAGAACTCGGCGGCTACAAGGGGTACGGATACTGCGCGGCGGTGGAGATCCTCTCCGCGGCGCTCGCAGGCGGGATCTTCATGAAGGACATCTCGAATGTCGACGCGGAGGGCAATCCGAGGCCGTACCACCTGGGGCACTTCTTCATCGTGATCGATCCGGAAGCGTTCCTCGGCACCGAGGCGTTCGGCCGCGTGTCGGGCGAGATCGTCCGGCAGCTGCGGGCTTCCGCCAAGGCGCCGGGCCACGATACCATCTACGTCGCGGGCGATAAGGAATGGATCATGAAGGAGTACCGCAAGGACAAGGGCGTACCGGTCAGCGAGTCCGTCCAGAAGGAACTCACCGAGGTCCGCGACGCGCTTCAGATCGACGTGAAGTTCCCGTTCGAGGACTGACCGGGCAATAGAGCCGGCTGCGGCCGGCGGACTGAAACAGACAACCATAATATTTTCATATAAAGGGGAGGAGATTTTTATGATCAGACTTGCAATCAATGGATTTGGCAGGATCGGCAGACTTGCGTTCCGCAAGGTCATGGAGATGGAGGATTTTGAGGTCGTTGCAATCAACGATCTGGCTTCGCCGAAGATGCTCGCGTATCTGCTGAAGTACGACAGCGTACAGGGGTCCTATGCGGGCCACACCGTTGAAAACACCGACAATTCGATCATCGTCGACGGAAAAGAGATCACCATCTACAAGGAAAAGGACGCGGTCAACCTGCCGTGGAAAGAACTGGATATCGATATGGTCCTCGAGTGCACCGGCTTCTACACTTCCAAGGCGAAATCCCAGGCTCACATCGACGCCGGCGCTAAGAAGGTCCTGATCTCGGCTCCGGCCGGCAGCGACCTCAAGACGATCGTCTACGGCGTCAACCATGAGACCCTGACGGCGGAAGACACCATCGTTTCCGGCGCGTCCTGCACGACCAACTGCCTCGCTCCGATGGCCAAGGCCCTCAACGAGTACAGAGAGGTCCGCACGGGCTTCATGACCACCATCCACGCGTACACCGGCGACCAGAAGATCCTGGACGCTCCGGACGCGAAGGACAGATTCAGAAGAGCGAGAGGCGCGGCGGTCAACATCGTACCGACCACGACCGGCGCGGCTCAGGCGATCGGCCTGGTCATCCCGGAACTCGCCGGCAAGATGATCGGCTCCGCGCAGAGAGTCCCGGTCGCGACCGGTTCCATCACCATCCTGGACGCGACCCTCAAGGACATGACCGACACCGTCAGCGTCGAGGGCATCAACGCCGCGATGAAGGCTGCGGTCACCGAGAGCTTCGGCTACACCGAGGACGAGATCGTCTCCTCGGATATCATCGGCATGAGCTACGGTTCGCTGTTTGACGCGACCCAGACCATGGCGCAGCAGTGCGGCACCCACATCTTCGAAGTCCGCGTGGTCTCCTGGTACGACAACGAGATGAGCTACGTCAACCAGCTGATCCGCACGATGGCTTACATGGCAAAACTCTGATCCGGAGGATTCATCGGGTCCCGGCTCCGCATGACCGGGATCCGTTGCTTTATTTTTCAAGGGTTTAAAGGGTTTAAAGGTTTGTTCTCAAAAGAAGGAGAGATCGCAGATGGAAGTAAAAGAGGCAAGACAGTACGTTATTGACCGGCTGGAATACGCGTTCAAGCCGAGATCGGTCGCCGTCATCGGTGCCAGCAGAAATGAGACCAAGGTCGGGTTCAAGGTCATCCAGGGGCTCCGCCGGTCCGGCTACGAGGGGATCATCTATCCGGTCAACCTTAAGGCCGAGACGGTCGCGGGTCTGGAGGCGTTCAAGAACATCAACGACATCCCGGACGAGGTCGATCTGGCGTTCGTCGCGCTGCCGGCGGTCGCGGTCTTTGATGCCCTCAAGGACTGCGTGAAGAAGGGCGTCAAGATCGCCGTCGTTTCGTCCTCCGGCTTCGGCGAAGTCGGCAATAAGGACCTGCAGACCGAGATCGCGATGTACTGCAGGGAGAACGAGCTCCCGCTGATCGGCCCGAACCTGGTCGGCATCGGCACCCCGTACCACGATTTCAACTGTGGTTTCGTCCCGTACCTGCCGAACAAGGGTCCGGTCGCGCTGATCTCCCAGTCCGGCTCCAACCTGCTCGCGGCGCTCGGTTCATCGCAGCTGGAGCACTTCGGGATCAGCATGTTCGTCGGCCTCGGCAACAAGGCGGACGTCGACTTCTGCGAGATGATCAAATACGCGGATCAGGAACCGCACACCAAGTCCATTGCGGTCTACATCGAAGCGCTGGACAGCCCGGAGGCGTTCAAAAAAGCCTGCCTCGAGTGCGAGAAGCCGATCACGGTCATCAAGGTCGGCGCCTCCAAGATCGGCGTCAAGGCCGCATTCGCGCACACGGCGTCCGAGAACCGGGGCCACTCCAACGAAGAATACGACAAGCTGTTTGAAGAATCCGGCGTCATGAGAGAGAACACCTGGATGGAATTCCTCGACACCTCGCTGGCGCTCGGCAACTGCCCGCCGCTGAGAGGCGACAACGTCGTCATGATCACCAACGGCGGCGGCGCGGGACTCCTCGCGTGCGACCACTTCGAGCGCCTCGGCTATCCGCTCAAGGAGCTCAAGGACATCTCGCCGGAGCTCCGGACCAACATCCGCAAGTACATGCCGCCGTTCGGCTCGCCGCTCAATCCGATCGACATCAGCGGGACCGCGACGTCCGACATGTACGGCGGCGCGCTCCGCACCGCGTACCGCGATGAGAACGTCGACGGGATCATGATCTCCGTCTGCCCGACTGCAGTGACCGACGTCGAAGCCATCACCGACACCGTCATCGCGATCCACAAGCAGTACAAGAACCTCGGCAAGCCGTTCATCATGGAGTGCCAGGGCGGACACGAGTGCCGCGAGGCGATCATGAAGCTCCGCGACCACGGCATCCCTGCGTATTCGACCATGGAGCAGGCCGTCAACGCGATGGTCGCGCTCAGAAGATACAGCAGGATCATGTACCACAAGGAAGAACTGCTCGATCAGGCGGCAAAGGAAGCGGAGAACAATAAATGAAAATGAGCAGAGATACGCTTCGGAAACTGGTCATCGCGCTGTGCATCATCTTCGGCGTCAGCGCGCTGACCACAGGGCATATGATCATGGGGTTCGTCGCGCTGGTCGTCGTGTTCGGCATCCACTATACGCTGGGGTCCTCGTCCTTCCGTGAGCGGAACGCTTACGAGCGGGAGACCGAGGCGCTGCCGGATCTGTCCGTCGAGGCGCTCTATGAAAAGCTCCGCGAACTCGACACGCCGCTCGGCAAGCCGTGGCTCGGCTCGCACTACACCCACAGAGGGAACTGCGTGATCTTCGGGCCGGGCGTCTTCAAGGACTACGTGCTCATCGCGAAGGAAAAAGAGCGGTTAGTGGTCGAGACCAGCAGCAACCTGGATAACCTGACCGTTCCGGAAGACCAGAAGTGGCGCCTGGAACAGCTGATCGACACCAAGGGCGTCGTGGTCACACCGAAGAAGTACTCCGGGTTCGTGGCGTACAAAGAAGCGTCAGCGGTCATGCTCGACGACCTTCGGGAGCTGATCGAGGAGATCGGCCGCGAGGGCCGGACGGCCAAGACGTCGCTCGACCTCTTCCGCGCTTACTATTACTACGGCAAGACCGCCGTCGTCCGCGACATGGACGACAACGAGTACGGCCGCTGCGTCGCGGTCTTCGATCCGCTCTCCGTCACCATCTACGATCCGGACGGCGAGGAGATGGCGGCCTGCACGGGCAACCGGAAGGATGTGAAGAGCGGCTTCCGCGTCACGATGTCCGGCGAGGACTACGGGACGATCTACAAGGACAACGGCTCCGCGCACGACGAGTACTACATGGACACCCCGGACGGCGAATACCGGATCGTCTCGTATCCGGCGCTCCGCAGGGCCAACGTCAGCTCCAACTACCGCGTCCTTTTGAACGGCGTGCAGAAGGCCATCCTCGCGGGCTCGGCCAAGATCGAGTTCGAAGCCGAGGGGCTCATCGAGAACGACGTGATCGTGAGCTACGACGACGATTATCTGCTCGCGTACATCCTGTTCCAGGATTTCCTGATGACGCTCAATCACTTTGTCCGTTAGGCGTTGATTTTGTGTCTGAATCCATGTATACTAACTATATATATGGGTTAATCGTTTGAAACGAGCAGGGAGGACGCAATGAAGAGAGTGCTGGTGCCCATCGACGGATCGCCGCGCAGCCTGACCGCGATCGAGCAGATCAAGGCGACCTTTTCACCGAAAGCATTTGAGATCATCCTGTTGATGGTCTATGAGAATTTCAGTGTCATCACGGACAAGGAAGTCGAGCAGGAGATCCACGAGGAGCTCCGGCAGAAGCTCGCGATGATCGCCGAGGGCTTGGACCGCTATCAGGTCATCCAGAGGACTTCCATCGGGAAGCCGGGGCAGCGGATCATGGAGTGCGCGCAGGAGATGGCGGTCAGCATGATCGTGATCACGCGCTCGACCAAGACGAGCCACGCCAACACCATCGGCACGACCGCGTCCTACGTCATCCGCCACGCCAACTGCAACGTGATGATCGTCAAGGAGCACGTCCACGATGATGGCGCGTACCGCGGTCTGGTCTACCGCAAGGCCAAAGGCACCGTCAACCTTCGCGGCCAGCTGAGCCTCAAGCAGAGCGAGTGCCTGCTCCCGAGCGTCCGCGGCGACGTCATCTACACCATCGCGGTCACCCGCGGCAGGGTACGCTTCCTGCACCGCTCCTACAACTCAGACACCAAGGAATGGGATCTGCCGCCGTACAACGGCCAGCCGGAGATGGTCGACGTCTCCGAAGGCGAATTGGCCGACATCGAGGTCAACGCGGAAGGCGCCGGCAAGATGCTCGACCGCATCCGCGTCGTCAACCGGAATATGAAGACCGAAGCGGTATTTCACTACACCATCCGGCGCGCAAAGCCGAAGGAATAACCGATTGACAACCCCGGAGTTATCTGATATTCTTGATGAGTAACAACAGGAGGGACGTACCATGAAGAGAATCAAGACCATCACGACAAGAGATCTCAATAAGTCTTCCGTCAGCGGCGGCTGCGGCGAGTGCCAGACATCCTGCCAGTCGGCCAGCAAGACTTCCTGCAGCGTTGCGAACCAGCAGTGCGAGCAGAAGAAGGCTCAGTAAGAAGATCAGGTCATAAGAGCGAAGGCGCTGCTTCGGGCGGCGCTTTTCTTATGATAAAGGAACAAACGGCCGGGCGGTGCCCGGCGCAAAGACTGGAGAACCCATGATACATCAATACAAACTGGCAGGGTACAACATCATCATCGACCAGAACAGCGGCGCCGTCCACTCCGTGGACGACGTCGCTTACGACGCGATCGCCCTGTATCAGGACCACACGGCGGAGGAGATCGAGACCGTCCTGCGCGACCGGTATCCGGAGCTGACGGGGGAGGACGTGACCGAGCTCCTTTCCGACATCCGGGAGCTGGAGGCGGCGGGCCAGCTGTTCTACGAAGACCCGTACGAAGAAGTTGCCAAAGACCTCAAGATCAAGCAGTCCGTCCTCAAGGCCATCTGCCTGCACGTGGCGCACGGCTGCAACATGGACTGCCGCTACTGTTTCGCCGGCAAGGGCGATTACAGCGGCAAGAGCGGGATCATGCCGCTCGAGGTCGGCAAGGCGTCGCTCGACTTCCTCGTGCGTGAATCCGGGAGCCGGCGGCACCTGGAGGTCGACTTCTTCGGCGGCGAGCCGCTCCTCAACTGGGACGTCTGCAAGGAACTCGTCCGCTACGGCCGGGAGCTCGAAAAGACGCACGACAAGAAGTTCAACTTCACCCTGACCACGAACGGCCTTTTGATCGACGACGACGTCATCGACTTCTGCAACCGCGAGATGGGCAACGTCGTCCTTTCGCTGGACGGCCGCCCGGAGGTCCACGACTTCATGCGCCACACCAAGCGGGGCGGGGGCACCTACGACCTCATCATCGACAAGTTCAAAAGGCTCGCGGACGCCCGCGGCCAGAAGAACTACTACATGCGCGGCACCTACACCGCTTACAACAAGGACTTCGCCGCCGACGTCATCCACATGGCGGACATGGGCTTCAAAGAGACCAGCATAGAACCGGTCGTGAGCGCGCCAGACGCCGATTACGCCCTGCACGACGAAGACCTGCCGATGCTCAAGGACCAGTACGAGAAGCTCGCCCTTGAGATGCTCGCCCGGAACCGCCGTGGCGAGGGCTTTAAGTTCTACCACTACACCGTCGACCTGACCGGCGGCCCGTGCATCTACAAGCGCGTGGCCGGCTGCGGCGTCGGCACCGAGTACCTCGCGGTCACCCCGACGGGCGACCTCTACCCATGCCACCAGTTTGTCGGCGACGACGACATGAAGGTCGGCAACGTCTGGGACGGGATCACCGAAGAAGCCGTCATCGACAGCTTCCGGAACGGCAACAACGTCTACACCCGGGATGCCTGCAAGGACTGCTTTGCAAAGTTCTACTGCGCCGGCGGCTGTTCGGCCAACAACTATCACACACACGGCGACATCAACAAAGTCTACGAGTTCGGCTGCGAGCTGCACAGAAAGCGCATCGAGTGCGCCATCATGCTCAAGGTCGCGGAAGAGGAGATGGCCAATGACTGAGAAAACAACTTACATCGCGAGCGCCGGCCTTCGTCCTCCGCATGCTCGAGGAGGACCCGAATGTCCGCCTCGTCCCGAACTACGCGACCGAGCACGAGGACTACGAGGCCAGTCAGTGGCCGGTCTTCCTCCCGAAGCTCTACGACCTCTGGAAAGACCACCCAGACCCGTCCCAGAGCGTCCCGTGCAACCTCGAAGTCGCCTGGGGTGACGACGGCCGCCTCTGCTACGTGCACGAGAATGGCCCGGTGAGGGTGTAAAACGTGACATTGGGACGGTTCTTGTCACGTTCGTCCCCTTCGGCAGTGCTGGAGAAGCTGAACTAAGGCTCCAGCAGATCCTCCATCCTGCAGCCGAGCGTCCTCGCCAGCTGCAGGATGGTCATTCCCTGCGCTTTATTGATATCTTTATTTCGCTGTTCATACATCTGGATGGACCGCAGGGAGACTCCGCTCGCCCGGGCAAGCTCGCTTTGAGAGTAGCCCCCGGAGCGGCGGATCCTCCGGAGGTTGGTCTCCCATATCTGAAGCCTTCTCCGCTGCTCCATCGCATCCGCGAATCGCCGGACATCCGCCTCGTGCAGCACCTCGTACATCCCGCGGATCTCATCATAGCAGGCGATCCGGAACACCTCTCTGTACGGGACTGCAGTCAGCCACTGATAATAGCAGGCCGCCCATCCGCACCAGTATTCCGGACTCCTGTCGTAGCACTCGCGCGGCTCCGGGATCGCCACCCACCCGGCCGTCTCCTCAAGGACCTCTGCAGCCAGCTCGATACCGCTTTTGCCGATCAGGTAACGGGGTTCACCATTTTCCAGCTTCCGGCAGATCATGCTCTGAACGAACAGCCGGGCAAAATCATCTCCCGGAATGCCGGCTTCTCTGATCGCAAAGTCAAAGGCATCGCCCAGACGATCCATTGCTCTGCTCAGGTATATTTCGTGGTATGCGTGCATCGTCATTTTTGACCTCCCCGCGAATGATGTCGATCATGAAGAGCCCATCTGCATCTTCCTTCTGTATCGTAAGATAATCAAGCTCGGCGTCGTAGTTCCTTGCTTTGCGCTTCGGGTAATAGATGTTGCTTTCGGCAATACTGAAGTCCGCGAACTGAAGCCGATCGAATGCCGGCCGGGACTTCAGGACCACCTGTTCTCCAAGTTTGCCGAGCCGCATCGCCCGGGAGAGCTGTTCCACAGTGATGGCGTTGTTCAGGAAGGCATCCGCAAAATCATAGTAAGCATCGTCCGCCCGATATCCGATCACAACATCATAAGCGTTCACATTGACATAGAAATGCTCCTCGAGATATCGCCTGGCTCTGCCGGCGATCGGCGTCCTGACCCGAAACAGCCTGTGCGACACCAGTACAGCAATCCAGTTCAAAATGGTATAGTCTTCGCAGTTCAGATTCAGGATGCGAAGATCCTCCAAGTCCAGCCTGTAATGATTCGCAAATCCATCTTCCAGAGAAGAGCAGGCCCATTCCTTTGCCATCGCTTCACTTTCCGTACAGTAGAATCCCAGGCCATAATCATTGTACTTTCGGCCGAATCCGTGTTCGGGCTGCCGAATGATGGCTGTTGAACCATGATATAGATCGATCATTCTGCTCATAGCGTCTCCCTCCCAGAATGATTATATCACCATGGTGATATAGCGTCAAGTGTGGAGGTGGCGGGGGGGAGGTGACATTGGGACGGTTCTTTTGTCAGCTTTTTGGTCGATCGGGGAGGCTCTGAAACTGCCCGTGACCCTCGTGGTACCGGAGGCCTGAATATTTGGTACAGTACCGGATTTCAGGAGCCCCGGTACCAAAAACTTGTTCAAACCGGCAATTTCCGACGCCCGAAGGGCTTCCAATCCATGTTTTGCCGCGTCAATTGGTACCGACGGCCGTAGAATCCGGTACGGTACCATTTTTTTATGCCTCCGGTACCACGCCTGAAATCCGGGACGAAGTATGACAAAAGAACCGTCCTCCTGTCACCTCGTTGCAATTGATGTTGAAAAGCAGTATAATGACCTTAAACTTAGGGCAAATATGTCTAAAGTAAGAGGTGAAAAGGATGATTCAACGAGACCGCTATCTGAATCGGTTAATCCACAACATGTGGAATGGTGAGATCAAGGTCATTACAGGTATCCGAAGATGCGGAAAGTCTGTTTTGCTGTTCGACCTGTTCTATGAATATCTTCTCGCGAATGGCGTTTCAGATGATTATATTATCAGGCTGGAACTTGACCAGAGAAAGCATTACAAATTCCGCGATCCAATCGTGCTCTGCGAATATGTTGAAAGAATTGTAAAAGAACACTCTGATGAACGCTTCTTCCTGTTTGTGGATGAAGTGCAGTTTACTCAGACGGTAAAAGACAAGTCAAACGGAGACATTGAGATTACGATCTATGATATGCTAAATGAGTTGAAGGCATATAAAAACCTGGATGTATATGTGACAGGCAGCAACTCAAGAATGCTTTCGAAAGATATTGCCACGGAGTTCCGCGGAAGGGCAACGCAGATTCACGTGTACCCTTTAAACTTTGAGGAATACTATTCTTTTGTCGGAGGAGACAAGCGAACTGCGCTGGATGAGTTTATGCTGTATGGCGGAATGCCTCGTATTGCCGGAATGACCGAAGAGCGGGATAAGAAGGAATATCTTGTTCATCTGTACGAGGAACTGTATATCAGGGATATTGTTGAACGCAATCATTTGGAACGGGAAGATTTGTTAAATGCTATTTTAGACTATACTGCTTCTCAAATCGGTTCGCTTACAAACCCGACGAATATCGCAAATGCTTTAAGTTCTATGCGCCGGGAAAAGGTAAACTCCGGCTTGGTATCGGCATACCTTGAACATGCAATGGATGCGTTCCTGATCAGTATGGCAAGAAGATATGATATCAAGGGGAAAACCTATTTTAACTATCCCAGCAAATACTATTACACGGACATCGGCCTTCGAAACGCCAGATTGAATTACAGGCAGTATGATCCGGGTCACATGATGGAGAACATGATCTATAATGAATTGGTATTGCGAGGATACTCTGTTGATGTTGGAATGGTTCTGGAGAGAAAAAAGGGCGAGAAGATCCAGCGCGAGATCGATTTTGTCGTAAATGACGGAGACCGTCGCATCTATATTCAGTCAGCTTATCAGATGGATAGTGAACAGAAGGAAAGAGCCGAAACACAGTCCCTGAAGCTGACCGGAGATTTTTTCAGGAAGACCATGATTCGACTGGATATACCGCATAACTATTACGACGATAATGGATTCTTTCACTGTAATCTGATAGATTTTCTTCTTGGTAACGTGGATCTCTTCTGAATATGACAAGAGGTGACAGGGGGACGGTTCTTTTGTCAGATTCCGGGCAAAAAAGACGAAGGATAGGAGGTGGTTGACGCCCTCTATGGCGTCGGTGGTTGACCATCCGTATCCTTCAATCGTCTGAGTAATTATATCACAATAATCACTCAGCTGCGCATCCCAATTTATGAAAACGTTATGATATATCCGCGACATGTGGTATCATTAAGGTAGATTTGGGGGCCTGTGAGATCATCAGAAAACGACCGCCGTGTCGGCAGATCCGTGAGGCTTTGCGGGTCGGCCGGCTTTTTTGGTGGGGGAAGGGGAGCTGAGAGGGCCCGGATTGTACAGGAAATCGGGCAGACTGAGAGGGTAGGCGAGAATGGCAGTGTGATGCGGGAGAAGGTTGGGGTATAATAAAGAGAGAATCTCATTTAACCGAAACAGAGCGACCCTCAAAGGAGCGACGAATGCTTAAAAACGGATTGTACGAGCAAGTCATTAATAAAGAGCTGGAAAATGAGCTTTCCGAATCGGACAAGCTCAGTCAGACTGCGCCTATTGATAAAGCAGAAGCTTCGAAAGTTCTGGCAAAATATGTCGCTGAAGTTGTTGAGCGCGGCCTGGAGAACCTCAAGGATAATGGGGGCAATCTTGAAGATCAAGTTGCACTTGCGAATCAAATCATTAGTACCATTATTGAGGGCACTAATGAAGATTTTGAAATGCTTTCCGTCGCGGAGCGCGCGGAGCAGCTTTTTGCGCTTTATGATCGAAAGAATACCATCTGGTCAATCGATGAGAAAGCAAAGGTTGTCCGTCCTGAGACTTCAATCGCGCAATCCAGCCTTTTTACCGGGGCTGTTCACGAGCCGCAAATGTATTCAGAGCTCAAGAAGGAGATCGTATCTTGTGACCGGATTGATATGCTGGTGTCTTTCATTAAATGGAGTGGATTGCGTCTGATCTTTGATGAACTGAGAGCATTTACTCAAAAGGGCGGTGAACTACGCATCATCACGACTTCATACATGGGAGCGACCGATCCTAAGGCGATAGAAGAATTACAAAAACTCCCTAATACGAAGATTAAGGTCAGCTACAATACAAAGATCACAAGACTTCATGCAAAAGCCTACATTTTTTATCGGGATACTGGATTTACAACTGCATATGTAGGTTCTTCAAACCTTTCCAATGCCGCATTGACCAGTGGTCTTGAATGGAACACTAAAATAACAAAGAAAGATTTACCTGAGACGATCGATAAAATCACTGCAACATTCGAATTCTACTGGAATGACAAAGAGTTTGAATACTATGATGAAGGACAGAGCGAGCGCCTTGCTCAAGCTTTGAAAGCAGAGAAGACTTTTGGGAGTAATAACGCGGAAATCTACACGGTAGATATTCGTCCATATTCTTATCAGCAAGAAATCTTAGACAGACTACAGGCGGAAAGAACCATCCGCGGCTATAATCGGAATCTTGTGGTAGCCGCAACGGGCACCGGCAAAACAATTATCTCTGCCTTAGATTATAAGAGGTTCAAAAAGCAAAACGACGGTAGCCCTTGCAGATTACTGTTTGTTGCTCATCGGGAAGAGATCTTAAGGCAGAGCATCTATACATTCCGCGCGGTATTGAAGGATGCTAATTTTGGAGAAATGTTTGTCGGTAATTATCGACCGGACAGCCTTGAGCATCTCTTTATTTCCATTCAGACTTTTAACAGTCAAAGGTTCACATACAAAACATTAAATGACTTCTATGATTATATTATAGTGGATGCGTATGGAATAATAGGACTAAATTCAAAAGGCTCGGCAAATAAAGGGTTTTTGAAGCTTAGTCCTATTTTGTTTAGCCCACAAATGAGACTAATGATTGATTTAAGGAGGAAACATGCGCAGAATGAAGATCTTTCTGCGAAGCGTAGTGCTGCCTGTAACTCTGGCAGTACTGTTAGCGATGTTG
>JAFRGD010000006.1 GCA_017433975.1 Mogibacterium sp. | reverse complement strand
GATACTTCTTTCCTTTTCTTCCGGCGCCTTATCGATTTCGTCGAATGCTACCTGTTCGCCGAGACCGAGACGGGAGTTCAGGGTATAAGTGATCGCTGCAGTCAGAGTAGTCTTACCGTGGTCTACGTGACCGATCGTACCGATATTGATATGCGGTTTCGTCCTTTCGTACTTTTGCTTTGCCATAATTTCCCTCCTAAAACAGTTGAAATTATACTTGGTTTAATGGTTATGTTTGTAATTTGGTTAAATAATGTTTGAATTATTTGCGGACTTTGTCCATCAGGTTGTCCGGCAGCCTGTCAAAGTGGTCGAACTGCATGACATAGACGCCTCTGCCCTGGGTCTTGGACCGCAGGTCGGTCGCGTAGCCGAACATCTCGGAAAGCGGAACCTGTCCGCGGATCTGGGCCGCGCCGTTGTTGATCTCCGACCCTTCGATCTTGCCTCTGCGGGCGCTTAAGTCGCCGATGATGTCGCCCATGTAGGCCTCCGGGACCGTGACCTCGACCTTGAAGATCGGCTCGAGCAGGACCGGGTGCGCCTTTGCGGACGCCTCGCGGAACGCCAGAGAAGCAGCAATCTTGAACGCCATGTCGGACGAGTCGACCTCGTGATAGGAGCCGTCGTAGAGCTCGATGCCGATGTCGACGACCTGGTATCCCGCGATCGGGCCGTTCTGCATGGCCTCGACCAGACCTTCTTCGATCTTTGGAATGTATTCCTTTGGAATCGCTCCGCCGACCACCGAGTCCTTGAACTCGAAGCCGGAGCCGGCCTCTCTCGGGTAGACCCGGATCTTGACGTGTCCGTACTGGCCGTGGCCGCCGGACTGCTTGGCGTATTTGTGGTCGACGTCGACCGCTTTGGTGAAGGTTTCCTTGTAAGAGACCTGCGGCTTGCCGACGTTGGCCTCGACCTTGAACTCACGGAGCAGACGGTCCACGATGATCTCGAGGTGCAGCTCGCCCATGCCGGCGATGATGGTCTGGCCCGTTTCAGGGTTGGTGTAGGTCTTGAACGTCGGGTCCTCTTCCGCCAGTTTGGCGAGGGCTAAGCCCATTTTTTCCTGACCGAGTTTGGTCTTCGGCTCGATTGCGATCTCGATGACCGGGTCCGGGAACTCCATCGACTCGAGGATGATCGGGTGCTTCTCATCGCACAGCGTATCGCCGGTGGTGGTCTGCTTGAGGCCTACGGCCGCGGCGATGTCGCCGGAGTAGACCTGCTCGATGTCCTCCCGGTGGTTGGCGTGCATCTGCAGGATTCTGCCGAAGCGCTCCTTCTTGCCCTTGGTCGCGTTGTAGATGTGCGTCCCGGTATTGGCGGTTCCGGAGTAAACCCGGAAGAACGCGAGCTTGCCGACGAACGGGTCTGCGAGGATCTTGAACGCGAGCGCCGAGAACGGTGCGTTGTCGTCCGAGTGTCTCTCCTCCTCCTTGTCAGTGTACGGGTTGACTCCCTTGATCGCAGGGATGTCGAGCGGCGACGGCATGTAGTCCACGACGCCGTCCAGCATCATCTGGATGCCCTTGTTCCGGTACGCGGACCCGCAGAAGACCGGGAACATTTCGCCCTTGATCGTCTCCTGGCGGATGACACGCTTGATGTCCGCAATCGAAATTTCCTCACCGTCGAGGTACTGCATCATCAGTTCCTCGTCGCACTCCGAGACCGACTCGAGCATCTTGTCGTGCCACGCGTCCGCCTCGTCGCGCATGTTGTCCGGAATGTCGACGACGTCGAATTCCTTGCCGAGGTCGTCCTTGTAAATCTCGGCCTTCATCGTGATGAGGTCGATGATGCCGATGAACTGATCCTCGGAGCCGATCGGCAGCTGGACCGGTACCGCGTTGGCCCGGAGCCGGTCGTGAATCATGTCGAGGACGTGGAAGAAATTCGCGCCGAGGATGTCCATCTTGTTGATGAAGATCATTCTCGGAACGTGATATCTCTCTGCCTGACGCCAGACCGTCTCGGACTGCGGCTCAACGCCGCCCTTCGCGCAAAGTACCATGACCGCGCCGTCCAGGACGCGCAGGGACCGCTCGACTTCGACCGTGAAGTCCACGTGTCCCGGCGTGTCGATGATGTTAATTCTCGTGTGTTTCCACTGAGCCGTGGTCGCAGCAGAGGTGATTGTGATGCCGCGCTCCTGCTCCTGGGCCATGTAATCCATGGTCGCCGCACCGTCATGGGTCTCGCCAATCTTGTGCGTCTTACCCGTGTAGAAGAGAATTCTCTCTGTTGTGGTTGTCTTTCCGGCGTCGATGTGCGCCATGATCCCGATGTTGCGGGTGTCCTGTAGTGAAAATTGTCTAGGCATCCTTTACCTCCTTTCTGCAAACCTCTCTGAGTGGTCAGATTCTGCCGCGGTGCGGTTAAAATCTGAAGTGTGCGAACGCCTTGTTGGCCTCTGCCATCTTGTGCGTATCTTCTTTCTTCTTGACCGAGGACCCGGTGTTGTTGGACGCGTCCATGATCTCGTTGGCGAGTCTCTCCGCCATGGTCTTTTCACCGCGGTCTCTGGTGTACTTGGTCAGCCAACGCAGCGCCAGCGTCTGACGTCTGTCCGGTCTGACCTCGATCGGCACCTGATAGTTGGCGCCGCCGATTCTTCTGGCTTTAACTTCCAGTACAGGCATGATGTTGTCCATGGCCTGCTTGAAGACTTCAAGCGGGTCATTGCCTGTCTTGTCCTTGATCCGGTCGAAAGCCTCGTAGACGATGCTCTGCGCAACGCCTTTCTTGCCGTCCAGCATGATGCTGTTGACGAGCTTGGCCACAACTACGTCGTTGTAAACCGGATCAGGAAGGACTTCTCTCTTAGGTACATTTCCTTTCCTAGGCACTTCTCTTCCTCCTTTACCTGGGGTACTCGACGGACTTCCGACGCCCGCCGCGAGGCCTTAATATATGAATATTAAGACAATATCCCGAATCAACTTCTTACTTCTTTCCCTTTGCCGCTAACTTGGAGGCCTTCGGTCTCTTCGCGCCGTATTTGGAACGGCCCTGGCCACGGTTTGCGACGCCGGCGGTGTCAAGGACGCCTCTTACGATGTGATATCTGACACCCGGCAGGTCCTTGACTCTGCCGCCTCTGATGAGCACGACGCTGTGCTCCTGGAGGTTGTGACCGACACCCGGAATGTAAGCGGTTACCTCAATACCATTGGTCAGGCGAACCCTGGCGACCTTACGCAGAGCTGAATTCGGCTTCTGAGGAGTGACGGTCTTGACGGCTACGCACACGCCGCGCTTCTGCGGGGAGTTGACGTCGTTGAGGGTCTTCTTAAGCGTGTTCATGTTCTTGCCAAGCGCCGGCGCTGTCGACTTCTTGACGGAACTGATTCTGCCCTGGCGAACTAATTGGTTAATAGTAGGCATTATTGTCTCCTTTCTTCTAAATTTTTTATCAAGAGCCCCGGGGCGAATCGCTCCGCCCCGAGACGGTCTCGAACTTGATAATTATATCAATGAAACTGCTGATTTGTCAACGTTTTTTAGAGATCCAGCGGGTCAATTTCATTGATGTCGAGCTCGGCTTCCTGAGAAGCGTCGACGTAGGATACGATCTCCTCCGCCGGATCGAGCTCCTGCATGACCTCGAGGAGGTCTTCATCGCGAACGATGGTCGAAATGGCGCCGGAGTGGTTCTTCACAACCGGCTGCGCGTTCCGGTGCATGTTCATGAGGGTTTCGTATTCGCCGTAATCGATGCTGATGTTGCGGTACCGCTTCATGCCGGTGCCGGCCGGAATCAGTTTACCGATCATGACGTTTTCTTTGAGGCCTTCCAGTCCGTCGGTCTTGCCCTGGACGGCCGCGTCGGTCAGGACGCGCGTCGTCTCCTGGAACGAAGCCGCTGACAGGAACGAACTCGTCGCGAGCGCTGCCTTGGTGATACCGAGCAGGAGCCTCTTATACTTGGCCGGCTCGCCGCCCTTCTCCTCGGTACGCTTATTGGCCAGCTCGATCTCCGACTTGGAGTATAGTCCGCCCGGAAGCAGGCCCGTGTCGCCGGAGCGCTCCACTCTGTACTTGGAGAGCATCTGGCTGACGATGACCTCGATGTGCTTGTCGTTGATGCCTACGCCCTGGTTGGTGTAAACTTTCTGCACCTCGCGGATCATGTACTGGTACACGCCCTGTACGCCGCAGAGCTTCATGACGTCGTGCGGGTTGAGCGGGCCCTTGGTGATCTGGCCGCCGGTCTTGACCTCGTCGCCGACCTCGACGTTGAGCCGCGCGCCGTAAGGGATGACGTACGTGCGGTCCTCGCCTTCGCCCTCGCGGACGATGACTTCCGTCTTGTTGTCGTCGCGCGGGGAGATCGAAATGACCACGCCGTCGCCCTCGCAGATGTCCGCGAGACCCTTTGGTTTACGCGCCTCGAAGAGCTCTTCGACTCTCGGAAGACCCTGGGTGATGTCGCTGCCCGCGACGCCGCCGGTGTGGAACGTTCTCATGGTGAGCTGCGTACCAGGTTCGCCGATGGACTGGGCTGCAATGATGCCGACGGCTTCGCCCGGCAGGACCGGGTCGCCCGTGGCGAGGTTTTTGCCGTAGCACTTGGCGCATACGCCGTGCGCGCACTGGCAGGTCATGATCGAACGGATCGTGACCGTTTCGATTCCGGCGTCTTCGATCGCCTTCGCCTGCGTGTCGGTGATCATCTCGTTGGCGCCGACGAGCACCTCGCCGGTCCTCGGATGGATCACATCGTGCAGGGCGAATCTGCCGGAGATACGCGGTGCGAGGGTCTCGATCGAGAGCGGCTTGTCGTTGACAATGACGCCGTCGTCGAAGAGCGCGCTGATCTCAATGCCCTCGTCCGTTCCGCAGTCGTCCTCGGTGACGATGACGCTGTGCGAAATGTCGACCAGACGTCTCGTCAGGTAACCGGAGTCCGCGGTACGGAGCGCGGTGTCCGCGAGGCCCTTGCGGGCGCCGTTGGACGAAATGAAGTATTCGAGGATCGACAGACCTTCACGGAAGTTTGCCTTAACCGGGATCTCGACCGTGTGGCCGGTTGCGTTGGCCATCAGGCCGCGCATGCCGCCGATCTGGCTGATCTGGCTCTTATTACCTCTCGCGCCCGAGTTCGCCATGATGAACAGGCTGTTCAGCGTACCGAGCGAATCCATCATGACGTTCGCGACTTCGTCGGTCGCCTCACGCCATCTCTCGATGGTGCGCTCATACCGCTCCTTATCCGACATGAGACCGAATTTGTACATCTCCTCGTATTTGTCGACGTCTTTTTCCGCCTCCGCGACGATCTGGCCCTTTTGCTCCGGAACCTTCATGTCGGAGATGCCGACGGTGATGGCGGCAAGCGTGGAGTAGCGGTAGCCGATGCTCTTGACGTAGTCGAGCATCAGAACCGTCTCGGTGTTCCCGTGGCGCTTGAAGCAGCGGTCGATGATGTCGCCGAGGGACTTCTTGGTGCACAGGAAGTCGATTTCGAGCGAATACGGGTCTTTCTTGCGGTCAACGTATCCGAGGTCCTGCGGGAGGCCCTGGTTGAAGATGAACCGGCCTACGGTGGACTCGACCATGCGTCCCGGGTCGCCTTCGTAAGCGAAGCATCTGACTTTGACCTTGGCGTGGATGCCGACGACGCCCGTACGGTACGCCATCATCATCTCGTCGATGTCGGTGAAGCACTTGCCGTCGCCGACTTCGTTCGGCAGGCTGCGGTCCTCGCTGCCCGGGTGGGTCAGGTAGTAGCTGCCCAGGATCATGTCCTGCGTCGGCGTCGTGATCGGCGAGCCGTCCTTCGGCGCGAGGATGTTGTTGGCGGAGAGCATCAGGAATCTGGCCTCTGCCTGCGCTTCGACCGAAAGCGGAACGTGAACCGCCATCTGGTCGCCGTCGAAGTCCGCGTTGAACGCGGTGCAGACGAGCGGGTGCAGTTTGATCGCCTTGCCTTCGACCAGGACCGGCTCAAACGCCTGGATACCGAGTCTGTGCAGCGTCGGCGCACGGTTCAGGAGCACCGGGTGGTCCTTGATGACGTAATCGAGGACGTCCCAGACCTGTGGACGGACGCGCTCGACCATCGTCTTGGCGTTTTTGATATTCTGCGCGATTCCCTGCGAAACGAGCTCCTTCATGATGAAAGGCTTGAAGAGCTCGAGCGCCATCGTCTTCGGCAGGCCGCACTGATAGAACTTCAGTTCCGGACCGACGACGATTACGGAACGGCCGGAGTAGTCGACACGCTTACCGAGCAGGTTCTGACGGACTCTGCCCTGCTTACCTTTGAGCATGTCGGACAGGGACTTGAGCTTGCGGCCGGCCGCGCCGGTGACTTCTCTGCCCCGTCTGCCGTTGTCGATCAGGGAGTCGACGGACTCCTGCAGCATGCGCTTCTCGTTGCGGACGATGATGTCCGGCGCACCCTGCTCGAGGAGTTTCTTTAATCTGTTGTTCCTGTTGATGACCCTGCGGTACAGGTCGTTGAGGTCGGACGTGGCGAATCTGCCGCCGTCGAGCTGGACCATCGGACGGAGGTCCGGCGGGATGACCGGTACGACGTCGAGGATCATCCACTCCGGACGGTTGCCGGACTGTTTGAGCGCCTCGATGACCTCGAGTCTCTTGATGATGCGGATCTTCTTCTGACCGCTCGCGTTCTTGAGCTGCTCACGCAGTTCCTCCGCGAGTTTGTCCGTATCCACGTCCATCAGGAGCTTCTTGATGGCCTCGGCTCCCATGCCGGCCTTGAAGGTCCGGCCATAGAGCTCGCGCGCCTCGTTGTACTCGGTCTCCTCGATGATCTGCTTGTACTCATATGGGGTCTGCCCCGGGTCGGTGATGACATAGGACGCGAAGTAAAGGACCTTCTCGAGGTTCTTTGGCGTCATGTCGAGGACAAGACCGATTCTGCTCGGAATGCCCTTGAAATACCAGATATGCGAGACCGGGGAAACGAGTTCGATGTGTCCCATGCGCTCTCTGCGGACCTTGGCCTTGGTGACCTCTACGCCGCAGGTCGGGCAGACGAGCCCCTTGTATCTGATTTTGTTATATC
This sequence comes from Mogibacterium sp., assembly GCA_017433975.1. GTDB lineage: Bacteria > Bacillota > Clostridia > Peptostreptococcales > Anaerovoracaceae > RGIG2439. The sequence goes on along the minus strand of JAFRGD010000006.1, from coordinate 57,868 downwards.
TGCCGCAGCCGCAGACCCAGTCCTTGGTCGGTCCGAAGATCCGCTCGCAGAAGAGTCCGTCGCGCTCCGGCTTTAATGTGCGGTAGTTGATGGTCTCCGGCTTGGTGACCTCGCCGTGGGACCACTCCAGGATCTTTTCCTTGGATGCGAGTTTGATCTGGAGGGATTCAAAATGTCTCAGATCGTAATTGTTATCTTTACTCATCTTTTCTCCTCCCTTCCTTATTCATCAATGCCGACGCCGATGATGTCCTCGAGGCCTTCGAGTTCATCCTCGAGCCCTTCGAACGCGTCGTCGTCGAGGTCAAACTCATCGCCGAGGTCGACGTCAAAGTCCTCAAGGTCGACATCCAGATCGATGTCGATGTCCTTCTCCATCGCAAGGTCGTCGTCCGTCGGGCCTTCCGGCTCGAAGTCCTCATCGAACTCGTCGAAGTCGTCCTCAAACGCGTTGTGGATCGGCAGGTCGTCCTCGTCGTCGTCAAACGCGAAGCTGTGTCTGAGGTCGTAGTGGCTGATCGCTCTCTGCTCACGCTCCCTCTCGTGTCTCGCTTCGCTCCGGCGGTCTGCCTCGGAGAGCATTCTCTCCACGGTCGGCGCCTCGTCGTACTCGGACGTCTCCTTGAGCTTGATCTCGGTGTTGTCGCCGGACATGACGCGGACGTCGAGCGCCAGCGACTGCAGCTCCTTGATCAGAACCTTGAAGGACTCCGGAATGCCCGGCTCAGGGATGTTCTCACCCTTGACGATAGCTTCGTAGGTCTTGACTCTGCCGATGATGTCGTCGGACTTGACCGTCAGGATCTCCTGCAGCGTGTAAGCGGCGCCGTATGCCTCGAGCGCCCACACCTCCATCTCACCGAACCGCTGTCCGCCGAACTGCGCCTTGCCGCCGAGCGGCTGCTGCGTGACGAGGGAGTACGGGCCGGTCGATCTGGCGTGAATCTTGTCGTCGACCAGGTGGTGGAGCTTGAGCATGTACATGTATCCGACGGTGACGTCGTTGTCGAAGAATTCGCCCGTCCGGCCGTCTCTCAGGCGGAGCTTGCCGGTGTTGCTGTAGCCGCACTCCTCGAGGAGGTCCGTGACGTCTTTCTCACTCGCGCCGTCGAAGACCGGCGTCGAGATGTACCAGCCCTTCGCCTTGGCGGCGAGGCCGAGGTGTACCTCGAGGACCTGTCCGACGTTCATACGGGACGGTACGCCGAGCGGGTTCAGCATGACCTGCAGCGTCTCGCCGTCCTCTTTGAACGGCATGTCTTCCTCCGGAAGGATGCGCGAGATAACGCCCTTGTTACCGTGGCGTCCCGCCATCTTGTCGCCGACGTTGATCTTTCTCTTGGTCGCGATGTAGACGCGGACGATCTTGTTCACGCCAGGCGGCAGCTCTGCGTCGCCTTCTCTGTCAAAGACCTTGACGTCGACGACGATGCCTTCCTCACCGTGCGGAACCTTGAGCGAAGTATCTCTGACGTCCTTGGATTTCTCACCGAAGATCGCGCGGAGTACGCGGATTTCCGGCGTGAGGTCGGTCTCGCTCTTTGGGGTGAGCTTGCCGACCAGGATGTCCTGGGACTTGACCTCCGCGCCGATGCGGATGATGCCGTCCTCGTCGAGTTCCTTGAGGGCGTCCTCACCGACGTTCGGGATGTCGCGGGTGATTTCCTCCGGTCCGAGCTTGGTGTCTCTGGCTTCGCACTCGTATTTCTCGATGTGGATCGAGGTCAGGACGTCGTCCATGAGGAGCCGCTCGTTCAGAACGATCGCGTCCTCATAGTTGTAGCCTTCCCACGTCATGAAGCCGATGAGCAGGTTCTTGCCGAGCGAGATCTCGCCCATGCTGGTGGAAGGACCGTCTGCGATGACTTCGTCCTTCTCGATGTGTTCGCCGTTGTCAACGATTGGACGCTGGTTGATGCAGGTGCCCTGGTTGGAACGCTTGAACTTGAGCATCTCATATACGTCGAGCCCGCCGTCTCTGTCCCTGCGGATCTTGATGGTTCTCGCGTCGACGTATTCGACGATACCGGCTTCCTTCGCGAGGACGACCGCACCGGAGTCACAGGCAGCCTTGTACTCGATGCCGGTGCCGACGTACGGCGACTCGGTGACGAGCAGCGGAACGGCCTGTCTCTGCATGTTGGAGCCCATCAGCGCACGGTTCGCGTCGTCGTTCTCGAGGAACGGGATCATCGCCGTCGCGACGGATACTACCTGCTTTGGAGAGACGTCCATGTAGTCGACGTCGTCCTTGGACGCCAGCGTGATCTCTCCCTTGGCGCCTCTGACCGCGACCTTATTGTTGAGGAAGTGACCTTCCTCGTCGAGCGGCTCGTTGGCCTGCGCGATGATCATAAGCTCCTCATCGTCCGCGGAGAGGTACTCGACCTCTTCCGTAACGACGCCGCGCTCCTTATCAACCTTGCGGTACGGGGTCTCTATGAAGCCGTACTTGTTGATCACACCGTAAGTCGTGAGCGAACCGATCAGTCCGATGTTCGGACCTTCCGGCGTCTCGATCGGGCACATTCTGCCGTAGTGTGAGTAGTGTACGTCACGCACCTCGAAGCCGGCGCGCTCTCTCGAGAGACCGCCAGGGCCGAGGGCCGACAGTCTGCGCTTGTGCGTTAGCTCCGCGAGCGGGTTGTTCTGGTCCATGAACTGGGACAGCTGGGAGCTTCCGAAGAAGTCCTTGACCGCGCCGGTGACCGGGCGGATGTTGATCAGCTGCTGTGGCGTCGCGTTCTCGGTCGCCATTCTCTCGCGGACGGTTCTCTCCATGCGGGAGAAGCCGATGCGGAAGTGGTTCTGCAGAAGCTCACCGACGGTGCGGAGACGTCTGTTGCCGAGGTGGTCGATGTCGTCCGTCTCGCCCAGACCGAAGTTGAGGTTCAGCAGATAGCTGACCGACGCGAAGATGTCCGCCAGGATGATGTGCTTTGGAGAAAGCTCATAGCGGCGGGTCATAAACGCGGCCTTGATCTCGTCTTCGTTTTCCGCGTTCTGGATGATGTCCATCAGGACCGGGTAGTAGACCTTTTCCGAGAGTTTGTACGGGCGGACGTCAAAGTCGACGAAGCGCGTCGGGTCGACAAACTGGTTGCCGATGACCTTGGTCGTCGAATCCTGGAATTCCAGGGTCTTGCCCTTGACCGTTACGGAAAGGATACCGGTATCCTCGATCTGCATCGCCATGGCACGGGAGATGAAGCCGCCCGCCTCGACGAGCACCTCGCCGGTGTTCGGATCGATGACGTCCTCGGCGGCGACCGTGTTCACGAGCCGGTTGTGCAGTCCGAGTTTCTTGTTGTATTTATACCTTCCTACCTTTGCGAGGTCGTAACGCTTCGCGTCAAAGAGCAGCGAATTGAGCATCGATCTCGCGTTTTCAACGTTCGGCGGGTCTCCCGGGCGCAGCCTCCGGTAAATCTCCTTGACACCGTCGTCGCTGTTTTTGGTGTTGTCCTTCTCCAGCGTCCTCATAAGACGCGGGTCCTCACCAAATGTATTGATGATATCCTCGTTCGAACTGAGGCCGAGGGCTCTCAGGAACGATGTGATAGGCTGTTTTCTGGTTCTGTCGACTCTGACGGAGAGCACCCCGGCGGAGTCTGTCTCATACTCCAGCCACGCGCCCCGGTTCGGGATGATCGTGGAGGAATAGAGGTTTTGATTGGATTTGTCAACGATAACGTCAAAGTACGGTCCCGGAGAACGCACCAGCTGGGTGACGATGGCTCTCTCGGCGCCGTTATATATGAACGTTCCTTTTTCGGTCATCAGAGGGAAGTCTCCCATGAAGACGTTCTGCTCTTTGATCTCTCCGGTCTCCTTGTTGATCAGGCGGGCCTTGACGGTCAGGGACGTCGCGTAGGTGGCGTCTCTTTCCTTGCACTCCTCCTGAGTGTACTTGGTGGTGTCGGAGAAACTGTAGTCCGCAAACTCGAGGCTCAGCGTGTTGGTCGCGTCTCTGATCGGGGACACGTCCTCCAGAACCTCGGCGAGGCCTTCCTTCATAAACCAGTTAAAGGACTCCGTCTGGATCTCAATGAGATTCGGCATTTCGCAGATCTCACTGATTCTAGCGTATGACATGCGTTCTTTCCTACCGACTTTTACAGGTTTTGGCATGTTATCACTCCTTGAAGTAACGAGAGAAATAACGACGAACAGAGGTGTCAGTGTCGTTTACTGACACCTCTGCATATTTGTATAACCTGTTGGATTACACAAGCTCAACAACAGCACCCGCTGCCTCGAGAGCTTCCTTGAGAGCGTTCGCCTCGGCGATTTCCACGTTCTCCTTGATTGGGCCAGGGCATCCGTCGACGAGAGCCTTCGCCTCTTTGAGGCCGAGGCCGGTCGCTTCTCTGACAGCCTTGATAACCTTGATCTTTTCCTGTCCGATCTCCTTGAGGATGACGTTGAACTCAGTCTTCTCTTCGACTTCTTCCTCAGCAGCAGCACCAGGGACAGCGACGACTGCAGCAGCAGCGGATACGCCAAATTCTGCTTCGCAGGCCTTAACCAGCTCGTTGATCTCGAGAATGGTCATTTCCTTCAGAGCTTCGATAATTTCTTCTTTCGTAAGCTTAGCCATTTTTATTCTCCTTTTTTTCGATTCTTACAATTTCATGCCGCACAGCGCGGCGCTTACAATTTGATTCAGTATGAGGTGATGATTATGCCTCTGCCGGAGCGCCGCCGCGCTCCTCGACGATCGCATTGAGGACTCTCGCGAACGAGGCCACTGGCGACTGGATGCTTCCCATGAAGCGGGCGATGAGCTCTTCCTTGGATGGAATGGTCGAGAGCTCTTCAACCTTGCTCTTGTCAAAGAACTGTCCCTCGACGACGCCGCCCTTGAACTCCATCTTTTTGAAATCCTTGATGGCCTTTGCGAGGATTCTCGCGGAAGCGGTCGCGTCTACGTCGCAGAACGCGAATGCGCTGGACCCGTGGAGGACCTCGTCAAAGGTCTCTGCGTACGGAGCGCCTTCGATGGCGCGCTTGACGAGCGAGTTCTTGTAAACCGTGAATCCTACGTTGGCGTCTCTGAGCCTGCAGCGCAGGTCGTCCGCCTCAGCAACGGTCAGTCCCAGATAGTCGACGACGACGACGGAAGCGGCCTTGTCAAAGCGCTCCTTGATCTCATCGATGATCACCTGTTTTGCTTGTTTTGCTTCTACAGACATTTTCTCTCCTTTCCTGAACGGCCTGCACGGGGGCGCGCCGTCCATAATGAAGACCTCGCGGTCGATTGTTTCCGAATGTCATCCGTACGAAACCCCGCGGCACAATGACAGCGGGGTTCAATAATGTATATTGTACCTCGGCGGGAAATTAAGCCTCTGGGCACCCGCTGTCTACGGCTTGCATTCGTTTTAAATTGTGGGTTGGACAGTGATTAGCTGAGCGACGCGGTGCTTACCTTGACGCCAGGGCCCATGGAAGAAGCCACGGTGATGCTCTTGAAATACTGTCCTTTTGCTGCGGCCGGCTTTGCCTTGGCGATGGCCTGGATCAGCGCGGTTGCGTTCTCCACGAGCATCTCGTCGGTAAAGGAGCACTTTCCGATGATGACGTGGATGATGTTGGCCTTGTCCAGACGATACTCGACTTTACCGGCTTTGATGTCGTGCAGCGCCTTGGTGACGTCCATCGTAACGGTACCAGACTTTGGGTTCGGCATCAGGCCTCTCGGTCCGAGAATCTTACCCAGTCTTCCGACGATGCCCATCATGTCCGGGGTCGCGACGACTGCATCAAAGTCAAACCAGCCTTCGTTGCGGATCCGGTCCGCCATGTCCTCCGCGCCGATGTAATCCGCGCCGGCGGCCTCAGCCTCGGCTACCTTGTCGCCCTTGCAGAATACCAGGACTCTCTTGGTTTTGCCGGTGCCGTTTGGCAGAACGGTAGCTCCTCTGACCTGCTGGTCCGCGTGTCTTCCGTCTACGCCGAGACGGAGATGCATTTCAACGGTCTCATCGAACTTTGCACTTGCAAGTTCTTTCACTTTCTTGATTGCCTCGGCCAGATCGTAAACCTGGGTCTTGTCATAGGCCTTGATCGCCTCAGCGTATCTCTTACTTCTCTTTGGCATTTGTTCCCTCCTTGTGGTTCATACGGTGTGCTGCACCTCCCACTGTTTAGCCTTCAATAACTCTAATTCCCATGCTGCGCGCAGTGCCCATGATCATGCTCGTGGCGGCTTCTACGCTTGCTGCATTGAGGTCCGGCATCTTGAGCTTTGCGATCTCTTCTGCCTGTGCCTTGGTGATCGATCCGACTTTGTTCTTGTTAGGAACACCGGAGCCGCTCTCGAGTCCCGCAGCCTTTTTGATCAGAACCGCTGCCGGCGGCGTCTTGCAGACGAACGTAAACGATCTGTCCGAATAAACCGTGATAACGACCGGGATGATCATTCCGCTCTGATCCGCGGTTCTCGCATTGAATTCCTTGCAGAACTGCATGATGTTGACGCTCTTCTGACCAAGTGCAGGGCCGACCGGTGGTGCAGGTGTCGCCGCGCCTGCCGGGATCTGAAGCTTGATGTAGCCATCGATTTTCTTTGCCATCTTCTTCTCCTTTCCCCGATACTATATCGGTATTTGTTTAATTCAGCCTGCCGACCTGAGAAAACTCAAGCTCAACAGGAGTATCGCGGCCGAACATCGAGACCTTGGCCTTGACGATCTGTTTTTCCGGCTGGATATCCTCGACGATACCCATCTGGCCCTCGAACGGGCCGCCGATGATGCGGATCGTGTCGCCAGGCACGATGTCCAGGTCGATTTTCATCTTCTCAACGCCCATCCGCACGACTTCTTCCTTGGTCAGCGGAATCGGGTCCGAGCCGTGGCCGATGAAGCCCGTCACGCCCTCGGTGTTGCGGACGAGGTACCACGTCTCATTGTTGACGACCATCTTGATCACAACATACCCCGGGAAGAGTTTGCGGGTCTTGATCTTGCGGACGCCGTCCTTGATCTCGAGCCGTTCTTCCGTCGGAATGGCGACCTCAAGGATAAGGTCCTGCATTCCGCGGTGCTCGACCATCTTTTCTATATTATTCTTGACCTTGTTCTCGTAGCCTGAATACGTGTGAACGACGTACCATTTGGCGGTACCGTCACCTCTCAGGCCCTCGCCCTCGAGCGGGGACAGCGTGGTGCTGCCGGTTTCATTCTTGTCTGCCATCCGGGTCACCCACTATGAGATCGTGACTTTGAGCACGTGTCTGAGGAACGCGAGGAAGCCCGTGTCGATCAGCCAGAACGCGAGCGCGAAGAAAATGCACACCGCAAACACGATGACCGTGTTGGAGGTGAGTTCCTCGCGGGTCGGCCAAACGACTTTCTTGAGTTCCTGTCTTACGCCGCGCAGATAGGCGAGCAAGCCGCCTTTCTTAGTCTTTTGCTGCTTTGCCATCGTAAAATCCTTACTTACTTTGTCTCTTTGTGAACGGTTTCCTTGCCGCAGAACTTGCAGTACTTCCTGAGCTCGATTCTGTCAGGGTCGTTCTTCTTATTCTTGGTGGAATTGTAGTTTCTCTGCTTGCACTCTGTGCATGCCAATGTGATTCTGACTCTCAAGGTCTCTTCCTCCTAATCATAAAGTGCGAGTTTTGTTGAAATATCAACCAAAATCCAGAGCGGGGCCTTCCCAGCTCTGTACGAAATAATCATAAAGTCGCTCAATAATAATACTCAAACACCTTGTCAATGTCAAGTGTTTTCATGACTTTTATCAAAAAACATTTGCAGAAAAAAGACATCCCTTATGTGGCTGACCGGGACCGCTGCAAAGGTACGGCTCGCGCCTCGTGCCGGCAACGCAGCGGTGCTAAGCTCAAGCTTCGCCGCCGTCTCGCTTATCGCTAAGCACCGGCTGCCGGCAGGCCCTTTGCAGCGGCCCCGGTCAGCCGCACAAAGGTGCCTTTTCAAGGCTGAACAAAAGGAGTATAATGTGTATTATTCACTTTTGCAAGACCGTTTGGTCGAGGGATTGGGAGATTATTATGGCGGACAAGATCATCGTGCTGGACTTCGGGAGCCAGTATAACCAGCTCATCGCGCGGCGCATCCGCGAATTCGGCGTATATAGTGAGCTCCATCCCGGGAACATGCCGCTCGCGGACATTCTCGCGATGGGAGACGTGCGGGGCATCGTCTTCTCCGGCGGTCCGAACAGCGTCTACGATGACGGCGCGCCGATGTGCGACCCGGCGATCTACGGCAGCGGCCTGCCGGTGCTCGGCATCTGCTACGGGATGCAGATGATGCACCAGATGCTGGGCGGCGAGGTCCGGCCGTCGGATAAGAAAGAATACGGCCGCGCGGTGATCCACACGCAGCCGTCGGCGCTTTTTGACGGGCTGGACCCGGAGCAGACGGTCTGGATGAGCCACGGTGACCAGGTCGCATCCCTCGCCCCGGGCTTCCGCGGGCTTGCGGACAGCGCGACCTGTCCGTTTGCCGCGAGCTGCGACGAGGCCCGCAATTTTTATACAGTGCAGTTCCACCCGGAGGTCCGGAACAGCGAGCACGGCCTCGACATGCTGCGGAACTTCGTCTTCAAGATCTGCAAGGCGGAAGCCAACTGGTCCATGCACGACTTCGTCGAGCAGCAGGTTGCCGCGGTCCGCGAGACCGTCGGCAGCGACAAGGTCCTGCTCGGCCTCTCCGGCGGCGTGGACTCCTCGGTCGTCGCCGCCCTGCTCCACCGCGCCATCGGGGACAACCTCTACTGCATGTTCATCGACCACGGCCTGCTCCGCAAGGGCGAAGCGGACTCCGTCATGGAGACCTTCTCCGGCATGGGCCTCAATCTCATCAAGATCGATGCTTCGGCCCGCTTCCTCGGCGAGCTCCGCGGCGTGAGCGACCCGGAGCAGAAACGCAAGATCATCGGGCGGGAGTTCATTTACACGTTCCGCGACGAGGTGCGCAAGCTCCTCGCCGGCACGGACATCCGTTGGCTCGCGCAGGGCACCCTATACACGGACGTCATCGAGTCCGGCACCGGGACGGCCCAGACGATCAAGTCGCACCACAACGTCGGCGGTCTGCCGAAGGACATGGATTTCCGGCTGATCGAGCCATTGAATAAGCTTTTTAAGGACGAAGTCCGCGCCCTCGGCATCGAGCTCGGCCTGCCGGAAGACATGGTCTGGCGCCAGCCGTTCCCGGGTCCGGGGCTTGCGGTCCGCGTGCTCGGTGAGATCACGGAGCAGAAACTCGCCATCGTGCGCGACTCCGACGCGATCCTCCGCGAGGAAGTCCGCCGCGCCGGCCTGCACCGCGACATCTGGCAGTACTTCACCTGCCTCCCGGACATCCGTTCGGTCGGCGTCATGGGCGACCAGCGGACTTACGACTACACCGTCGTCGTCCGCGCGGTCACCTCGATCGACGGCATGACCGCGGACTGGGCCCGCATCCCGTTCGACGTCCTCGACCGCATCAGCACCCGCATCGTGAACGAGGTCGCGCACGTCAACCGCGTCGCCTACGACATCACGTCCAAGCCGCCGGGGACCATCGAGTGGGAGTAGCGCCGACCGGTTTGCGAAAGCATAATAGACAATTACCGTAGATCGAAAAGGTTGCTTTTCGCTTGATTTGATGGTAAAGTATATTTGCTCTTCTATTAAGAGCGCATAACAGAATATCGGTCATCGGAGGACAGTACGCCGTAGCGTAGGGGATCGTAGAGCGAAAGCTTTGCAGGCCGCCTGTTGGATAAGATGTCGAGTGAGCTCGGAATAATTGGCTGAATCAGCCTTTTATTGCCGAGCCATTTTATTTAAGGAGGTAAACGATCATGGCAAGAATAACATTGACAAGGCTTACCGAGGATGACCGGGAACAGTTCATCCTCGACAATCAACGGGCGTTTTAAGTACGGAGCGATGGAGGAATTCGGGCTGCGCGATGATCACTGCGAGGAAGACGGTGAGATCATTTCCCGCAGAACCATCGAAGACAGTATCGCCAGCGGCGTGGCCTACCGCATCCGGGAAGACGGCCGGATCGTCGGCGGTCTGGTACTGAAGATCGACGAAGAGACGCAGCACAACCACCTGGAGCTCCTGTTCGTCACGCCGGGGGTCCACAGCAAGGGCATCGGCTTTGCCGCCTGGAAGGAAGTCGAGCGGCTGTATCCGGAGACGAAGGTCTGGGAGACCTGTACCCCCTACTTTGAGACAAGGAACATCCACTTCTACGTCAATAAGTGCGGCTTCCACATCGTCGAGTTCTTCAACAGCCACCACCCGGATCCCCAGGATCCCGATGCTGGGGAAGAACATGCCCCTGCGGGAGATGACTTTGACGGAATGTTCCGCTTCGAAAAGAGAATGGACCTTCTGCAGCAAGAGACTGAATAATCTATCCAAATCGAACAAGAAGCGGAGAAAATGCTTTGTATTTGAAACCATGTAGGGCTAAAATAGGAAGCGTGAGATGGCAGAAAAAGCATTGGAGAATCATCGACCGATTTACAACACCGGACACCAATGAATGTCGTGATTGTTACGGAGAGTAACACGGTTGTGACGGCGGGTCGATGGATAATTCCGGCGATAAATCCTATTCTGTAAGTGCAAAGAGGGCTGGTTTTCAGCTCAGTAATGTACACAGAAAGGCATGGTGAATACAATGACATTCGGAGAAAAACTGAAGGAAGCGCGAAAGAAAACCGGTCTGACGCAGGAGGAACTTGCAGAACTCATCGGAATCTCCAGAGCCGCAGTTGCAAAGTGGGAAACCGACAACGGCTTGCCGGATATTGAGAACCTGAAGGCGGTCGCCAAACTTCTCGATGTGAGCATCGACTACCTTCTGGACGACGGCGGTACGATTGATTTGTCCGTGACAAAGAAAGCGATCGACCTGGAGCAGTATGGCAATGGCAGGCGGCTTTCCAGGATCAAAAGGCTGGAAATCAAAGAAAGCATCGTCAGGAAAGAGTATCCCGACGCGGAGATCACACGGCTGACGTTGACCGGAATCCGAAACACTAAACGCGAGACGATCGCCGACCAGGCCATCGGCTGGTTCGCACTGCTTCTGGGCGGCATTCCTTTGTTCGGCACCCAAGAGGTCGGCAAACTGGCGAACAGTCTGGATCAGCAGTATTACCTCGTCAACAAAGAGAACGATCAGTACTTTATCCTCGTGACCGATGAGCACCTCATCGCGCGCAAGCTCCCTGCAAAAGTCACAGAAAAGAAATTTGAGATCGGTGATAAAAAGTTCCAGGTCATGGGGACGGTCGGGAGGTCAAATTGAACTTCGTAAGCAGAGAACCAATTCTTGAAGGATGGTCCAATGACAAAAAGTACCGTGTTACCGATGAGAACGGGACACGGTTTCTTTTGCGTATCTCCGACATCACTCAGTATGATAAAAAGCGGTCCGAGTTCACGATGATGCAACGCGTCGCGGTCCTTGGCGTCCCCATGTGCCTGCCGGTTGACTTCGGCACCTGTGAGGAAGGCGTTTACTCGGTCCTGAGCTGGATCGACGGAGAAAGCGCCGAGACTCGAATTCCACAGCTTTCCGAAAAGGAACAATACGCCCATGGCCTCGAATCGGGTCGGATTCTGCGCACGATCCACTCCATCCCGGCCCCAGCGTCGCAGGAAGACTGGGCGGTCCGCTTCAACCGCAAAATGGACACCAAAATCAGGAATTACAACGAATGCCCGATCAAATATCCCAAGGGGCAGGCCTTCATCGACTATATCAACGCCAACCGGCATCTGCTGGAGGGCAGACCTCAGACATACCAGCACGGCGACTATCATATCGGAAACATGATGATCGACCGGAGCGGAAAGCTTTTTATCATCGATTTCAACCGCAACGACTACGGGGATCCGTGGGAAGAATTTAACCGGATCGTCTGGTGTGCCCAGAAATCTCCCCTATTTGCCTCCGGCATGGTGACCGGTTATTTCGACGGTCCGGTCCCGATGGCGTTCTGGGAGCTCCTCGCTTTATATATCTCGAGCAATACGCTCTCCTCTGTCTACTGGGCGATTCCTTTCGGAGAAGCTTCGGTGAACACGATGTTAAATCAGGCAAACGACGTGCTGACCTGGTATGACGACATGACGAACCCGGTTCCGACATGGTATCTGCGCGAAACCGAACCGGCTTTCGTCGAAAAAGAGTAAAAAATGAACAAAAAACGCCGGGCTGCGGAGGCATCATGAGCGTCCGCAGCCCGGCGTTTTATCTTGCACTTTATTATTATTGAACGGTTTTACTGCCCGGCGAAACGACGGTTTCGTTACTGGCAGATGGTGAGCTCGGTCTCCTTGTCGAAGACGTGGACCTTCACGAGGTCGACCGCGAGTTCGATGGTCTCGCCGGTTCTCTTCGCGTACCGGGCCGGGACTCTCGTGACGAGCTTCTGGCCTGCGTAGTTCAGGTACAGATACGACTCGGAGCCCATCATCTCGTCGAGGTCGATCTCCGCCTTGAGCACGTTGCTCCCGTGGAAGAACTGCTCCTCCGCGTGGAAGTCCTCCGGCCGGATACCGCAGATCACCGTCTTGCCGACGTACAGCGCGAGCTCCTCGCGATCGATCATCACCTTGGTCTCGCCGAAGCAGAGCGCGTAGCCGCCCTCCGCCGCCTCGACGACCGTCGCGTCGATGAAGTTCATCTGCGGCGAGCCGATGAAGCCCGCGACGAACAGGTTGCACGGATAGTCGTACAGGTTCTGCGGTGTGTCGAACTGCTGGATGATACCGTCCTTCATAACGCAGATCCGGTCGCCCATCGTCATCGCCTCGGTCTGGTCATGCGTGACATAGACGAACGTCGTTCCCAGCTGCTTGTGCAGCTTGCTGATCTGCGACCGCATCTCGGTTCTCAGCTTGGCGTCCAGGTTGGACAGCGGCTCGTCCAGGAGGAAGACCTCCGGGTTCCGGACCATCGCACGGCCCAGCGCGACTCTCTGCCGCTGGCCGCCGGACAAAGCCTTTGGCTTACGGTCGAGGTACGGGATCAGTCCGAGGATTTCCGCGGCCTCTTTGACCTTGCGGTCGATCTCGTCCTTTGGCATCTTGGCGAGCTCGAGCGCGAACGCCATGTTCTTATATACACTCATGTGCGGGTAGAGCGCGTAGCTCTGGAACACCATCGCGATGTTCCGGTTCTTTGGCGGGACGGCGTTGATGAGCCGGTCGCCGATGTAGAGCTCGCCCTCCGAGATGGACTCGAGGCCCGCGATCATCCGCAGGGTCGTCGACTTGCCGCAGCCGGACGGGCCGACGAGCACGACGAACTCCTTGTCCTCGATTTCGAGGTTGAGGTCCGGGATGACGGTCACGCCGTTGTCATAAGTCTTTACTACATTTTTGAATGAAATTCCTGCCATGATTCAGCCTCCTACTCTTTGACGCCGCCGAGTGCCACGCCCGCGACGATATACTTGGACAGCGCGATGTAGACGATGATGATCGGTACGATCGCAATTGTAATCAGCATGTAGACCTTGCCCATGTCGAACTTGAGGAAGTCCGCGCTGCGGAGCGACGCGATCAGGATCGGCAGGGTTTTTTTGCTGTTGTCCGAAATGACCAACGCCGGAATAAAGAAGTTATTCCATGACGATACGAAAGCGAAGATCGCCTGTACAGCCATCGCCGGCTTCATGATCGGGAGCACGATCCGGTTGAAGGTGCGGAATTCGCCGCAGCCGTCGATCCGGGCCGCCTCGACCAGTTCGATCGGCAGGCTGGACTGCATGTAGCTGTACATGAAGTAGAATACCGCAGGCGCCGCGATGGACGGCAGGAACAGCGGGTACAGCGTGTTGAGCATCTTCATCTTGGTGATCAAGTTGATGAAGCCGAGCGCCGATACCTGGGTCGGCATGACGAGGATCAGCATGATGAAGATGAACGCCGGTTTCTTCAGCTTAAAGTTGTAAGCATACAATCCGTACGCCGTCAGCGCCGAGAAATACGTCGCAATGGCAGCGCTGAGGGACGATACGATCAGGCTGTTCTTGATACCGGAGACGACCGGAATGTTCGCGTCCTTAAGTACGTTCTTTAAGTTGCGGACGAAGGCCGTTCCCGGAAGGAACGAGAAGCCCTTCTGGATCTCGGAGTGATGTCTCGACGCGTTGATGATCAGGATGTAGAAAAAGAACAGGCACAGGAACGTCAGAATGATCAGGACGATGTAGGCGATCACTGTTCTCACATGGGATGGTTTCTTTTCCATGGTTACGCCCTCCTTGCTTTCTTTTTCTTTTTGCCGTGGCTCATACCGTCATCCGCGTTCAGCGTGAAGTAGACGAGCAGGCAAAGGATCGCACAGACGATGAACAGGATGACGGAGACCGCTCCGGCCATTCCGTAGTTCTTGCTGTACAAGTGGTTGTTGAGGAACATGATGAGGGTCATCGTCGACCGGTTCGGCGACCCCTGGGCGTTGGTCAGGATCTGCGGGACGTCGAACATCTGGAGTCCGCCGATCATGGAGGTGATCAGAACGTAGACCAGAATCGGCCGGATCATCGGCAGCGTGATCTTGAAGAAGGTCTGCCGCGGTGAGCAGCCGTCGAGCTCCGCCGCCTCAAAGAGCGCCGGGTTGATTCCCATGACCGCCGCCATGAGGAGAATCGTCGTGTTTCCGAACCACATCAGGAAGTTCATCAGCCCGACGAGGCCGCGCGTGCCCCAGACGGTCGACAGGAACCGGAACGGCTGATGCAGAATTCCCAACGATATTAGCGTGCTGTTGACCGGACCGTTATCCGAGAACAGTGCGAAGAACAGCATGGCAAATGCCGAAGCCATGATCAGGTTTGGCATGTAGATGACTACTTTGAAAAACTGTTTGCCCTTGATCCGGAGGCGTACATCCGTGAACCAAGCCGCGAGGATCAGCGAAACGATGATCTGCGGGACGAAACCGATCAGCCACATGATGATCGTATTTCCGGCGTATTTCAGGAAGCCGCTCTCGACGAGGGCCTGATAGTTTGCAAAACCGACCGGATTCGGACCGATAATCTTGAGTCCGGAGCGGTAATATTCGAAAAAGCTGTAGTAAATGGTCTGTCCCAGCGGAATGAGCTGGAAGATCAGAAATGCGATGAAAAACGGCGCGATGAAGAAGTATCCGTATTTCGCATAACTGACGTCTTTGATTTTCTTTCCCTTATCCATGGGTTCTCCTCTGTAAAGATCATACTGAGAGAAATAATGGGGTGACCGAAGTCACCCCATTACGCTACGTTACAGAGACTATTCTGGCCAGTTAACTGCGGTGATTTCCGGATAGATCTCCTTGATCTTGGTCTCGAAGTTCGCCTTAGCGGTGTCCATGTCGACCTGACCGTCGAAGTAATCCTTGAATGCTGCCTGGATGTTCTCGTTGCAGCCCTGGTCATATGGGCTGATGTTGCTCATGTCGATCTTCTGAGCAGCTTCTACGAACAGAGCGATGTGGTTCTGTCCGCCGAGGAAGTCAGACTTGAACTCTGGATCCGCACCGATCTCGGTCATAGCGGAAACGGTGTTGGTGTAATCCTGCTCATTCAGCGTGATCTCTTTCATGATCTCCGGGTTGCAGGTGAGCTGTCTCATGATGTCGCAGACGAGCGTCGGGTTGTCCGTGCCGGTCGCTGCGCAGATCCATGTGCCGCCCCAGAAGAAGGACTGTGGGCCATAGCAAACAGCGTAGTCACCAAAGATACCATTGCCAACTTCCTGCGGGCCTTCTGGGTCAGCAAGGGAGTTGCCGAGCAGCGTGAAGTTGATGCCCCATGTGGAGTAGAAGAATCCGAAGACCTTGCCTTCCGGACCCTGGTCAGCAGCCCATTCCGGAGCCCACAGGGAAGTCTTGTTGTTGTACTCCTTGTCGGTGAATTCCTTGGTCTGCTCAACCCACTTCATGATGTTAGGGTCAACAGTAACCTCAGTGCCGGTTACCCATGGAGCGGATACGTTGTTGGAGAATGTTCTGTAGGAATCGTCATAGCCGGAGAGCATCTTGTAGCCCTTTGCGTGAGCCTGCTCCGCAACAGCATTGAACTTATCCCAATCGGAGAGAGCCGCCTGGACTTCATCCGGATCGTCGGTTCCGAGAACGTCCTTCGCGATGGAACGTCTGTAAGCGAAGAGTCCCGGTGTCGCCTGCCAAGAGGTGCCCTTGAGGACGCCGTTGGAATCGGTGACGATGTCTTTGGTGTACTGATACTGATCTGCCAGGTCTGCATCGGTCAGGCCGAGAGCCTTGACGTCTTCAGTATACTCGGAGTCAACATACTTCAACGCGTAGTCAGCCTCGATGAGGAAGATGTCGATCTTTTCATCTGGAGCTGCGTCCGCCTGCTTCAGCAGGGCTTCGTCCAGCTTGTCCTGATAGTTGCTGCCCTGGTTCGGGTTGATCGTCCACTTAACGATCGTGCCGTCGGTCAGAGTGGTCGTGGACTTGTCTTCCGCAACCTCTGCAACACCTGGATAATACTTGTTGAAACGGCTCTGGAATTCATCGTTCCAGCACCAGATGTTGAGAACCTGACCCTCTGCTGCTGCCTCTTCGCCGCCTTCTTCGCCGCCTTCTTCGCCGCCGCCACCGCAGGCTGCAAGAGCAAAGACCATCGCGACCATGAGAGCGAGACTCAGCAACGCCTTCAAAGTTTTCTTCATGATAATCCTCCTTGAATTAACTTTTTTTGTGTCATTCGGCCGTCTGCCGTCTGACACTGTTACCGATAAGAAACTTTCCCGACACCATGATTTGCTCGGCTGCACCCGTGCCTTCTCCCTCGATGGTCTCGACGAGCTTGCGCACCGATTCTTTCCCGATTCTGACAGCGTCCTGGCGCCAGGTCGTCAGCCGTGGGTTCAGGATTTCCGAGAGGTTGATGCCGTCGTAGCCGCATACGCTGATGTCGTCCGGTATGCGCAGGCCTCTCTCGAGGATCTCCGTCTGTCCCCCGACAAACGCGAAGTCGTCAGGATACATGATCGCCGTCGGCGGCTCCGGCAGGTCCAGAAGACCCGCTGTCGCCGTTCTCACCGCTTCCGCATTGTGGTATCTGGCCTCGGCGAGGTATTCCGGCGGGACCTGGATGCCGTGGTCTCTCATCGCACGGTGGAATCCCAGGAGCCGCCGCTGCGTTACCAATGTGCGCTCGCCGTGAATGAACGCGATCTTCCGGTGGCCCTGATCCGCCAGGTAGGATGCCAGTTGGTAGGCGCCCTCCTCGTTGTCGGACAGGACCGAGCTCGAGTTGTCGAACGAGTAGTCGATCGTAACGACCGGTACCTCGCTCCGGACCAGCTCGAGGACCTCAGGATTCTGAAAGTCCACACTCGCGATCACGACGCCGTCACAGTTGCGGTAACGGCAGTGCTGGAGGAATGACATCTTTTGCTTGCCAATGTTGTTGCTGATGAACGTGATGTCATAACCCTGGGCCTCAGCCTCCTCCTTCACACTATTAAGAATGCGGGAGAAGTACTCGTGTGTCAGACCGCTCATGGTGTCATCGACGAACAGAACTCCGATGTTGTGGGAAATATTCGTCTTAAGCAGTCTGGCAGCAGCGTTCGGCAGGTAGTTAAGTTCCCTCGCCTTGCGCTTGACCAGCTCGACTGTCTCCGCGCTGATTTCATCGTATCCGTTAAGCGCTTTGGAAACAGTAGCCGGGGAGACGCCGCAGGCCTTTGAGATGTCCTTGATTGTCACCATTGATCTCAACACCTCCGCCGTCTCAGAAAGTTTGTAACGAATACGTTTTCGCGTCTATATTTTAAAATACTAAAACGTTTTCGTCAATAACAAAAATAAAAATGTGCAAAAAAACATTACGAAAACAAAGCGAAACTCCCCCGGTTTGAGAAAAAATAAACAATTTTTCAGATTCGACTTTACAAACTACCCGGTTTGCATCTATAATACAAATAGGTTTACGAAAACGTATTCGTAAAAGGAGCTTTCATGAAATACGGTTATTTTGACGATAAGAATAAGGAATACGTAATCACGACGCCGGCCACTCCGCTCCCGTGGATCAATTACCTCGGGTCGCAGGATTTCTTCCGGCTGATCTCGAATACATCCGGCGGGTACTGCTTCTACAAGGACGCCAAGCTCATGCGGCTGACGCGGTACCGGTACAATAACAGCCCGCTCGACTGCAATGGTCACTACTACTATATTAAGGACGGCGACACCGTCTGGGCGCCGGGATGGCAGCCGGTGCGGACGGAGCTCGACTCCTACCGCTGCCGCCACGGGCTCGGATACACTGTCTTTGAGAGTGCAAAGAACGGGATCACGGCCACGCAGGAGGTCTTCGTCCCTCTGCATGAGACCTGCGAGGTGACGCGGGTCACCCTCCGCAATGATTCTGAGGAGACGCGTACAGTCGACTTATTCAGTTACGTGGAGTTCTGCCTCTGGGACGCGCAGGACGACGCGTCCAACTTCCAGCGCAATTTCTCGATCGGCGAAGTCGAGGTCATCGACGGGACAATCTACCCTAAGACCGAATACCGCGAGCGGCGGAACCACTACGCGGTCTTCGCGGTCAACCGGGACGTCGCAGGCTTCGATACGAGCCGCGACGCGTTCGTCGGCCTGTACAACGGGCCGGACCGCCCGCAGGCCGTGTTTGAAGGCGAGAGCCGCAACAGCATCGCCCACGGCTGGGCGCCGGTCGGCAGCCATCACCTCACCTTTACGCTTGCCCCGGGCGAAGCCGCATCCAGCATCTTCGTGCTCGGCTACTGCGAGAATCTCCGCGAGTTCAAATTCGAGGCGCCGGGCGTCATCAACAAGAAACCGGCGAAGGACCTCCTCGCGAAGTTCCGGACCGACGCGCAGTTCGACGCAGCGTTTGCAGCGCTCCGCGAGTACTGGGACGGCCTCCTCTCGACCTATCGTGTGGAGAGCGGCGAAGAGCGGATGGACCGCCTCGTCAACATCTGGAACCAGTACCAGTGCATGGTCACATTCAACATGAGCCGGTCCGCGAGCTATTACGAAAGCGGCCTCGGCCGCGGCATGGGCTTCCGGGATTCCTGCCAGGACCTCCTGGGCTTTGTACACCTGATCCCGGCCCGCGCGCGCGAACGGATCCTCGACATCGCGAACACGCAGTTCCCGGACGGAAGCGCTTACCACCAGTACCAGCCGCTGACCAAGCGCGGGAACATGGCCGTCGGCAGCGGATTCAACGACGACCCGCTCTGGCTGATCGCCGGCACCGCCGCGTACCTCCGGGAGACCGGGGACTTCTCGATTCTGGACGAGCTGTGCACCTACGATAACGATGAATCAAACAAAGCGACGCTCCTCGACCACCTGCGCAAGAGCTTCGCTTACACCGATACGCATCTCGGGCCACACCGGCTTCCGCTGATCGGCCGCGCCGACTGGAACGACTGCCTCAACCTGAACTGCTTCTCTGAGCACCCGGGCGAGAGCTTCCAGATCACCGGGCCGAGTGAAGGACCGGTCGCGGAGAGCGTCTTCATCGGCGGCATGTACGTTAAGTACGGCAAGGAATTCGCGGACATTCTCCGCAAGGCCGGAGCGGCGGACGAGGCGGAGGAAGTCCTCGGCAAGGTCGCCGCGATGGAAGCCGCCCTGCTGGACGCCGGCTGGGACGGCGCATGGTTCCGCCGGGCATACGACGCGTACGGGAACCCGGTCGGGAGCAAAGAGTGCAAGGAAGGCCAGATCTTCATCGAGCCGCAGGGCATGTGCGTCATGGCGGGCGTCGGTCTCGAGACCGGACAGGCCGCCGCTGCACTCCGCAGCGTTGAGGAACGCCTCGATACCAAGTACGGAATCGTGCTCCTGCAGCCTGCTTACACCGAATACCACGTCGAACTCGGCGAGATCACGTCCTACCCGCCGGGGTACAAAGAAAACGCCGGCATCTTCTGCCACAACAATCCGTGGATTGCGTGCGCGGAGACCGTCCTCGGACACGGCGACCGCGCGTTCGAGGTCTTCCGCAAGACCTGCCCAATCTACCTCGAAGACATCGGCGAGGTGCACCGCACCGAGCCTTACGTATACTGCCAGATGGTCGCCGGCCGGGACGCCGCGACCTTCGGCGAAGGCAAGAACAGCTGGCTCACGGGAACGGCCGCCTGGACGTTCACCTGCATCAGCCAGTACATCCTCGGCGTTCAGCCGGAATTCGACGGGCTCCGCATCGACCCGTGCATCCCTTCGTCGGTCAAGTCCTTCCGGTGCAACCGGACCTTCCGCGGCTCGGTCTTCCACATCACCGTGGAGAACCCGGACGGCGCCCAAAAGGGCGTGAAGTCCGTCACCGTCAACGGGGTGCCGGCGGACAGCAACCTGATCCCGGTCCCGGAGACCCCTTCCGAAGTTAGCGTCTGTGTCATCCTCGGATGACCGTTGCCTCCATAATGAAAAAAGAAACTGCTGCAGGTCGGGAGCATGGACATGCAGCGGTTTCTTTTTTTGCGTCTTTTGTTTGGATTATGACTGAGCGTGCGAAAGCGCGTCGACTTCGGCCCGCGTCAGCCTGCGGTACGCCCCGGACGGCAGGTCCGGGTCCAGTGTGAGCGGCCCCATCGCAAGGCGCTTCAGATATAGCACCTCCCTGCCGACCGCTTCGAACATCCGCTTGATCTGGTGGAACTTGCCCTCGCGGATCGTGACCTCCACCTCGGACACAGTCGCCCCATCCGCGTCCATGCCGGTCGAGAGCACGCGGAGGTCCGCCGGCAGGCACGCGAGGCCGTCCGAAAGCAGGAGCCCCGCGCGGAATGCGTCAACGTCTGTCTCGGTGACCGCGCCGGACACGCGCGCGTAGTACACCTTATCAACATGGTGTTTTGGCGAGAGCAGCCGGTGCGCAAGCGCCCCGTCGTTGGTAATGAGGAGGAGCCCCTCGGTGTCCCGGTCGAGCCGGCCGACCGGAAAGAGGTCCTTCCGCTTCTGCTCCGCGATGAGGTCGACCACCGTCGCCTCGCGCGGGTCGTCGCTCGCGCTGATGACGCCGGCCGGTTTGTTCAGCATGTAGTATACAAAGGCCTCGTACGCGACCGGCTGTCCGCAGTAAACGACCGCGGACGTCTCCTCCACCTTGGCGCCCGGGTCCCGGACGACCGCGCCGTCGACCGTCACGCGGCCGGCCCGGATGTTCTTTTTCAGTTCGGTCCGGGTACCGGCCCCCATCTCGGACAGGAATTTGTCTAGCCGCATCTTTTCACCTTAAAAGTCTTTCCTCTTTAATCCATTTCGTCGAATATCGTTCAATTCCTCGGCTGTCAAACAACCTGATCGATATAATCGCAGGTACTCTTTTGAGACATCAGAATCAAAAATCAGCACATCGTCTGAATTGATTGTCACATCTACTCCTTTTCGGTAAAGCTGTCCTATCGGGTGCGTTTTATAATCGGGCACTCGTCCCAGGAGGACGTTACTTGTAGGCGTGATATTCAGCCGAATTTTATTTTTTACAAGGAAGTCGATCACACTTTCGTCCTGCACTGCGGCTATACCATGCTGCACTTCGCGTAAATGCAACGAATTGACAGCGATAACGATGTCCTTTGCGGTTCCCCATTCTCCGACATGTGCTTTTAACACCAGACCTTTTTCTGCGGCTTTTTCATAGATCGGGATAAACCTTTCTATAGGCTGCGCCGCTTCATCACCATATAAATCAATTGAATAAAACTCTTTATGTCCCCAGAAATGTTTCAGGCAATCTTCCAGATAATCAATGGAACAATGCCGGGAAAGACCGATCTGTAAGCGCAATTCGATCTCAGGCGCGATTCTTGCGTTTGCTTCCTGAAATGCTGCAATCAATTCTTCTGTATCGTTATGGAAAAATGCGCCAAGTCCCCAGACGTCTTCACCGATTTCCAGTACTGTTACCCCATCTGCCTTTGCCTGTATGAATGTTGCTTCAATCAGCAGCTTTCGCCCTTCCGGGCTATTAAAACGATTGCCGACATAACGGGAGCTCCAGGCATCCATTTCGTTCATGGAGCTGATCGGACTTGAGATTGGGTTAATGGCATATCCTGTTTCAGACAATATGTATTCTCTGCAGCCACCCAAAACAAAATGGTTATGGAGATCTGACTTCGGAAAACGTCGGATGACCTCCAGATCGCCTTTTTTAATTGCCTCAATAAAAGAAGAATCTTCCCACATACAGTTTACTGAATTACTTATCCTGCCTCTGGCATTTCAGAAGTAACGAAAGTGAAAGAACGCGACTCATATCTATTTTAAAAATTCATGCCGCCAAACCGGAAGCTGTCAGTCTGTCGTCGATGCCATTATGACGACGTATCGGTTCATACGCTTGTCATACACACTCCAGCACGCGGCGCCCCACCATTCGTGGCCGTCGTCAAAATAGTTGGACCAGTCCGTCGTCCACTCATATACGTCCAGCTCGTCGGTACCCTCCGGGAACAGGACGGAATTGACCTGGCGGAATTCATCCGGTCCGTATCCCGATGGATGCGGGGTTTCCCAGAAAGCATACCAATACGGTATCTGCTCTCCTTTTAAAGGGTCCGGTAAGCCGCAGTCATAGAATCTTCGACCGACACGGTCTGTCCGCAGGATCTCCGGTACATGCAGCAGCTCCGCCGAGTCGATTTGGCGGGCCTGTGCTTTCCCGATATCCAGCTTCCAAGGGAACGGTTCCCCATCGATATCCCGTTCGATTACTTTGAGCATCGCAAACAGGACGGCGTTTTTATGCGAGCGCTTTCCCTGATAAGGCGTATCATCTTCCATGAGGCAATAGTCGATGATGCACCGATCGTAATTCCCTATCAATTCATAAAATGGATCGTTTATCAATTCACGCATACTGCTCACCTGCAAACCGGAATTTATCGAGTAGTTTTTCGCGATCTGACAAATTCATATATCGATGAAACTATAGCTGTTACTGCTATTATCACAGTCCAGATTATCCATAAGTTATTGGTTCTTGAGCCACCTGGATCTGTTCCATCTGATTGAAAAATATATGCGATGAAAAATCCGATGATATACGAAGCAGACGTTGATAAAGGTGTAATCGCCGCCTTTAGCACAATCGAAACGATAATCACTGCTAAACATATAATTGCAAGCGTCATTGGCCATTGGATCATACCATGCAATTTGAACAGGGGATATCTGATTAGTACGAAACCAATCGCTAAAACACCTAATGATATTAACGATTCTAGTCTTTTATTTTTTGCATCTTTTCTCATCATATCAACTCCGATTTGTCGATCCATGCCGTTGTTCCGGTCTACAGTTCGATCGTGACCCGGTGCTCGCCGGCAGCCGGCAGCGGTACTGCGCCGACGAACGGTACGCCGTCCATCGCGCATTTTGATGTTCCGCTAAGGCGAAAGCGGTCTCTGGAACCGGTGACCGTCACGCGGAGGACCGCCGCTCCGATCCGAACCGCATAGTGCAGCTCCTCCTCGCCCGGCCGCAGAACCGGCGCGAAACGGACTTCGCCGTTCCGGATCGCAAATCCGAAGGATTCGTACATCGCCAGCGTCAGCCACGAGGCCGTCCCCGAGAGCATCGGCCCGATGTTTTCGCCGGTTTCACTGTTGTTGTACTGCGTACAGAAGCGCGGGTTCCCCTTGAGGGTGAACGGATCCTGCATCGTGCCGTACGGTAACGTCTTGTCGATCATGAAAAACGCGAGGGCGCGGAGTCTTTCCGCGAGGTCCGCCGACTTGACGGACTTCGCCGCGCGGAGGCAGGCGACCGCCGCCATCATCTGCGCGTGTTTGAACACGCCGCAGTTCTCGCGGTCCCCCGGGAAATAATACGCCGTTCCGGTCTCCACGCCGAGCTTGTCGAAGTCGACAAGCGTGCAGAGCTTGAAGCCGGCGTCGGTCCGGAGGTGCCGCTCCAGCACGTCGATCATCTTTGCAATCTGGTCCTCCGCCGCGATGCCCGCGAGGACGGCCCAGCTGAAAGAGTTCAGGAAGTAACTGCCGTCCGTCGCCGGGTCGAGCGACAGACCGTCCCCGGCCGCCCCGAGATAGGTGTACGGGCGGCTGTCGTTGATCAGGCACCGCGCGAAGTAATCGTCTTTCCACGCGAAGCGCTGCACGCGGTCCGCTGTCGCGGCGGCGATTTCCTCTGCAAAGGTCGTATCCTGGCCCAGCATCGCTGCGAGCTCCGCTGTTTCATCAGCCGCAATCTTGAGGAGGCAGGCGTTCATCACGCTCTCGCAGCCTTCGCTCTCGAACGGTACCCCGTACGGGTCCCCGCTCTCCCGCAACTGCTCCCGGTACCGCGCTTCCTTCTCCGGCCCCTGCAGCACCTCCTTGTCGAGGCGCAGCGTATCGTTCCAGTCCGCCACGTCGAGCAGCGGCAGGCCGTGCGCGCCCACGGAGATCTTTCCACTGTACATGAGGATCTCGTGCAGCGTCTCCATCAGCGGCCGCGTCGCGCCGTCCGTTCCCGCCACCGGAAACGCCTCCCGCAGGAAATCCACGTCGCCCGACATCGTGACATACCGGTAGACGGCCTGCACGAGCCAGAGCGCGTCGTCCGAGCACATACCCGGCTCCTTGCCGCGCCAGGTGAAGTTGTGATAGGCATAGCCCATCCGGAAGACCTTGCTGATCCAGTTGCCGAGCAGCGTCCGGACCTGTGCGTCCCGCCCCGCGGCGTGGAGATAATACATCGACGCGAAGAGGTCCTGGATCTCCCGAAAGCCGATTTCCCGGTACGATTTCTGCGTCCATGCGAACGCCCTCGACACGAAAGTCTGATAAAGCACCTGGAACGGCAGGTTCCCGTTAACGTAGGCGTCAAAGTCCCGGTTCCCGGTTTCGGCGGTGAGGTATCCTGCATATGCCCGGAAGCTCGCTTTCACGCGGTCGAGCGTCTCCGCGAGGGCCTCCGGCCGTTTATATTTCTCATAAAGGTTTCGAATGCAAGTGTCGAACGCCGGATCCTTGGCGCCCGGGTTGGTCCGGTCGGCCATCCCGACGAACTCGTCCACGCAGGCGGTCTCGCCCGGCGCAATCGTAAGCTCTTTGGCCAGCGCAAAGAAAGACGCCATCTTGCGGCTGTACCGATTGGAGAGCCGGCGGATCATCTCCGGCCGCGCCAGCGTTCCCGTACCGATGAACGCAGCCTGGTCCGTCTCAAAGCCGTCCATGAACTCGCCGTTCACGAGGAGCATGGCGAAGTGGTGTTTTCCCTCCTCCGCCGCCGGTTTGGCGTGGAGCGACAGGCAGGCCGGGTGACCGTCCAAGTAAAGAAGCTCGCTCTCCTGGACCAGATTCGCGTAGACGATGTCCTGCGCGACTGTACCAGGCTGCGCGATTCCGAAGACGCCTGTCCCGATGAACCGCAGGGACCGCGCCGCCGCGCCGTTGTTGGTAATCTCAACGCGCTGCGCCTCGACCGCCCCCGGCATGCCTTCCTCCTGCGGCAGCAGAAAGATGGTCCGGCGCACGGTGAGGCCGTCCTCCGTGACGTAGGTGATGACCGTGTGGTTTTGCGAATGGCGGCACTCCGCGGACGCGACGTTGGTCGCGACGTCCAGCGAATAAAAGATCTGACGGCCGCCCTCGATCAGGTAGAACTGCCGGTTCGCCGGCTCGCCGTTCTCCTCTGGCGCGAGCACGTACCGCGTCGCGAGGACCTGCTCCTGACCGGACGCGCGGAACGACCCGCGGCCGAACGCGTCGAGGACGCTCTTTGGCGTCGTAACGAGCGGATACGGGTACCCCGTCCGGTCGCCGAGCAGCAGGTTGATCGGATAGTGCAGCCCGACCGGATAGGACTTGAGGTCGAGGAGCAGCTCCCCTTTGTCGTTCAGCTGTCCCGGGCTGCTCAGGACCCGATGGCAGACGTCGTGGATCGCCGCCGCCACCGGCGCCGGCGCATCCAGGTTCTCAATGTCGAGCAATACATCTCCCGCCTGCCCCGCAAGCCAGTCTGCCACCACCGCGTCATTGATCAGGTGCGCGCAGACCGGCGCCGGAAACGGCAGCCCGGTCACCGCAAAGACCTTGTCGCGCCTCCCGGTCAGAAAGACCGCGTCCGCCGGCCCGCTCAGTCCGAATGCTGCCCGTGCCGCCTGCAGCGGCTCCACCGTCTGCGTTCTCGCTCTTTCGCTCTGAAAATACATGTAGATCCCTTTCAACGATGGCTGCCCGGATCACCGCGCAGCCATGATTTCTTTCAATTCTTCGATACTGAATTTGTAAGCCGTGTTGCAGAAGTAACACTTGACCTCGACCTCTTCGCCCGCGCGGACGATCTCGTCCAGGTCCTCCGTGCGGATCGTCGCGAGCGCACGCGCGACGCGGTGCTTGGAACAGTCGCAGTAGAATCGGACCGGCTGCTTCTCCAGGATGACGAGGTCCAGATCGCCGAGGTAGTACTGCAAAATGTCCTCCGGCGTCATCCCCTGCTCCATCATCGTCGTAACGGGCGCCGCGCCGGCGACTTTGGCCTCGAGCGCCGCAATCGTCTCCTCCGCCGCGTCCGGCATGACCTGCAGAATGAAGCCACCCGCCTGTTTGACCGAGCTGTCCGTGTCGACCATCACCCCGAGCCCGACGGCCGAAGGCGTCTGTTCCGATACTGTATAGTAATACGCGAGGTCGTCGCCGATCTCGCCGGTCTGGAGCTCCACCTGGCCGTTATACGGCTCCTTGAGGCCGAGGTCCATGATGACCGTCAGAAAGCCGTTGCCGACCGCCCCGCCGACGTCCAGTTTGCCGGCGCGCTTTGTCGGAATGTCGACCGACGGGTTCGCCGGAAACCCCTTGACGTTTCCGTGGCTGTCCGCCGTCACCGTCAGCTGCCCGATCGGACCGTCTCCTTTAATCTGTAGCGTCAGGATGTCCCTGTCGCCCTTCATCATCGCGCCCATCATGGCGCCGGCCGAAAGCAGCCTGCCGAGCGCAGCAGTAACAACCGGAAACGTGTGATGCGTTTCCCGTGCGACAGCTACCAAATCCGTAGAGCGGACGGCGAACGCGCGCACTGTCTCACCCGCCGCCGTCGCTCTTACAATGTAATCTTTCATTCAGTCAATCCTCGATGGTTTATCAGTCCTCGATGACGATCTCAAACTCGTCGTCTTCTTCCGCGTATTCGTTGACGAGCAGCGCCTCGCAGAAGAAGTCGGTAATGTCTTCCTCCACCTCGTCCTTGAGCTCGTCGTAGTTGTGGATCTCGTGGCGGTAGCCGGAGTACAGCTTGGTCCGCACATCACAGCCCGCCTCCCAGAGCCAGTTGGACACCTCGTAGACGCCCTGTCCGAACTGCCCGACCGGGTCCTGGTCGCCCGCGATGCTCATGATCGGGAGATCGGTCGGAACCTTGGCCGCCCACTCCGGGCCGGTGATGACTTCGATCATCTTGCAGAAGTCGAGGAAGGACCGGTTGCTCGTCGGCTTGGTGAACGCGTCGAACGGATCCTTTGCGTGGTCGTTCTGGACGTACGGATCGTCGCAGATCCACTCGTTTCCGAGCGTCACGCCCTCCGGGCACCGCGCGAACATCCACCCCATGAGGATGCCGCCGACCGCCGGGTCGGACTCGAGGCCCTTGCCCTCCGCGATAAGATTCTCAAGATAAGCGGTGCCTTCCGCCAGCCCCGGGAACGTTCCCGATGTCCCGCAGAGGCAGACCGCGTCCAGTTCGTCGCCGTATTTTGCGATGAAGTCACGGGCGATGAACGACCCCATGCTGTGGCCGAACATGCAGTACGGCAGATCCGGGTACATCTCTTTGACCAGCTGCATGAGCCGGTACTCGTCCTCCATCATCGTGTGGACGCCCTTGCCGCCCCAGTCGCCCCAGCAGTCGTTCTCGACGGCCGTCTTGCCGTGCCCGACGTGGTCGTCCGCCGCAACGATGAAGCCCGCGTCCATGAACTTGACGATCATGTGCAGATATCTGCGGGAGTGCTCGCCGAAGCCGTGGACCAGCTGGATGATCCCGACCGGCTCCGCCGCCGGCACATAGACCCAACCATAAACCGTATCGCGTTCGTTGTACGATGGAAATGTTACTTCATGCAGCATGCTGTACCTCTCTTTCTACTCTCCGTGGGAAAAAACAGCCCGTTCACCGATGGCAGCGGACGGATCGCTCCGCCGCGAAATCATTTCTCTATGTTTAAAGTAGCCCCGGGAACAAAAAAAGTCAAGCACTTGCCTCCAACTGTTCCGGGGAAGCGCAGCACGGGCGGTCCGGGTGCCGCGGAAATAAAAAAGCAGCCGGTGGCTGCTGTTGTTTGAACGGTTGCATCGTCCGCGTCCGATCACACCGGAACCGGTTCACATGCCGCTGCGCCGGCGCCGCACCTCATACATGATGACGGCCGCCGCGTTGGACGCGTTGAGGGAGTTGATGCTGCCCATCAGCGGAATCGAAACGACGAAGTCGCAGTGCTCGCGGACGAGGCGGCTGATGCCGCTCCCCTCATTTCCGACGACGATTCCGATCGGGCCGGAGAGGTCCGCTTTGTAGTACGTCTCGCCGTCCATGTCGCAGGCCGCGATCCAGAGACCGCGTTCTTTGAGCTCGTCGAGCGCCCGCGTGAGGTTGGTCACGCGGACCACCGGCATCGTGGCAAGCGCCCCGGCCGCCGCCTTGGCGACCGCCCCGGTCAGCCCGCACGCGCGGCGCTTCGGGATGATGACCCCGTGCGCCCCGGCGCACTCCGCCGTCCGGATGACCGCGCCGAGGTTGTGCGGGTCCTCAATCTCGTCCAGGATCACGACGAACGGCGCCTCGCCGGACGCCGCCGCCTTTGCAAAGACGTCGTCCAGTTCCTGGTACGTGAACCCCGAAACGACAGCGGCCACGCCCTGGTGTTTCAGCCCTTCGGTCAGTTTATCCAGCCGCGCGCGGTCGACGTAATCGACCCGGACGCCGCGGTCCTTCGCGAGCTGCCGGATCACCTCGACCGAGCCGGTGCCGCCCTTCGCGATATAAATCTTCTCTATCTCCGCATCGGACTTCAGCGCCTCGATGACGGGGTTCCTGCCGATCAGCAGGTCGTTGTCTCGTCCTTCAGACATCACTCTCGCCTCTCCGCTGCCGCGTCCGCCTAAACCGCCTTGACGATTTTTGCGGCGAGCTCCAGCATCCGGACCGCGTGGTCGCGCATCTCGACGATGAGGTCGTACGGCAGGTCCTCGGAGAGGACGCCGCGCTTGAGGTCCGCCGGCAGCTTGCCCGCGCTGTCGTCATCGTAGTCCGCAAACCAGACTTCGCTCCCGTAATAATCGCAGAACTCGACGAATTCGTCCGACAACACCTCCGCCCGCTCGAGCGCCTGCGCGAGTTCCGCGCTCGTGACGTTCAGCCGGTCGAGGATGTCTTCAAATTTCCTGATCCGTTCGATCTGATCCATCTGTCTTTCTCCCGTAGATGAAAAATTGATACTCGACGCCGTTCTCGCAATGCATTTCGCTCGCGAACAGGACCTCGAACCCGTCCAGCCGGTCGACGTCGACCATGAACGCGTCCGCGCCGAGGTCGGCGTACATCTTGGTGATGTAAAGCCGGTCGCAGAGCCCGTAATACCTGCGGTAGATGCTCTCCCCGCCGATAAAGAAGATGTCGTCCGAAGCGTACTTGGAAAGCTCCGCGGCGAGCTCCGCCTCGTCGTGCACCACGATGCACCGCTCCGCCTGGTAGTCCGCCTGGCGGGTCAGGACGATGTTGGTGCGCCGCGGCAGGCCCCGCCGGTTTGGCAGGCTCTCGAGGGTCTTCCGCCCCATCACGACGACCTTGCCGGTCGTCTTCTCTTTGAAATACGCGAGGTCGCCCGGGATCGAAGCGAGGAGCTTGTTGTCCCGGCCGATGCCCCAATTGTTGTCAACCGCAACGATGAGGTTCATGCGCGTTCCTTTCTATCCTATTCCTCCGCCCCGTGCTCGAGCCGGAAGATGAACGGCAGGAGCTCGTCGAGCCGGTGCACGCGGTCCGGCGCGGTGATCACCAGCATCGAACCGTCGGTGAACTCCGAAAGCGCCTGCCGGCAGATGCCGCACGGGAAGGTCTCCTCGTGGTCGCCGACGACCGCGAGCGCGACGAAGTTCCGGTGACCGGCAAAGAGGGCCGTTCCGAGCGCCACGCGTTCCGCGCAGGTCGTCGCCCCGAAGGACGCGTTCTCCATGTTGGCCCCATCATAAATGCTTCCGTCCTCCGCCATCAGCGCCGCGCCGACGTGGAAATTGGAGTACGGCGCGTAAGCGCGCTTTTGATTCTCTACCGCTCTATCATAGAGTGCCTTGATTGTAGCCGCGTCCATCGCATGCCTCCTCTATTATCTATAGTTGCTCCACTAATATCTGCGATTACTCTGCGTCAATCAGCCGGACCGCCTCGTCCACGACGGCGATCATCCGCTCCAGCTGGTTGTCCAAAAAGAGATATCCGAGCAACGCCTCAAAGCCGGTCGCGAGTTTGTATTCGCGCGGGTCGGCGTTTTTGGGCCGGGACATCGCGCGGTGGTTCCGCGCGCGCTTGACCAGCCGGACTTCGTCTTCCGTCAGGATCAGCGGACAATCCGCCGCACCGCCGGCAACCGTCGGTGCATTCTTTCCGACCGCCGCCTCTGCATTCGCGAGCATCGCCCGAATCGCCTTCGCCTGGCCGCCGCACGACACGTACCGCACCGCTTCATGGTGCAGCCGGTCTACGTTCTCCGGGTCCCGCTCGACGAGCATCCTGCGGATCCGGACTTCGTAGACCGCGTCCCCCATGTACGCAAGCACCGTCGTATTCAGTTTCAACAGCTCGTCTGCCGTCATCAGTTGTTGCGGATGACCTGGACGCCCTGCGGGGTATCCTTGAGCGTGTAACCCATCGCCGCGAGTTGGTTGCGGATCTCGTCCGCGCGCGCCCAGTTCTTGGCCTTGCGCGCCGCCTGCCGCTCGTCGATCAGCGCCTGGATGTCCTCGCCGATCGCGCCGTCGTCCTTCTGCTGGAGGATGCCGAGCACATCCGTCAGCTCGTGCAGCCGCGCGAGCGCACCCTGTGCGAACTCCTTGGACGCGCCGTCCTTGACGTCGAGGTTGATCTCGGAGACCATCTCAAAGATCGCCGCAATCGCGGAAGCGGTGTTCAGGTCGTCGTCCATCGCCTCGATGAACTTCTCCTTATACTGGCCGAGCGCCTCGAGCTTCTGCTCCTCGCCCGCCTGCATCCCGTCTTTACCATTTTTGGTGAGGAACTCCAGCGTCTCCGCTGCCGTCACGATGCGGTCGTAGCCGGTCTTGACGCTCTTCATCTCGGTGTCGCTGAAGTTGATCGGGTTGCGATACTGACCGGACAACAGGAAGAACCGGATGAAGTCCCCGGAGTATTCCTTGCGGATGTCGCGGACGGTAAAGAAGTTCCCGAGCGACTTGGACATTTTCTCCCCGTCGACGGTGATATATCCGTTGTGCATCCAATACCGTGCAAACGGGACGCCGTTGCACGCCTCGGACTGCGCGATCTCGTTCTCGTGGTGCGGGAACTGGAGGTCCTGCCCGCCGCCGTGGATGTCGATCGTCTTGCCGAGGTGTTTGCGCGACATCGTCGAGCACTCGATGTGCCAGCCCGGACGGCCCATGCCCCACGGGGACTCCCAGGCGATCTCGTCCGGCTCCTTGCGGGCCTTCCAGAGCGCGAAGTCGAGCGGGTCTTTTTTGACCTCGCCGATCGCGATGCGCGCCCCGGACTCGAGGTCGTCGATCCGCTGGCCGGAGAGCTTGCCGTACTCCGGGAATTTGCGCGTGCTGTAGTAGACATCGCCGTCCGCCTCGTACGCGTACCCCTTATCGATAAGGGTCTGGACGAAGTCGATGATGTCCGGAATGTGCTCCGAAACCTTTGGGTGCACGTCCGCCTTGATGACGTTGAGCGCCGCTGCGTCGTCGTAATACTCCTTGATATACTTCTCGGAGACCTCCGGTGCGGTGATGCCTTCTTCCTTGGCGCGCTTGATGATCTTGTCGTCGACGTCGGTGAAGTTCTGCACGAACTTGACCTCGTAACCGCGGTACTTGAAATACCTGCGGAGCGTGTCGAACACGACGAACGGCCGCGCGTTTCCGATGTGGAAGAAGTTGTACACCGTCGGGCCGCAGACGTAGATGCCGACCTTGCCCGGTTCGATTGGAACGAATTCTTCTTTCTGGTTGGTTAGTGTATTATAGATTCTCATGTTGTCCTCCTGTCATTATCAAAATTGCGTAATATCATCATCGGTGATACCATCACTACAAAGTGTTGATAATGACCCGACATCGCTGGTGTCCCATTTGTTATCTCCTGTAACCTCTATGATATCCTATGCCCCGAGGATGGCTCCGAGGATTCCCATGATGATGAGGACCCGGAAGGATTTGACTTTTTTGAAAGCGATCAGATAGACCGTTAACGCCGCAATCAGGATCGCGATCACGTCCACGTTGGCGGGCAGAACCGCCAGAAGCGCCGGAACGTTGCTGCCGAGCCGGGTCGTCGTGAGGAACGCCGGCTTGCCGATGGTGATGAACGCGGCCGCAATCATCCCGACCGTCGCGGGACGGACGCCGCGGAGCGCCGCGTCGAGCGTCCGATTCTCCCGGTGCTTGTTGATGAACCGGCACGCCAGCGAGACCAGGATGAACGCCGGCGTGGCGACGCCGAGGGTCGCAACGGCGGAACCGAGCACGCCCGCGGATACGTATCCGACGTATGTCGCCGTGTTGACGGCGACCGGACCCGGCGTGACCTGCGCGATCGCGACAATATTGGCGAACTCCGCCGGTGTCATCGCGACGAACTGCTGGATGCTGTCGCTGATCAGCCGGATGATCGCCATTCCGCCGCCGAAGCCGAGCAGACCGATCTTGAAAAAAGCCCAATAAAGCTGAAGGTAGATCATTGCGCCTGCCCCCTTACCTTGTCAATGACAATACCGGCAATCAGGGCCGCCAGAACGACATACGCGACGTTCACGTGCAGAAACGCGATCAGCACAAAGCTCAGCACCGCGCCGGCGGTGGCGACGGGGCCCTTCATGACCGTCCGGGCAACCTGCCACACTGCCACGATGATCAGACCGACGGCAGCGGCCCGCAGCCCGCCGAGCGCCCCCATGATGATCGGGTTGTCGCCGATGGCGGCCAGGCCCTGCGCGATGAGTAAAATGATGACGAACGACGGCAGGATGACTCCCACAGTCGAAACGAGGGATCCGAGAAAGCCCCGCCTCTTGAATCCCACGTACGTCGCCATGTTGATCGCAATGACCCCCGGGAGCCCCTGGCAGACCGCAAACAGGTCGACCATCTCCTCGTCCGTGAACCATTGCTTCTCATTGACCATCTTATCCCGGAGGATCGGGATCATCGCGACCCCGCCTCCGATGGTGAATAAGCCCAGCTTAAAGAATGTTACGAATAGTTCGAGCAGCATTATTTCCCGTAAATCTCAGCTTTCACAAGCGCGTTGGCGCGGTCGATGGCTTCTTCCTTGGTCACCAGCTCGTGGTTGGACTCGCGTCTGAGTTTGTATTCGACCTTGCCCTCCGCGGCGAACTTGCCGACGGTGATCCGGACCGGGATGCCGATGAGGTCCGCGTCCTTGAATTTGACGCCCGGCCGCTCGTCTCTGTCGTCGACGATGACCTCGACGCCCTGCTTCTCCAGCGCCGCCTCGATCTCCTCCGCGACCGCCATCTGGACGATATCCTTTGGATTGATGACCGTGACGATGACATGGTACGGCGCGACCGAAACCGGCCAGATGATGCCGTCCTTGTCGTTGTGCTGGTCGATGATGGCCTGCATGGTCCGGGTCACGCCGACGCCGTAGCAGCCCATCCAGTAGAATTTATCCTGGCCGTCCTCGTCCTTGAACGTGCAGTTCATGGACTCGGAGTACTTGGTTCCGAGCTTGAAGATCTGACCGACCTCGATGCCCTTGGTGTGCTTGACCGGCTGGCCGCAGTGCGGGCACGGATCGCCCTCGGCGAGGACCTTGACGTCGGTGACGATGTCGCCGGTGTAGTCTCTGCCGTAGCAGACGCCGAGCATGTGGTGGTCTTCCTGGTTGGCGCCGGCGCACATGTTGACCGTGCCGACGAGCTCGCTGTCGACGACGGTGATGCAGTTCTTGAGGCCGATCGGGCCTGTGAAGCCGCCGACGATACCAGTCTCAGCGCCCATCTCCTCTTCGTCCGCAAACTCGATATAGTGTTCCGGAACATCCAGCGCGTTGACGAGCTTGATCATGTTGAGCTCTCTGTCGCCGCGGATGAAGACGCAGACGTAGTCCGCCGGGTTCAGCTCGATGTCGTAAGTGACGAACATCAGCGCCTTGATCGATTTCTTGACGTCGATCTTGAGGTAATCGCAGACGTCCGCGATGGTCTTGGTGCCCGGCGTGAAGACCGCCCGCAGCTCCTCCATCTCTTCCTGAACCGGTACGTCGTCCCTGCACTCCGCGCGCTCGACGGTCGCCGCCATGCCGCAGTTCTCGCAGTAGACCAGGTCGCTCTCGCCGACGTCGGACAGCGCCGAGAACTCGTGCGAATTGCTGCCGCCGATCGGGCCGTTGTCCGCTTCGACGACGCGGTACGTCAGGCCGCAGCGGTCGAAGATCTCTTCGTACGCGTGGTACTGGGCCATGTACGCCTCGTGGAGCGTCTCCGGGTCCTTGTCGAACGAATACGCGTCCTTCATCAGGAACTCTCTGCCCCGCATGAGGCCGTACCGCGGCCGCGCCTCGTCGCGGAACTTCCACTGAATGTGGTAGAACGCGAACGGGAGCTCTTTGTACGAGGATACCTCGTTCTTGACGAGGTCCGTAATCATCTCTTCGCAGGTCGGTGCCAGGCAGAAGTCACGGCCGTTGCGGTCCTTGATTCTCCAGAGCTCCGGTCCGTATGCGTACCATCTGCCGGACTCTTTCCAGAGTTCTGCCGGGTTGGCGTGCGGCATGTACAGTTCCTGCGTTCCGATCTTATCCATTTCTTCGCGAACGATCTGCGAGATCTTGCGGACCGTCCGGTAACCCATCGGCATGTATGTATAGATTCCCGCGGCTTCTTTCTTAATCAGATTCGCGCGGATCATCAGCTGATGGCTGACGAGCTGTGCTTCGTTTGGTGCTTCTTTGAGCGTCTTCAGATGTTTCTTAGATAATTTCATTCCTCAAATCTCCCTTCGATCATACAAGTTGCAATGCAGGCGATTCCCTCGCCCCGCCCGGTAAAGCCGAGGCCCTCGGTCGTCGTCGCTTTGATGTTGACCCGGCCGACCGGGACGCGTACCGCGTCCGCGATGTTGCGCCGCATGTCTTCGATATACGGAGCTAACTTGGGTCGCTGTGCGACGATGGTCGCATCGATATTCACTACTGTGACGTCGCCCGCGATCTCCATGGTCTTGACAAGCAGCCCGATGCTGTTTGCCCCTTTGTAAGCGTCGTCCGTGTCGGGAAAGTGCTTCCCGATGTCGCCCTTGCCCGCGGCGCCGAGGATCGCATCCATGATGGCGTGCGTTGCCACGTCAGCGTCCGAATGTCCGAGCAGGCCGACCTCACTGGGGACGGGGGTCCCGCAGAGTATCAGATCTCTGCCCGGGACAAGACGATGGACATCAAAGCCGTTGCCGACTCGTATGCTCATCTCAGTTTCCTCTCTTTACAAAAAATACTTGCAATATATTATATTGCATAAGGTCGCCAGTTTCAAGGAAAAGACAAAAAAGGCATAAAAAAAGAGCCGCCCGCGGCGGCCTTCGGCCGTTCTCTAAATGTTCTGTTCGATCATCGCGTCCGCCTCAGCCATCGTGATGCCCGCCGCGAGGACCAGTTCGCTCTCGAGGATCTGCTTGGCGTTGCCGAGGAGTTTCTTCTCGCCGGTGGAGAGCCGCTTGACCCGGTCGCTCCGCACCAGGTTGCGCACGACGCCCGCAACCATCCGGATGTCGCCGGTCTTGAGTTTGTCCGTATTGTCGCGGAAGCGTTTGTTCCAGTTGGCCGGCATCGGCTCGGACTCGGACCGAAGCACGTCCAGGACCGCCTCGATTTGGTCCGCAGCAATCACCCCGCGGACGCCGATGGCGTCTGAGTTGTCGACCGGAATCATCACGTCCATTCTGCTGTGCGGGAGGCTCATGAAATAATATTTGTGAACCTCACCCAGGATCTCTTTGTCCTCTATCTTGCTGATCGTACCGGCTCCGTAAAGCGGGTACACTATGTTGTCACCGACCTTGAACATGATGCCTCCTTTCTCCGATATCTATGAATATTATACGACAAACGCGAATCGATTTCAAACGCAAAAATAGTAAATATATCACTCGTCACCCTATATGTCAATAGAAAGATCGCGCCGGAGAATACATTTACTTACATTGCAGAATATGGTATGATTGATTATGTATTGGCAAGAGAATGCAACATTGATAAATACACTTTTGAAGGGGGAACATACAGAATGAAAAGTTTACTCGTAGTCGATGACGAGGAAAAGATCCGCGAGGTCATCAAGGAGTACGCCGAATTCAGCGGCTACAGCGTCACCGAGGCCGGGGACGGCATGAGCGCCATCGGCCTTTGCAAGCTGAACGATTACGATCTGATCATCATGGACGTCATGATGCCAAAACTGGACGGCTTCAGCTCCGTCAAGGAGATTAAGAAGATCAAAGACATCCCTGTCATCATGCTCTCCGCCCGCGGCGAGGAATACGACAAGCTGTTCGGATTCGAGCTCGGTATCGACGATTACGTCGTCAAGCCGTTCAGCCCAAAGGAACTCATGGCCCGCGTCAACGCGGTCCTCTCGCGGCACGCCGGCTCCGACCAGCAGACCGCCAACGTCATGAAGTTCGACGGCCTCGAGGTCAACTTTGCCGCGCGGACGATCACGGTGGACGGCGAGCGCGTCAACCTGACCCCTAAGGAATACGACCTGCTGTTCTACCTCATCCAGAATAAGAACATCGCTCTTTCCAGAGACAAACTGCTGTCCGACATCTGGGGGTACGATTTCTTCGGCGACGACCGCACGATCGACACGCACATCAAGAACCTGCGCAACAACCTCGGCCCGTACCGGAACTTCATCGTCACGTTAAGAGGAGTGGGATACAAATTTGAATACGAAGACGACAAATAAGTTCGACGTCAACAGCATCAAAAATTCCATACTCATGAACTTCATCCTCTTTGCAATCATCCTGGTCGCACTGATCTATGTATTGCAGGGTGTTTTCATGAACAAATACTACGAGCAGATGAAGTCCGACGAGACGCGGCAGACCGCGCTCGCTCTGCAGGAGGACTACAAACTGGGGACGAGTTATTTTACCGAGCGCGCCCGCCAGCTGTCCGAGAATAACGGAATCTTCATCCGCGCGGACTTCAACGGCACCTCGGTCATCTTCGACAGCGGCACGTCGTTCGACCCGGACACCTCCATGTTCTTCCAGGAGTGCCTGGTCGCCCGCGAGGCGCTTCGCAACAGCGACTCCGGCTTCATCTCGCTCAAGACGACGGACCCGAACAACGTCTCCCGGTACGTCTACGCGTGCAATCTGGAGTCCACGCGCGGCAACGGAAAGCTCTACGTCATCGCTTCCCTGCTCCCGGTCCAGTCCACGATCTCGATCATGCGCCGGCAGCTCTTCTACATCAGTATCATCTCGCTCTTCATCGCGGTCCTGCTGGCGTATCTGTCCTCCAACCGGCTGTCGTCCCCGATCGAGAGTCTGACGAAGTCTGCGATCGAACTCTCGCGCGGCAACTATAACGTCAAGTTCGACGGCGCCGGCTTTACCGAGACCAACGAGCTCGCCAAGGCGCTCAACCAGGCCTCCTACGAGATGCAAAAGACCGACTCCTACCAGAGAGACCTCATCGCCAACGTGTCGCACGACCTCAAGACGCCGCTGACGATGATCCGGTCCTACGCGGAGATGATCGACGACATCTCGGGAGACAACCCGGAAAAACGCAAGGAGCACCTGCACGTCATCATTTCCGAGACCGACCGGCTGAACCAGCTCGTCACCGACATGCTCTCCGTCTCGCGCCTCCAGTCCAACAGCGTGGAGCTCAACAAGACGAACTTCGACATCGTCAAGGCGACCGAGGAGGTCCTCGAGACGTTCGAGGTCCTCAACGAGCAGGCCAACTACAACATCATTCCGGTCCTCTGCCGGCCGACCTTTGTATATGGTGACGAGGCCAAGATCA
Organism: Mogibacterium sp.; assembly: GCA_017433975.1. Lineage (GTDB taxonomy): Bacteria > Bacillota > Clostridia > Peptostreptococcales > Anaerovoracaceae > RGIG2439. The sequence goes on along the minus strand of JAFRGD010000006.1, from coordinate 19,616 downwards.
AACAGGTCATGACCAACCTGATCTCCAACGCGGTCAAATACTGCGGCGAAGACAAATTCATCAAAGTCGAGGTCAAACGACAAGGCCGCAAGGTCCGCTTCGACGTCGTCGACCCCGGCACCGGCATCGCGGCGGACGAGATCGCCCACGTCTGGGACCGCTACTACCGGACGAGCGCCAATCAGGGCCGCGGCATCGAAGGCACCGGCCTCGGCCTCTCCATCGTCAAGGGCATCCTGACGCTCCACAACGCGGCCTACGGCGTGGACAGCACCGAAGGCGAAGGCTCGGACTTCTGGTTCATCATGGACGTCGTCCGCAAACAATAGCCGCTGCTGAACTGCAAATGAAAAGGGACGGAAGGCTCCGTCCCTTTTTTTTATTCATTCAAGCGCAATGCTCCATCCGCGGATTTCGTTTATACGTCGGTCTCGAGCACCCACATGTCCGGCAGCCAGTCGGTGTCGGCCTTGATTGGCTCCGGATAGGTTTCGCCGAACGTCTCGACTTCGACTTTCTCGATGACCTGCGGTTCGTTCGGCGTGAAGCCGGTGACGTACGGGTCCGCGACCTTGATCTCGGTTCCCTCGACCTCGGAGATCCGGAGAATCTCGTCGATTCCTTCGATCACGTGGCCGATGACCGGGAATTTGCCCTTGTGCTCAGGGCAGTCCTTGAGCGGGAAGAAGATCTCCGCGCCGGACTCTCCCATCGGGCCGTAGCCGCCGAGGCAGACGCACCCGAGGTGCGAATCCAGCGGCTCGATGTCAGGATTCAGTTCATATTCATAAGGAACCAGATACTGGGAGGCTCTGTGCCGGAAGCCGGTGTAGCTCACGTCGACCCATTTTCCCGGAACGATTCTCTGGATGGCGAAGTTGTCCATCAGCCCCTGCTTGGCCACGTTAATGAAACTGTTGACCGAATTCGGCGCGTTTGCCGGCAGCAGCTCGATGACGATTTTCTTGCCGTTTGCCATGGTAATTGTTGCAATAGGATTCATTTTGCACGTCCTTTCTCTGCTTCACTCAATGACTGTAAGTTCTTTTGAATAGTGGTTTAAAATTTCGACACCGTCTTTGGTGACGAGTACAAGGTCTTCGATCCGGACGCCCGTCTCCCCCGGGAGGTAGATGCCCGGCTCGATGGAGAAGATCATGCCCGGTTCCGCGAGGGTCTCGTTGGTCAGCGATACGTCGCCGAACTCGTGGCCGTCCAGGCCGATGAAGTGCCCGAGCCGGTGGTTGAAGTTCGGGCCGTAGCCCGCCTCGGTGATGAGGTCGCGGGCCGCTTTGTCCAACGCGCAGATCGGGACGCCTGGCCGGATCAGCGCCTCGGCGGCCTCGTTCGCCCGCCGCACCAGCTCGTAGATCTCGCGGTTCTGCTCCGAAGCCTCCTTATACACGAAGGTCCGGGTCATGTCCGAACAGTAATCGTCCTTGACGCCGCCGATGTCGAAGAGGACGACGTCGCCCGCCTTGAGCACGGTCCCGTCCGGGCCGTGGTGCGGGTCCGCCGCGTTCGCACCAAAGGAGACGATCGGCGGGAAGGCGTACCGCGTGCAGCCCTGCGCTTTGTACAGCGCGAGCATCTCGTCGGCGACTTCCTTCTCGGTCACGCCTTCGTGGATGAGGGCCGGCAGCTGCGCCATGACAGCGTCGTTCGCCAGCGACGAAACGCGCATTTTCTCCTGTTCCTCCGCATCCTTGATGCCGCGCGTCAGGTCGACCGCGAGGGACGCGTTCACAAAGCCCGCCGCCGCGCCGCGCTCCATCAGCGGGAGCAGGAACCGCGCCTTGAGGTCCTTGTCCACGCCGAGCACCGCACTCTTGTCCAGGTATTCACTGACGTAGTCCATGACCGGGTCGGTGTCGGTGTACCAGACCATCTCATACGGATTGTCCGGGATGTTGAACAGCCGGTTTGCGAACAGGACGTGTCCGCCCTCCGCCCGCATCAGGAACGCGTAAAACCGCTCCCCCGGGTGGTTGCTGATCCCGGTCATGTAATAGATCGACCGCGGATCGGTGACCAGCATTTGTTTCAGCCCGCGCTCCCCGAGCGCCGCCATGACTCTGTCGATTCTGCTGCTCATGTTATGCACTCCTTTGATTGAAAAACGCAGAAGGACGGCTCTGTCCTCCTGCGTTTATTATAACACAAATTATGTTGTCTAGAATTCTTTTCTTAATTTTGGATCGAGGAGGTCGCGGAGACCGTCGCCGATGAAGTTCGCCCCGACCGCCATCGTGAAGATCGCGAGGCCCGGGAAGCCGGAGATCCAGAAGCGGTTGAAGTAGTTGACGCCGTCGGATACCATCATGCCCCACTCCGGCGTCGGCGGGGCTGAGCCCAGGCCGAGGAAGCTCAGCGTGGAGAACATCAGGATCTGGTTGCCGATGTCCGTCGTCGCCATGATCAGAACCGAGTTGATACTGTTCGGGATGATTTCCTTCATCAGGACCCGCATCTGCGACGCGCCGAGCGCGATCGACGCGGTGACGTAGTCGTTCTCCTTGACGCTCAGCACGACGCTCCGCATCAGTCTGGCGTATTTCGGCCAGGCGACGATAACGAGCGCGAACAGCGTGTTGAACAGATTGGACCCCATGACCGCGTTGATGATCATCGCGAGGACCAGCGTCGGGAACGAGAGGATCATCTCCGAAAATCTCATCATGATGTTATCGATTCTGCCGCCGACATACCCCGCGATCGCTCCGTAAAACGTTCCGATCACACCGGCGAGCACGACCGTCACCAGTCCGGCGAGCAGCGAGTATCTCCCGCCGTAGATGACGCGGCTGAAGATGTCGCGGCCGAAGTCGTCCGTCCCGAACCAGTGCGCCGCGGACGGCGCCTCCAGACGGTGCGCGAGGTCCTGGATGATCGGGTCATATTGCGTGATCAGCGGCGCACAGACCGCCGCCAGAATCCACGCCACGCAGATGATGACACCGAGAGTAAACAAGTAGTTTGATTTAAATAGTTTTTTTGCTGCTCTTAACATCTAACTGTACCTCACTCTCGGATCGATGACCCCGTACAGGATGTCAACTATTGTATTGATAACAAGATAATTCAAAGCAATCAGCAGCGCGACACCGATGATCGCCGGGAAGTCGTTCGCCTTGACCGACGCGTAGGCGAACTGACCGACCCCCGGCCAGTTGAAGATCGTCTCGACCAGCACCATGCCGCCGAGGAGGTTACCAAGGCCCATGCCGATGACGGTGAGGACCGGAATGAGCGCGTTGCCCAGGGCGTGCTTCATGATAAGGCTATTCTGCGATAGGCCCTTGGCTCTCGCCGTCCGAATGTAGTCCGTGGACATGACGTCCAGGATGTTGGAGCGGGCGGTTCGCGTGATCAGGCCCATGGTAAAGGCCGCGAGAACGATGGACGGCAGCAGAAGATGCATGAAAGCGTCCCCCGCTTTGGCCGCGTTGCCTTCGATCAGCGCGTCGATCACGTACAGCCCCGTAACCGTATTCGGCGCTTTATAGATATTGCTCAGGCGCCCCGGTCCAGGGAAAATGTGGTGTTTATAGTAAAAGAAGTATAACATCAGCAGCGCAAACCAGAAGCTCGGGATGCTCACGCCCGTGACCGAAATGGCACGGACGCCCTGATCCAGCAGGCTGTTCCGCTTGGTTGCCGAAATGACTCCAAATAATATTCCGAATACTGCGGCCAGAATGATCGATACCAGCGCGAGCTCGATCGTCGCCGGGAAGCAACGGCCCAGCTCAGCCCGGACGAGCTTGTTCGTCCGGATGGACGTACCGAGGTCGAAGTGCAGAAGGTTTTTCATGTACATGAAATACTGGACGATCAGCGGCTTGTCGAGCCCGTACTTGGCCCTGTAAGCCGCGACGACTTCCGGATCACTCATGGCTCTCTGTCCCAGGTTCGCCACGACCGGGTCGCCCGGGATCATTTTGGTGAGCAGGAAGACCAGCGTCGCGACGCCGAACATCATGATCACCATGTAGACCAGTCTTTTTCCAATGAATTTTAATCGGTCCATAAAGATGTCCTCTTACGTGTTCAGAAGCTTCGGGGACTGCGGGAGTCCCCGAAGCACTGTTGATTCCGCCGGAGCGGTTCTGGCGATGATATTATTCAGCCAGCTTGACCTGCGTGAGGTCGATGACGTGCGGAGCCGAGAATGTGACTCCGGTCAGTCTTGTGTTGTAACCATAGTGGCACGGTCCCTGTGCAACGAAGATGAACGGTCCGTTCTCATAGGTCATATCCTGGAGCTTTCCAAGGATCTCGGCACGCTTCGCGTCGTCGGTCTCTGCCATGCAGTCCTTGATCAGCGCGGCGATTTCCGGATCCATGTCCTCGGTCCACTTCGCGCGGAGGCCGACCAGTTTGCCAGGCAGGAACTCGAGCTGGACGTTCGGGTCGAAGTAGTCGATGTTCCAGTACATGACTGTGAACGGTACTTCGCCGGCGCGGTACGCATCACCGAAGCCAGCTGCCCACGGCTGCTGAACGATGGTGACGTTGATGCCGATCTTCGCGAGGTCGTCCTTAACCTTTTGCGCAACGTCCGTCAGAGCGGTACCGGTGAACGACAGGTCGCAGACGGTCAGCTCGACGTCGAAGCCGTCCGGATATCCGGCGTCCGCGAGTTTCTGCTTTGCAGCCTCGATGTCGGTGTAGCTGACGTCACGGGTTCCCTTGGATCCCATGAAGCCGTCCTGCAGGAAGGAGTACGGCGTAACCGTTCCTTCACCGACGATCTGCTGGATGCCCTGATAGTCGAGGCACAGACGGACAGCCTGCTGGACGTCTTTGTTCGCCATCGGTCCGCCGATTTCCGGATCCATGTTGAACATGACGAAGCAGACGGTCATCGAAGGCTTGTTGACGACTGCAACGTTCTCCGCGCCGTCGAGCTGAGCGACGGTGTCGTCGGTCAGGTTGAGCGCGATGTCGACATCGCCCTGAGTCAGAGTCATCATCTGTGTGTTCGCGTCGCTCTGGAGTTTGAAGACGACTCTCTCGAAGTCGCTCGGCTCACCCCAGTAGTTCTCGTTTCTGACGAGTACGATCTCTTCGTTCGGCGTGTACTTCTCCAGTACGAACGGTCCGGAACCAAGGCTCGTGTTGTCGAGGTAGTTGCGGGCAGTGTCCGTCTCGGCTGCGTCTGCCGCGTCCGTCGCGCCCTGCTCTTTGGCTGCCTCGCTGTCGAGAATCGCCATGGATTTGTACGTCAGTTTGGAGATGAACGCACTGTCAGGCTCCGTCAGGTGGAAAACAACGGTTCTCTCGTCTGGCGTCTCGATGCTCTCAATTGTATCCGTGATGAAAGATGGGTTGCCCTTGAGGTTCTTGCAGCGGTTGATTGAGAATGCAACGTCTGCAGAGGTCAGAGGGTTGCCGCTCGCGAACTTGAGGTCCGGTTTGAGCACGCAGGTCAATGTCTTTGCGTCCTCAGAGAACTGATAGGATTCAACGAGAATCGGCTGGACGTTCGGATCGTCTCCTACGAAGTTGAACAGATTGTCGTAGCAGAGATTCATGACAGGGCTCGCATAGGTTTCATATACATTGCCCGGGTCAAACGTCTCAAGGCCCGCTCCTTCCATCGCGACGACCAAGGTGGTCGCTGCGTCTCCGTCAGCACCGCCGCCGTCGGCATCCCCGCCGCCGCCGCATGCTGCCAAAGCGCTGATTACCAATGTGAGAACCAAAACTAAAGCTAATAGTTTCTTTTTCATTTTTCGTCCTCCTTTAATAGAAATAGATTATATTGAGACGCCTTGACGGCATTGCCTCCTCAGTTATTGCGCGTCGTCATATAAGTGGCAGGCGACGAAGTGGTCCGGCTCGACCTCACGGAGCTCCGGTTTGACGGACTTGCAGATCTCCATGCACTTTGAGCACCGGGTGTGAAACCGACAGCCCGGCGGCGGATTGTTCGGGCTCGGGACGTCGCCCTCGAGCCGGATGCGCTCAACCCGTTCGTTCTTGTCGACCTGCGGAATCGCAGACAGGAGCGCCTGTGTGTACGGGTGCATCCGTCTGGCGTACAGCTGGTCGTACGTCGCAATCTCCATGATGTTGCCGAGGTACATGACCGCGACCCGGTCGCTGACCTGATAGACGACGTTCAGGTTGTGCGAAATGAAGATGTAGGTCAGGCCGAGCTTGGCCTTGAGGTCCTGCAGCAGGTTCAGAACCTGTGCCTGAACCGATACATCGAGCGCGGAGACCGCCTCATCGCATACGATGAGCTCCGGGTCCATCGCGAGCGCCCGCGCGATTCCGACCCTCTGTTTTTGCCCGCCGGACAGTTCGTGCGGATAGCGGCTCAAGTGGTACGTATCGAGGCCGACCATCAGGATCAGCTCTTCGATCCTTTTCTCCAGATCCGGGCTGTTCTTGAGCCCGTGGATCTCAAACGGTTCCATCAGGATCTGCCGAATCGTCCTCCGCGGGTTGAGCGAGGCGGACGGGTCCTGAAAGATGACCTGCGCCTTCATCCGCATCTCCTTGAGCTCCTTGCCTTTGAGATCGAGGATGTTCTTGCCGTGGAAGTAGACGTTCCCCTCCATCCGCGTCGCCGGGTCCGTCATCAGGCGGATCAGGGAGAGGCCGAGCGTGCTCTTGCCGCAGCCGCTCTCGCCGACGATGCCGAAGGTCTCGCCGCGTTTAATCTCGAAGCTGACATCGTCGACCGCGTGGGTCGTACCGGTCTTACGCTTGAAGTATATTTTAAGGTGTTCCGCCTTGATCAGTGCTTCGTTGTCCTGAGGCATGGATCACTCCTCCTTTATCCCGTCGTCGATGTACCGCCAGCACCGGACCCAGCGCTCCTCGCTGATCCGGATCTCAGGCGGCATTTCCTGCTTGCACTGCTCCTCCGCATACGGACACCGCGGCCAGAAGGTGCAGCCGCTGATCTTTTCCGTCGGGTTCGGGACCATGCCCTTGATCGTCTTGAGCGGCGGCCGGTCCTTGGTGATGCCCGGGATTGCGTCCATGAGGCCCTGCGTATACGGGTGTTTCGGGTCCTCGAAGAGCTCCGCCACCGGCGCCTGCTCGAGGATGTGGCCCATGTACATGACGATGACGGTGTCGCACAGCTCCGAGATGACGCCGAGGTCGTGCGTGATGAACAGGACGGACGTCCCGAGCGTCTCGTTCATCTCCCGGATGAGGTCGAGGATCTGCGCCTGGATCGTGACGTCGAGCGCCGTCGTCGGCTCGTCTGCGATGAGGATCTGCGGCCGGCAGGCGAGCGCCATCGCGATCATGATGCGCTGCCGCATGCCGCCGGACATCTGATGCGGGTAGCCCATTGCGCGGACTTCAGGGTTCGCGATGCCGACGGCCTTCATCATGTCGATGGCGGCGGCCATGGCTTCTTTCTTGTTCATGCCCTGGTGAAGCTCCAGCGCCTCGGCGATCTGCTTGCCGCAGCGGATGATCGGATTGAGCGACGTCATCGGCTCCTGGAAGATCATCGAAATGTCGTTCCCGCGGATCTTCTGCATCTCGCGTTCGGACTCCTTGACCAGGTCCTTACCGTTATAAAGAATCTGACCGGAAGTGATCTCGCCCGGCGGGTTCGGAATCAGCCGCATGATCGCGAGCGTACTGACGCTCTTTCCGCTGCCGCTCTCTCCGACGATGCCGAGTTTTTCCCCTTTGTCAAGAGAATACGTCAGATGGTTGACCGCTTTGACGGTTCCCTCGACGGTCTTGAACTCCACGCACAAATCTTTGACTTCTAAAACCTTTTCCGAGCCCATAGCTGCCTCACGTGTCCCCGATGAAATAATGGCATAACAAATGTTACAAAACGCTTATTGTTAAATTATTATAGCCCTATGTGGATAAAAATGCAACATAAAACGGCGCCGATGTGGTCACTTTATTGCGGTAAAGCGGTAAATAAAAACGCGCCGTCCGGGGACAGCGCGGAATCCACAAGATTATGGGGGTGTGACTTTGTAGTTTACTACTTGACCTCGTGTGAGGACAGGATGACGCCGGCGACTGTGAGGATGAGGCCGATGACGGTATACAGGCCCCAGGCGTCCCCTAGGATGAGGATGCCGGCGAGGACGCCGACGATGGTCGGCGCGGCGCCGGAGAGGTTATTCGCGATGGCCGGGTCCACGCGCGAGATGAGGCTGTTGTACGCGATGAAGCAGAGCGCGGAGCACGCGAGGCCGAGGAACAGGATTCCGAAGATCAGCCGGAAGTCACGGAAAACCGTCACGTAGGTCGAAACACCGTACCCGGCTGCGAAGTTCATAATGGTAAACCACACCACGCCGAGGAAGCACATGGTCGCGGTGACGTCGTACGGCGTGTAGCTCGCCGCGGCCTTTGCGCTGAAGATCGAGTAAAAGGACCCTGTGAGGACCGCGCAGAACAGGAGCAGGAAACCGACCGCCTGCCCGCTCAGTTCGAACGTCGGGGAGCATACGGTGCAGATGATGACGCCCGTCACCGCGAGCAGGATGCTCAGGATGCCGGTGCGGCTGGTCCGCTCGTGCAGAAAGACCGACCGGACGATAAGCGTCATGCAAGGGATGGTCGCGATGACAACCGACGCCGTCGACGCGGACGTAAACTTCAGCCCGTAGGTCTCGAGAAGCATATATATGCATGGCTCCAGAATGCCGCAGAGGAGCATGTACTTGAGGTTCCTGTCCCGCAGGTTCGGCCGGACCTTGCCGACGGCGACCAGGATGCCGAAGAAAATCGCCGCGATCAGCCACCGCGCCGCCTGGATCTGGACCGGCTGCAAGCCGGCGCGCATCAAAAGGGCCGTCGCCATGAACGACAGACCCCAGCTCATGCCTATGATCAGAATGAGTCCGTAAAGCAGGACCATGCTGGTTTTCTTTTGATTCAATGTCCCTCCCCCGATTTGGATCAGTATCCTTTGGTGAAGTCCACCATGTGTTCCAGCGGCTCGCCTTTCACATACCGCCCGAGGTTCGCGCAAAAGATTCGCACAGACTCGTCGCCGGTGTACTCGAGCGTCATGTTGCCCGAAACGTGCGGTGTGATGATGCAGTTCCTCGCTGTCCAGAGCGGATGGTCGAACGGCAGCGGCTCCGGCACCGTCACATCGATTGACGCACCGAGAATCACTTTGTTGTTGAGCGCCTCCACCAGCGCGTCCTGATCGAGGATCGTGCCGCGGCCGACGTTGACGAGCACCGAATGCGGTCCGAGCATCGCGATGCGTTCTCCCGTGATCATGCCTCTGGTCTCCGCCGTATCCGGCGCGCAGCAGACGAGGATGTCCGTCCCCGGCAGCGCCTCGTCGACGCGGTCAAATGTATAGATCTCATCGAACAGCCTGTCCGGGTTCTTTCCCTGATAGTTTACTCCGGCGATGCGCTCCGCACCGAACGCCCGCATCCTGGCCGCGATGGTCTGCCCGATGTTGCCGGTGCCGATGATGGTCACATGGCTGCCCAGGATTGACCAGACGGTTCGTCCGCCGGTCCATTTGTGGTCCGCGAGGTCTGCGAAGTACTCCGGAAAGCGCTTGAGGAGCATCAGCGTCACCGCGATGACGTGCTCCGAAATCGTGACGCCGTAGGAACCGGCCCCTTTGGTAAAGAGGCACCCCTCCGGCAGGACGCCCGGCGCGAGGAACGGTGCGATGCCCGCCCAGGAACTCGAGATCCATTTTGCACTCTTGGCATGCGCGGCGACGTCCGCCGTCCCGCAATACAGGACCTCACACTGTCCGAGCCGGTCGCCCGCCGCCTCCACGCTGTCGTAGATTTCGACGTTGTATCCGCATCGGGCAGCGGCTTCGCGAATCATCGCGGCACGCTTGTCATTCATGAAGTTGATGACCACGCAGATCAGTTTTTCTTCCATGGATTTCCTCACTTTCCTGTCGGTCTGTGTGCCGGCAGTATCAGTCGTGGCGGTTCAGCCAGTCGATCAGAACCCGTTTGTATTTGTCCGGCTCCTCCACGAAGCACATGTGGCGGGAGTACGCGAAGAGCTCCCACTCCGCGCCCGGGATGTTGTCGTACATGTATTTTGCGACGACCGGCGAGCAGAGGTCCTCCGCGCCGCTGATGATGAGGCACGGGACGTCGATGTTGCGGATCTGCTCCGCGTAGTCGTAGTCGCGGAGCGAGCCGTTCGGCGTGAACTCGTTGTTCCCCCAGCCGTAGACATAAGCCTCCCGACCGGACCGCTTTGGCCGGCGGACCGGCTCCGGGTCCGTTTCCCGCGGCGGGTCGTTGCAGAACCGCACCATGAACTCATCGTTCGCCTTCTCGTAAGCTTCGCCGCTGTAGTTCCCGGTGCGCTCCGCTTCCACGATGGCTGCCTGCGCCTCCGGCGACAGGTATTTCATCCGGCGGTGGTGCTCCTCGCTCCAGAGGGAATTGTGCGAAAGCGTGCTCGACAGGATGAAGCTCTTGACGCCCTCGTGCGCGTAGTCACACGCGTAAATGATGCACATCATGCCGCCCCAGGACTGCCCGAGGATGTGACACTCGTCCAGCCCGAGGTGCGCCCGCAGCGCCTCCAGTTCGTTCATCCAGGTCTCCTTGGTCCAGAGCTCCGGACAGCCGTCCAGATAGGAGTTGCCGCAGCCGATCTGGTCGTACATGATCAGCTGTCTACCGTCACGGTCCGCGACGTCATCCAGGACTTCCAGATAGTTGTGCGTCGATCCCGGTCCGCCGTGCAGCAGGAGGAGCGGCGCCTTGCCGCCCGTCCGCTCGCCGACGATCCGGTAATATGTCTCGTGCCCGAGATAAGGCATGTAGCCTTCGGTGACCTTTGCCATGCGGGGAATGCCTCCGTGTCGTAAATATTAATTAATTCGCGTTGGTTCTCGTAAGACGGACTGCTACTGACCGAGCGCTTCTTTGACCGCCAGTTTGGCGATCTGGAGACCCTCGCGAAGAACGTCTTCCTCAATCGTGAGCGGCGGCATGAACTTGAAGACGCCGTCGTGACGGCCTGCCGCCTCGCAGATCAGCCCGTTGTCAAACGCCGCGTGGATCGCCGCTTTGACGAGTGCCGGGTCGATCGCGTTGAAGTCGATGCCCCAAAGCAGACCGATGCCGCGATAGGTCAGCCGGTCGTCCAAAGGCATGATCTCGGTCCGGATGAACTCGTCGACAATCGCGCCTTTGCGCTTGACTTCCTCGCCGAGGTTGCTCTCGCAGTAGAATTTGACTGCCGCCGTCCCGCCGACGAAGCCCGGCTGGAAGCCGCGGAACGTGCCGTTGTGTTGGGCCGGTTTGAAGATGTCGAGCTCCGGCTTCATGAAGACGAGCGCCATCGGCGCACCGAAGCCGCCGATCGACTTTGCGATGGTCACGATGTCTGGAACGATGCCGGCTCTCTCGAACGAGAAGTACGTGCCGGTCCGTCCGTAGCCGGTCTGGACCTCATCGACGATCATGATGATGTCGTGCTCATCGCAGAGCCGCCGTACGCCCTGCAGCCACTCGACCGACGCCACGTTTATGCCGCCCTCGGCCTGCACGGTCTCGAGGATGATCGCGGCCGGCTTGTCGAGGCCGGAGTGGTCGTCCGTGAGGAGCCATTCGAGGTACGCCAGCGAGTCGAACGTCCCGTCATATGGTGCGAACGTCACGTTGTTGAGCGGAACATAGCCGCCCTCCCGGCTCGCCTGGTCCGTCGTCGCGGAGAGCGCGCCGAGGGTCATTCCGTGGAACGCGCCGGAGAACGCGAGGATGTTAGTGCGTTTCTTGTTCAGGCGGGCGATCTTGAGCGCCGCCTCGTTCGCGTTGGTCCCCGTCGGGCCGCAGCACATGATCCGGTAATCGAGGCCGCGCGGCTCGAGGATCAGTTTGTTGAACGTCTTGATGAATTCTTCCTTGGCCGTCGTAAACATGTCCAGGCCGCTGACGATGCGGTCCTCGGCCAGGTATTCCATCACCGCCGCCTTGATCGTCGGGTTGTTGTGTCCATAGCAGATGACGCCTGCGGAGGCCAGAAAGTCGATGTAGCGCTTGCCCTCCGTATCAAAAAGTTCTGCGTTGACTGCGCGGTCAAAAAGCGTAGGGTACTTCCTGCAATAAGACCTGACGCCGGATTCCTTGGTTTCAAATACATCAAACATCCCCTGTTCCTCCTTGTCGTACATAGATATTTATCCTAAGAAATAAGATGCGTATATGGATTATACCATCCGCGGCAAACCGCGGCAACAGTAGTCAATAATATATTATGGACGCTGCGGTGTGGGCCGGGTTTGAAACGATAAGCCCGACGGAGCCGCGGGTCCCGTCGCGCGGCAGCGTGCTGCTGCCCGGGTTGAGCAGATGAATTCCGTTCGCCTCCTCGTTCACCGGGACGTGCGTATGGCCGAAACAGACGAAGCCGCAGTTCTTTTCCCGCGCCAGATAAATGAGGTTCATCTTGCTGAACTTGACGTCCTCCATGTGGCCGTGCGTCACCAGAATCCGCGCCGACGGCGCCTCCACGACCTGAAAGTCACGGGTAAAGGAGTGGTCGCAGTTGCCGCGAACGCTGACGGTCTCGAGGCCGAGGGCATCGCCGAGCCGCACCGCGTCCCGCTTGTGGTCGCCGCAGTGGATCAACAGGTCAAAAGGGATGCCTGCGCTCAGGCGGTCATACATCTCGATCGCCCGGGAAATGTCCCCGTGTGTGTCACTGACTACAAAAATGTTCATGGATGGTAAGCTGTTTCCTGTTTGCGATTTAATTCCCGCGGGTCTCCCGAAGCGGATCGAGGAGCAGCTGCAGCTTGATTCGTTGAAGCTCGTCCGCGGTGATCTCGCCCCGCCGGTATTGCTCGAAGTGCTCTGCCATCGCCTCTGCGGTCGACCGCTCCCGCCCCTTGGTGAAGTCGAGCATGTGGCTCGCTTTGCGCGCGATGCGTTCTTCTTCCAGTAGGTCGACGATCTGTGTCACCGTCAGGCCGGCATCGCGTGCGAACTGCACCGCCTCGGTATAATCCGGGCTTTTGCGCGAAACCGGGCGGTCGATCAAGTCCAGGACGACCGGCACCGCGTCCGTCCGGAGGATCCGGAGCCGGAGCGACCGGCAGACGTTAAACCCCGGCAAGTGCCGCAGGCGCTCCCGCAGGGCGGCGCCGCTGCCCGCAGTATAATCCGCGACGATCCTGGCGATGCCGTTCCCGCCGCGGTCGACGATGCGGTCGTTCTCCACCAGTTCATATCCGTCCAGGCTGTCGTATGGAATGGTTGTATGTCCGATCGTGAACGTCCGGCAGTCCCCGTCGGCGCTGCACTTCCATTGTTGTGTCATGTTGATTAAATGTGAAAAAAGATGAAACGGGAACCGTCCCCGATTTCACCGCTAGCCGCAGAACGCCTTGAGGGCGTCGGTGAGGTTGTCGGCGCCGACGACGCGGACGCCGCTCACGCGCAGCGCGGCGTTTTTGGTCGGGAGGATGACGGTATCGTAGCCGAGCCGCGCGGCTTCTGCGGCGATCTTGTCCGCGTTCCGCACCGCCCGCAGGTTGCCGGTCAGCCCGACCTCGCCGAGCGCGACGACCTTGTGCGGCGAGGTGCGCTCGCGGTACGAGCTGAAGATCGCGAGCGCGACGGCCAGGTCGGCCGCCGGGCTGTCCGGCCGCATGCCGCCGACGACGTTGACATATACGTCGTGATTGAGCAGCGAGATGCCCGCTTTCTTTTCCAGCACCGCAAGGATCATGTTCAGACGGTTGTTATCGATGCCGACCGACGTCCGCCGGGCAAAGCCCACGTTGGCCGGCGCGACGAGCGCCTGCACTTCAAAGAACACCGGCCGCGACCCCTCGTAGATCGCCGAGACCACAGAGCCTTCTTCGCGCGCGTCCGGGTTCTCCAGCAGGCTGCCGGAAATGTCCCGGACCTCGGTCATGCCGTCCGGGCCCATCCGGAACGCGCCGATTTCCTCCGTCGTACCGAAACGGTTTTTGAACGACCGGAGAATCCGGAGGTCCCCGTCCCGCTCACCGACGAAGTTCAGTACGCAGTCCACCATGTGCTCGATCGTCTTCGGACCGGCGAGGTCGCCGGACTTGGTCACGTGCGCGACGATGAAGACCGGAACGTTGTTGGTCTTTGCATATGTCATCAGGAGATTGGAGCACGCGCGAATCTGCGAGATGCTCCCCGCGATCGAGTCCACCTCGGTCGAATACATCGTCTGGATGGAGTCCACGATGAGAAAGGCCGGCTTGACATTGTCGCAGGCGTCCAGGATGCTCTCGATGTTGGTCTCCGGGAAGATCAGAAGCGTCTCCGCGATCCCGTCCTGCTCCGCCGCTCCGCCTGCGCCGCGGCAGACGCGGTCCGCGCGGAGCTTGACCTGCTCTTCGGACTCCTCGCCGCTCGCGTACAGTACGGTTCCGTAGTTGTGCGCGACGTAATTGGCGGACTGAATGATCAAAGTGGACTTGCCGATGCCCGGCTCTCCCGAAATCAAAATCAAAGACCCCGGGACGATGCCGCCGCCGAGCACCCGGTCGAGCTCGCCCACGCCGGACCGCATACGGTCGCTATTGTGCGCGCCGACCTCGCGGAGCCGGAGCGGCCGTGCGCCGGACGTCACGCGCCGGCGACTGTCCTCGGCCGGCACGGCCTGTACCTTCTGCTCGACGATGGTGTTCCACGCGCCGCAGTAATTGCACCGCCCCTGCCAGGCCGGGTATTCGTTCCCGCAGTCTTTGCAAATGTATATCGTATCTTTCTTTTTTGCCATGTTTCTATGCTTACCAGTCGATTTCCACTGTTGTCGGTTCATATAACCTGACTTCGCCCTCGATCCAGACCGACGTCACCGCCCCGCCGTCCACCGTCGCGGTGGCCGTCAGGGTTCCGGCCGGCTGGCAGACGTCATACTGGTATTTCCCGTCCGGCTTGCCACAGGACCGCGCGACGGCGACCGCCGTTGTTCCGGAAGCGCAACTGCCCTCGTGATAAACGGTGTTCACGTCCCTGACGTAAACGACCGGCGCCATGTACACGGTCTCCGCGCCTGACACATCCTCCGGCAGATCGAATCTGAAGTGCGACACCTCGACGGCTTCCTCCGGGCAGAACATCACGCCGATGGCCGGCGGGTCCAGTGCCGTGGCGATCATTTCGCGTAGTTCTTCAAACCGCTCATCGGACGGTATGTCATCGAGAATCAGGTGTACGATTCCGTCGTATCTCACCAGCGTCCCTCCTTCGAATTCGGAGACCTCCTGGTGGTCCGGCATCCGGACGCTGGTATAGCCCGTCTCCAGCGTGACCGTAACGTCCAGAGGCTCCTCTGCACCGCTCACCTGCACCCGCACGACACCGCTGCCGTCCGGTAACCGGTATTGTCCCGCCTCCGCGCACATCAGCGCGAAGGCCCGCGTCGCGTTGCCGCAGAACTCCAGCCCGCACATCTCCATCGAAGCCGGGCCGGTCACAAATGCGACCTGTTCCGGAATGAGTTCCCGCCCCTCCGCGTAATACCGCTTGATGAGCAGGGCCTTCGCGACGGCAGCATAATCCCGCCGGTCCGTCCGGTCCAGCACAAAAATAGTGGTATTCCCCGAAGGGTCTGCGATTCTGACGTTAATCTGCTGTTTCATACTGTGAAAAGGCGCGGTCGTCCCGGGGCGGATCCCGGAATGGCCCGCTTATAATGCAGAAGTGAGATCCAAAACCACCGTTTCTTTTTCATCAAAGCCGTTGATGGCGGTGGCTGTTTCCGGCAGTTCCGCGTCCGCCGGGAGGGTGAACGTGAACCCCATGCGGCCGCCGTACCCTTCGACGTCGTCGACGGCATTGATGGAGATCTCGGTCGCGTTGATGGCGTCGTCCCCTTCGCCCATCCGCATGAGGATGCCGACCTTGGTAACCATCCCGCCCGCGCCGTCGCTGGTGAGGATGACCGGGACCTGGTCGCCGACCAGAAGCAGGGTCACGGTGCACTTGTCGCCGGACCGTTCAACCTTTTCGAGCGCATAGGTGTAGTCACCGAGGGTGAATTGCTCCCCTTTGGCAACTCCTTTGCTGCCGCCGCAGGACGCGAGCAGCATCACGAGCGCCAGCAAAACCGCCAGTAAAGCTGTTCTCTTGGTTTTCATCGTTCTTACCTCCGTTCTGACGTCGTCAAATACGTTGCATTTAATAAATTATAAGAATTTCCTCTTGTAGTTGATGTCTTCTCTTCCGCCGTTCTGCGCCACAAAGGTGTACGTGCCCGGGAACGCCACGCCGTACTGGTCCGTGACGAAGACCGTGTTATTCTTTGTGAAGGTCAGGAATTCGAGGTCGGAGTTGTTCTTCACGTTACCGACCTTGACGCCGTTCAGGAAGACCTGCTGGGAGACGGCCATGCCGACCGCGCTGCTCAGTCTGTGGAAGACCACCGTGCAAGGCACATCCAGCACCTCGTCGTCCGTCGCCGTAAGCGGCAGCGTATCAAACTTGGTCTTGCAGCTGAGGCACTGGTATTTGACCGGAAGAAGCTCGAAGTTTTCCTTCGACCTGGAATCCGCCACCATGTTGCCGATGGCTCCGAACATGCCGGCGCCGAGCACGGCTTTTCCCATCGCGCCTTTGGTTCCGATGACCCGCAGATTCTTTTGTCCGCAGCTCGGACATACAAGGGCGGCCACGCTCGGGTACTGTCCCTTGCTCTGCGGCTCCACCGGCTGCACCGGTTCCGGCTGTGGCGCTGCCTGCACCGCTTCCGGCTCTGCCGGCGCCTGCGGCTGAAGCGACTGCTCCTGCATCGCCTGCGGCTGTGCCGCTCTCGTCATCAGTTCCATTGTACTCTCCTGATTCAGTGACTTATTGTATTCCATCGTCTTTCCCTCCTTGTTTGATGATGAACGTCCCTGTCGTGATTTGAAAAAATGCCGGGAGATCATACGACATCCCGGCAAATTCGATTGGTCCGATATGCTGTCTATTTCTCTTCCAAGCTGGCCTTGTATGCCGCGATGACCTTGTCTGCGAGGTTGCCCGGGAGTTCCGCGTATCTCGCGAACTCGACGTTGAAGGAGCCTCTCGCCTGTGTCATCGAACGGAGCGCGATCGCGTAGTCGAAGAGCTCCGCCTGCGGTGCCTCCGCGTGGAGGCAGGTGCCGCCGTGTACCGGGTCCATGCCGAGGACGAGGCCTCTGCGGTTCGGGAGGTCGCCCATGACCGAGCCGACGTAGGCATCCGGAACGGTGATGTCGAGCTTCATGATCGGCTCGAGCAGGCACGGCTTAGCCTCTACGATACCCTTCTTGAACGCGAGCGAAGCGGCGATCTTGAAGGAGACTTCGTTGGAGTCGACTTCGTGGTAGGAACCATCGTAGAGAACCGCCTTGATGTTCTGAACCTTGCATCCCGCGAGCGGGCCCTTCTCCATGCACTCGAGGAGGCCCTTCTCAACCGCAGGGACGTAGTTCTTTGGAACGGATCCTCCGAACAGCTCCTCGGAGAACTCAAGGCCCGGCTCCTGCGACGGGGAGAATCTGATGTGTACGTCACCGTACTGACCGGCGCCGCCGGATTGTTTCTTGTGCTTGCCCTGGACGTCGGAGCTGCCCTTGATGGTCTCTCTGTAAGCGATCTTCTGCGGGACGATGTTGACGCTGACGGTGTATTTATCCTTGAGCTTGGCCTGGATGATGTTGAGCTGGATGTCGCCCTGGCCGCCGAGGAGTGTCTGGTGCGTCTCAGCATTGCGCTCGAGGACGAACGTCGGGTCTTCTTCCATGAGTCTCGTGAGACCCTGGGCCATCTTCTCATCCTCGTTCTTGTCCGCCGCCTCAACCGCGATGAAGTAGCATGGACGCGGGAACGCGATCTCCGGGATGCGGACCTGTTTGGCCTTGCTGCAGAGCGTGTCACCGGTCTTGGTGTTCTGGAGCTTGCCGAGCGCTACCATGTCGCCGGCGACGACCTTGTCGGTGTTCTCCTGGGTCTTGCCTCTGACGAAGAAGACCGAGCCGAGTTTCTCGGATTTCTCGGAACGCGGGTTGTAGACGTCTGCGCCAGGCTTGAGCGTGCCGGAGACGACCTTGGCGTACGAGATCTTGCCGAGGAACGGATCTGCCAGTGTCTTGAAGATATAGAGTACGAGGTCGCCGTTCGGATCGCATTCGATCTCGATGTCCTCGTCGGCGCTGTTCTTGGCCGGGGTGAGGAAGGTCGCTGGCTTTGGAACGTATTTGCACAGCGCGTCCAGAACCTCGTCGACGTTGTCGCCCTTGAGGCTGCTCATGCGCAGGATTGGAACGATGTCGCCGTTGTGGATACCGGTCGCAAGGCCGTGTGCGAACTCCTCGTCGGTGAACGGCTCGCCCTCGAAGAATTTCTCCATGAGCTCCTCGTCCGCGCTGGCAACCGCCTCGTCGAGCGCGTCCTGGTCGTCCAGGGTGACGCAGGCCGGACCGAATTTGTCCTTGAGCGCTTCGATGACGCCGTCGACATCGATGTTGTCCTTGTCCGTCTTATTGATGATGAAGAAGGTCGGCGAATTGTATTCCTTGACAAGGTCCCAGGCCTTCTCGGTTCCTACCTGGATACCGGAAGAAGCGTCAACCATGATGACCGCGGTCGCGCCGGTCGAGAGGGCCGCTCTCGCCTCACCCGCGAAGTCGAAGAATCCCGGGGTGTCGATGAAGTTCAGCTTAGTCCCGTTATATTCCACAGGTACCAACGTCGCACTGATGGAGTAATGTTTTTCAATCTCCATCTTGTCGTAGTCGGAGACGGTGTTTCCGTCCTCAACTCTGCCGAGTCTGCTGACGACCTTGGTCTTGAGAAGTGCAGCCTCGAGGAAGGTCGTCTTGCCGGAGCCTCCGTGTCCTAGCAGCACCACGTTCCTGATCTTGTCGCTTGAATAACCTTTCATTTGTTCCTCCTAATATTTATATAATTTACAAATCATTTCGTTCCTGACCCGTCAAAAAGAATAGCGGGGCATAACTGCCCCACTATTATAGCACTTATTCATCTGTCAATCAATTAGAATTCCGCATTTCCTGGCGTTCTTGGGAAAGGAATGACGTCTCTGATGTTGCCCATTCCGGTCATGTACATGATCATGCGCTCGAAGCCGAGGCCGAAGCCGCAGTGGCGGACGCTGCCGTACTTGCGGAGGTCCATGTACCACTCGTACGCCTCGCCGCCGATGCCGAGGTCCGCCATCTTTTGCGCCAGCACGTCGTAGCGCTCCTCTCTCTGGCTGCCGCCGATGATCTCGCCGACGCCCGGGACCAGCAGGTCGCACGCCGCGACGGTCTTGCCGTCCTCGTTCATCCGCATGTAGAACGCCTTGCACCCCTTCGGGTAGTCCGTGACGAAGATCGGTTTTTTGAACACCTGCTCGGTCAGGTAGCGCTCGTGCTCGGTCTGCAGTTCGAGGCCCCACTCCACCGGATACTGGAACTTGTGGCCGGACTTCTGCAGGATGTCCACCGCCTCCGTGTAGGTGATGCGGCCGAACTCGTTGTTGACGACGTTGTCGAGGCGGTCGAGCAGGCCCTTGTCGATCCGGTCGTTAAAGAACTTCATCTCGTCCGGGCACTTCTCAAGCGTGTACGTGATGATGTATTTGACGAAGGCCTCCGCCTCGTCCATCATCTCCGGCAGGTCGATGAACTCGATCTCCGG
>JAFRGD010000005.1 GCA_017433975.1 Mogibacterium sp. | reverse complement strand
TATAGATGTCGCCGCCGGTGATGTCGTCCAGCGCCTGGAACTCCTCTTCGGTCTAGCTGACCATTTCGAGTATCTCCTCGGCGCGTTTGCGCAGGAGCATGCCCTCGTCGGTCAGTTCGACGCTGACACGGTGGCGGATGAACAGTTTCTTCCCGAGTTCCTCTTCCAGTTCCTTGATGGCTTTGGACAGGGTCGGCTGAGAGACGTGGAGCGTTTCGGCGGCTCTCGTCATGTTGCCTTCGCGCGCGATCTCGAGAAAATAGGTAAGGGTACGGACTTCCATAGTGGCCTCCTGAAAAGAGGCGGTATATCGCCCCGGAATGTTCCATTCCAGTATACCACGAGATATAGAGAAATGGAATGTCTTGATATAAAACATAGATATTGGTAATTTCTCTGCCCGGGCGATATACTGGGGTCGTAAGGAGGGGAGAGCATGGCGAACGCGACCGACAAATCCGCAGTCTTTGCGCAGGCATTGACCGATGCCGGCTGTGGCGATGCACTGAAAGCGCGCTGCTGCGAGTGCTACGAAGACGGCGACTGGAACACGCTGAGCAGGCTTCTGCAGAATCAGAAGAACGCTCTCCTGGACAAAGTCCACGAAGGTCAGAAACAGATCGACTGTATCGACTACCTGACCTACTCGCTGAAGAAGAAACAAGGAGGAACCTAAAATGATGACCACTGAATTTGCACAGCTCGAGAAACTTGACCTCACGGAAGAGTGGGACAAAGTCTTCCCGAAGAGCGATAAAGTCGACCACAAGAAGGTCACGTTCATCAACCGTTACGGCATCACCCTTGCCGCTGACATGTATACCCCGAAAGATGCCAAAGGCAAACTGCCCGCCATCGCGGTCTCCGGTCCCTTCGGCGCCGTCAAGGAGCAGAGCTCCGGTCTCTATGCGCAGACCATGGCAGAGCGCGGCTTCCTGACCATCGCGTTCGACCCGTCCTTCACCGGTGAGTCCGGCGGCATGCCCAGAAGAATGGCTTCCCCCGACATCAACACCGAGGACTTTTCCGCAGCCGTCGACTTCCTGTCGGTTCAGGAAAACGTTGACCCCGAAAAGATCGGCATCATCGGCATCTGCGGCTGGGGCGGCATCGCCATCAACGCGGCGGCAGCCGACACCCGTATCAAAGCGACGGTTGCCTCTACCATGTATGACATGACCCGTATCGCGGCAAACGGCTACTTCGACGCGGACGACAACGCGGAAGCCCGCCAGGCGCAGCGTGAGGCGTTCTCGAAGCAGCGCACGGAAGATTACAAGGCCGGTCAGTACACCCGCGGCGGCGGTGTCGTCGATCCGCTTCCGGACGACGCTCCGTACTTCGTCAAAGACTACTATGACTACTACAAGACCGAGCGCGGTTACCACGAGCGCTCCGGCAACTCCACCGACGGCTGGAACATCACGTCCAACATCCCGTTCAGCAACTTCCAGTTCCTCGAGTATGCGGATGAGATCCAGAACGCGGTCATGGTCCTGCACGGTGAAAAGGCGCACTCCCTC
>JAFRGD010000004.1 GCA_017433975.1 Mogibacterium sp. | reverse complement strand
TCACCACCATCATCACCATCACCACCACGGTCACGGCCATCACGCGGACGAAGTGTTCGACGAGTTCGGCGTGGAGACCGCACACAAGTACACTGAGGACGGCCTGAAGGCGATTTTAGAGGCGTTTGACGACTTTAAGACCTACGGATACATCCTGCGCGCAAAAGGCATCGTAGAGGGCGAAAACGGCGAATGGTACCATTTCGACTTCGTCCCGGACGAGCCGGAGGTCCGCACTGGAAGCGCCGAAACGACCGGCATGATCGCCGTCATCGGCGTCGGCCTCAAGAAAGATCACCTTAAGGAGCTGTTTGGACTTGAGTAATATCAACAACGTCAGAGACAAGAGACCAAGGGAGATTCCGGTCTATCTGTTCACGGGCTTCCTCGGCGGCGGCAAGACCACCTTCATCCAGGACACGCTGAGCTCGCCGGACTTCGACGACGGCAAGGCGACGCTGCTCCTGGTCTGCGAGGAGGGCGAGGTCGAATACGAACCGGACAAATTCGCTGTCCCGAACGTCAGCATCGAAGTCATCGACGACGTCGACGACATGAACCTCGACACGCTGACCGCGATTTCGCGGCGGCACCGGTTTGATCGTGTCATGGTCGAGTACAACGGGATGTGGATGATGCGGGACTTCTTCGCGAGCATGCCGCGGAACTGGATCATCGCGCAGGAGATGTGCTTCATGGACGCGACGACGTTCATGATGTACAACAAGAACATGCGCCAGCTGTGCTTCGACAAGATGCAGACCGCCGAGCTTCTCGTGTTCAACCGCTGCACCAAGGGCTTCGACAAGGTCCCGTTCCACAAGGAAGTCCGCATCGCGAACCGCAACTCCCAGATTCTTTACGAGTACGGGCAGTACGACGTGGAGATCGACGACATCCAGGACCCGCTTCCTTACGACAAGACGCAGAGCCAGATCGAGATCAAGGACGAGTGGTACGCGGAATGGTACCGCGACATCAACGAGAACGAGAAGGACTACGAGGGCAAGGTCCTGACCCTGCGCGGGCGGGTCGCCCTGGCGGAGGAGATGCCGCTCGGCAAGTTCGCATTCGGCCGGCACGTCATGACCTGTTGCGTGGAGGACATCCAGTTCGCGGGGCTCATGTGCGTGTACTCCGGCGTCGGCGCCGGGACGTACCGGACCGGCGACTGGGTCCGGATCAAGGCCCGCGTGCGCATCGAATATGAAGAGGCTTACGGCGAGAAGGGCCCGGTGCTCTACTGCAAGAGCGTCGAGCCGTGCGAGCCGGCCAACCCGGAAGTCGCGACCTTCTGACCGCACGGCGGCCCGGAGCGGCCGCACTATAGATTTATATAAAGGAGACTGCAACCCATGCCGATCAAAGTACCAAACGATTTACCGGCCATCGATACGTTGACCAAAGAGAATGTATTCGTCATGACGGACACCCGCGCGATGACGCAGGACATCCGTCCGCTCAAGATTCTCCTGCTCAACCTGATGCCGACCAAGATCGACACCGAAACGCAGCTGACCAGACTGCTCGGCAACACGCCGCTGCAGATTGAACTCGAACTGCTGCAGACCGCAACGCACAAGGCTTCGCACGCGTCCGAAGAGCACATGATCGCTTTTTACAAGACGTTCGACGAGGTCCGCGACAATAACTACGACGGGATGATCATCACCGGCGCGCCGGTCGAGATGATGGAGTTCGAGGAAGTCGATTACTGGGACGAGCTCTGCGAAATCATGGAGTGGAGCAAGACGCACGTCCACAGCACGTTCCACATCTGCTGGGGCGCGCAGGCGGGGCTTTATTACCACTACGGGATCCAAAAGCACCTCCTGCCGGAAAAACTGTCCGGCGTGTATAAACACCGCCTGGAGTACAAGACTGGAATGCTGTTCCGGGGCTTTGACGATGAGTTCAACGTGCCGCACTCGAGAAATACGACCGTCTACCGGGAGGACATCGAGGCGGTTCCGGGGCTCAAGGTTCTCTCGACCTCGGACGAGGCCGGCGTCTTCTGCGTCAAGACCGACAACGACCGGCAGATTTTCGTGACGGGCCACTCGGAATACGACGCGGACACCCTGCTCAAGGAGTACGTGAGAGACAAGAAAGCGGGCATCAACCCGCACATTCCGGAGAATTACTTCCCGGACGACGACGATACCAAAGAACCGCTGGTCACCTGGCGGTCCTGCGCCAACCTGATTTACTCGAACTGGCTGAACTACTTCGTCTACCAGTCGACACCGTACGACCTGCGGCTCATCTCGAGCGAAGACCTCGCGCCGGTGCTCCGCAACAAGTCGGAGCTGACGGTCGCCAAATTCGGCGGGACGTCGCTGGCCGACGCGGACAAATTCCGCAATGTGGCGAAGATCATCGCCGAGGACCCGGTCCGCAAATTCATCGTCGTTTCGGCGCCTGGCAAGCGCTCCTCCGGCGTCATTTCCGCGGAGGAGGACAGCAAGATCAAGGTCGACCACAAGATCACCGACCTGCTGATCGAGGCGGGCAAGACCGACGAGGCCTTTGCAAAGAACATCCCGCTGGTCGCAGACCGCTACAGGGAGATCGCCCACGAGCTGGAGAGCCCGGTGGACATCGATCACGAAATGGCGATCATCATCGAGACGGCGGGCCGCATGAAGTCGGGCAGCAGGACCAAGGTCTCCTACCTGGCGAGCCGCGGTGAGTACCTCTGCGCGCGGCTGCTCTCCGCGCTGATCGGCTTCGACTTTGTCGACGCGGCGGACCTGATCCGCTTTGACGGCAAGGGGCAACTCGTGCGTGGCGAGACGAGAGGCATGCTCTCGGCCGAACTTAAGCACCACGAGAACGCGGTCATTCCGGGCTTCTACGGATCGGACGAGGACGGCAGGATCGTCACGTTCGCGCGCGGCGGGTCGGACATCACTGGCGCGCTCGTCGCGGAGGCGGTCCGGGCGGACCTCTATGAGAACTGGACTGACGTTCCGGGCCTCATGATGGCGGACCCTAAGATTGTGAAGAACCCGCTCGTGGTTCCGGTTGTAGTTTATAAAGAGCTCCGCGAGCTCGCGCTCCGCGGCGCGGTCGTCCTCCACGAGGACGCGGTGTCGCCGGTGCGCCGGCTTGGC
Organism: Mogibacterium sp.; assembly: GCA_017433975.1. GTDB lineage: Bacteria > Bacillota > Clostridia > Peptostreptococcales > Anaerovoracaceae > RGIG2439. The sequence goes on along the minus strand of JAFRGD010000004.1, from coordinate 38,650 downwards.
ATCCCGGTCAACATCAAGAGCAGCAAAGAGCCGGAGAAGCCGGGGACGCTCATCGTCCAGAACGCGGACTTCTACGAATCCCCGCTCAAGATCTCGGGCATCACGGGAAAGACCGGCTTCGCGTCGATCCTCATCGAGAAGGACCGCCTGACCGAGGATCCGGGGCTGATGGCCAGGATCACCAAGACGCTCGCGGAATTCAACGTTCCGGTCTCCGGCCAGCAGATCGGACTCGATTCGGTCGCGCTCGTCGTGAACGCGGACTCGATCAAGGACTGCCGGGACGAACTGACCGACGCGCTCAGCGAAGTCACCGGGACCGACGACATCGACATTTCGACCGGCCTCGCGACGATCTCCATCGTGGGCAGGGACATCCCGCACACCGCTTCCGTGGCGGTCAAGGTGTTTGAAGCGCTCTCCGCAGAGCACATCAACATCCGCTACACCGACCACGTCCCGAGCGGCATCAGCCTGCAGATCGGTGTGAGCGAGAACGACTACCGCAAGGCGATCCGCGCGATCTACCGGACGTTCACCAACCTGCCGGCGTAACGGAGCCGGCAGCGGCGCCACTGGCTGCAGGAATTAAAAACAATTGCAACACTCTGGTGTTCCGGATGCACTCTATATTTGTAAAGCAAATCATTCAGGAGGATGCAATCATGAAACGATTCATTACTATCATATTAACGCTTGCGATGGTGCTCGGCCTTGCTGCCTGCAGTAACAAACAGTCGACCGCGACCGAAGAACCGGACGAGGAGCAGGAAACCGTCGGTACCGATGCAACGGAGGAAGAACTGACCTCTCTGGACGGCGGCTGGGAACTCGTCCGCGGCGACGCGGCGGCGCTCCCGGAGGACGTTCAGGCGGCCTTTGACAAGGCGACGGCGGAATTCACGGGCAGCGACCTCAAACCGGTCGCGTACGTGGCGTACCAGGTCGTTTCGGGACGCAATTACATGGTCCTCTGCGAGGCGACGACGGTGACACAGGACCCGGTGACGTCGTACCAGATGCTCGTCATCTATGCGGACCTCAACGGAAACGCGACCCTGACGACGCTGAAGGACTTCGACCTCACGGCTTACACGCAAGACGATGGACAGGAAGCCATCGACGGGGACATCGTCGGCGGCTGGGAGATTCCGGAGGACCACACGGTCGCCGTGCTCCCGGAGGACGCGCAGGCGGCGTTTGACAAGGCGAAGGAAGGCTTCACCGGAAACGATCTCGTCCCGATGGCGCTTCTTGGCACGCAGGTCGTCGCGGGCAGAAACTACGCGTTCCTCTGCGCCGGGACGACAGTGACGGCGGAGCCGGTCACCCGGCTGCAGGTTGTCGTCGTGTATGAAGACCTCGAAGGAAACGCGGAGATCACCAGTATCTGCACGGTCAACCCGGCGGACTTCAACGAATAAGCGACGAAGCGTAAGAAAAAATACAAAAAGTAAAATAGCCCCCGGAAGATTTCTCTTCCGGGGGCGTTTCCTATGCCACGATTATTTCTCTTTCAGCTTGATCGTGATCCAGCCGGAGCTCGGGCCGGCCTCGCCATCGATGGTTCCGCCGGTATATCCCTCCGGCGCGGCCGTGACCTCGGCCTTGTAGACGTGAGGCTCGTTCTTCATAAGGAAGTAATAGCCATTTTCATCTGTTGTGATCTCTTCCACGTCGTCACCGTCGGTGAGCCTGACGGAGACGTTCGGGACGTATACCTTGTCGGTGTGCGTTATGATGGTGTAGAGGTAGACAGGCTTTCCTTCATAGCTGTCGCCCATGAAGGACGTGACCAAAGCCTCGAACGCTTCCTCCCTCGGAATCGTGCCGGACTGGCAGAAGACGGCCTTGCCGTTCCGGTCGATGATGACGGTCGTCGGAAACCCGCTGGCCGGTACGAACGATACGTTGTCCTCCGCGATGCCCATCGGGAACGACAGGCTGTGGCTCGCCTTGTAATCGGCGACGGCGTCGAGGGTGTCGTCCTCATCGCCCGAAACCGCGACGATTACCATCTTGTCGGAGTATTTCTGGTAGACCTTTTCGAATTCCGGGAATTCTTTCTCACACGGGCCGCACCAGGTCGCGAAGACGTTCAGAACGACGACTTCTTTGTCCTGGAGGGCTTCGGAGAGGTTAAAGCCGGTGCCGTCGGTCGTTTTGACGGTGAAGTCCGGAACCTCAGTGCCCATCAGCGCGACCTGCGCGTCGGCGTTGTCCTTCTCATATTGTTTGTAAGCATTATATAGTTTGATTCCACCGAACGCGATCAGTGCGACGAGGATGATCAGAACCGCCCTGAGAATCGGATGTTTCTTCCTTTTGCCTGGTTCCTTTGCCATAGCTGCCTCCTTGGGAATGAATAGGATGAATATGAACATAAAACGTGTTATAATCGGACATACGGTATTATGTCACAAAAGATACGATAATGCAATTCACAAGGAGAATATCGACATGAAAAGAGTTCTGACATTGGTTCTGACGGTCTGTATCGCGATGACGCTGCTCGCGGGGTGCGGCGGCTCGGGCGGCAAGGAAGAAACGCCGGAGACGGTCAACGCGTATCTCGTTCTGGTCGTGGACGCGGACAACGCGCCGGTGGAAGGCGTCGGCGTACAGCTCTGCTCGGATTCCACATGCATTCTGCAGAAGACCGATGCGACCGGATACACGCAGTTCGACGTGGAGGAAGGAAGTTACACGATTCACATTCTGACCGTCCCGGAGGGCTTCGCTTCTGACGAAACGGAGTACGAAGTGCCGGAGACCTACGGCCTCGTCGCGATCGAACTGCAGAGAGCCGAATAATCGAATCACAACAGAATCGGATTATGACATGGATAAGAAGAAGCTGATTTTTGTCCTTCAATCGGTGCTTTGCATCGCACTTGCGGTTGCGCTCATCGCCGCCGCGCTCCTCGTCTACACTGCGGGCATCCGCGCGCGGGCGGTGGACCCGGACGCATGGATTTACACGCGCGAGGCGGTTGCAGCGCGGCTCTGGCCTGCGGGCATTCTGTTCGTGTGCGCCGCGGCGGTCGCGGTCTGGGCGCATTTTGCCGGTGTCAAGGCGAAGGACGCCCCGGCGCAAAAGGGCCTCGTCGGCCGCGTGCAGAACCGGGCGGCGGCCCCGGGCGACAGGATCGTAAAGTGCGTGCTCCTGGTCCTAGCGATCTGCATGATCATCGCCGGAATCTTAAACGGCAGCATGCTGGACGTCCTTTATAAAGCGGTAAAGATTTGTACGGAGTGTGTCGGCCTTGGATAAGAAACGAAAACTGATTCAATTATACTGCGCGCTCCTGTACAATGCGCACGTCAGAGGGTTCATCGAGGGCGAAATCTACACGGGCAACGTCAAGGCGGTCTGCGTGCCGGGACTGAACTGCTATTCCTGTCCGGGCGCGGCGGGGGCGTGCCCGCTCGGGTCGCTTCAGAACGCGCTGGCGTCCTCCGGCAAGCGCGCCGGATGGTACGTGCTGGGAATCCTGACGCTGATGGGCGTTATCCTGGGGAGGACCGTCTGCGGCTGGCTCTGCCCGTTCGGATTGATCCAGGAGCTCTTTTACAAGCTCCCGACGCCAAAGGTCGGCAAGAGCCGCTTCACAAAGGCGCTCTCTTATCTTAAATATGTAATTCTCGTCGTCTTCGCGGTGATCATCCCGCTTTGGTATGGGCTGACGCAGAACATCCCGGTTCCGGGCTTCTGCAAGTACATCTGCCCGGCGGGGACGCTGGAGGGGGCGGTCGGGCTGCTCTCGAACGCGCGGAACGCGGACAAGTTCTCGATGCTGGGCCTGATTTTCACGCGGAAATTCATCATTCTGGTCCTTGTACTCCTGTTCTGCACCTTCTTCTACCGGTGCTTCTGCAGATTCATCTGCCCGCTGGGAGCGATCCTCGGTCTGTTCAACCGCTACAACATCATCGGCGTCAAAGTGGACACCGAGCGGTGCAACGGCTGCGGCGCGTGCGTCCGGACCTGCCGGATGGACGTCACGCGGGTCGGCGACCACGAGTGCATCAACTGCGCAAAATGCATGGGGGTTTGCCCTCAGAGCGCGATCTCGTTCAAGGCGGGCAAGGTCACGATGATGGCGCCGGAGGCAGGCTGCAGGGACGACAAGCCGGACTCCGCCGACAAACGGAAGCGTTACGGCCGGGTCGGCAAATGGGTTGCGCTCGCGCTGCTCTGCTTCGCACTGCTGTGGTACAACGTGCTCGACCCGTCGGTCCGTGCCACGGCCGGCGGCGACGTCGTACCGGACGACGGCTCCGCGGCGAGCTATGAGGTCGGTTCTGTACTGACCGACTTCTCCGTGGTGTGCCTCGACGGTTCGACGTTTCACCTCGCGGACGCGCGGGGCAAGGTCGTATTTATCAACCTCTGGGCGACGTACTGCGGTCCTTGCGTCAAGGAACTGCCGGAATTCTGCGACCTTTCGGAGGACCACGACGACGACGTGGTTGTCATTGCGATTCACTCTGGCGAGACGGTGACCGACGTCGGCGAGTTCGTTCAGTCACAGGGCTGGACCATTCCTTTCGCGATAGACAGCGCGGACGGAGAACTCTTCGGGATCCTCGGCGGGTCGTCCATGCTGCCGCAGACCATCGTGCTCGACCGGGACGGCCGGGTGATCTACAACCAGACCGGCTCCGTCGACCGGGACAAGCTGGAACGGCTGTACGAGGAAGCCGCCGGAGCTTCGGCGTCGGAATCGACCGACTGACGGCTGATCCGCCGGCGGAACGGAAAGGTTCTGCAACTTTTTCAAAAAAAGACTACCATAATCACTTTTGATGTGTTATACTACGTGTGCGGCAAAAAACCGCCGCATACACGGTCCATTAGCTCAGCTGGGAGAGCGACAGGGTGACAACCTGTAGGTCATAAGTTCAAGTCTTATATGGGCCACCATCAACCGCCTGCAAGGGCGGTTTTTCTTAAATAGTCTTTACAGGTGCCTCCGGGAGGAGGCCGAACAGGGAAGCAGAGTGAGAATCTCTCGCAGAGCCGCTGCTGTAATGAAGGAGTCCGTACCATTCACGTCACTGACCGCCGCCGGCGGCCGGGAAGGCGGTGCGGGCGTTGAGAACTGAGCCAGAAGACCTGCCTGTAGAGCGGTACATCAAGTTATCGCGTGCATTCGATAACGGTACGACGCGGAGTTGGACGCCCTGGGGCGTGTCCGGTGTTTTTCTGTTGTTGCTGCACGCGGGAGGAACAGAAAGGACATCGGCAATGGAAAAGAGCAAGACAAAACGCTGGATCATCATCGCAATCATCGCCATCCTGGTGCTTGTGGGAATCTACTTCCTGCTCGGGCCAAAAGGCAAGGCGGGCGGCAAGACCATCACGGTCAAGGTCGACCACCTCAGCAAGGACGACGCGACCTTTGAGATCACCACGGAGGAGGAGTTCCTGCGCGGCGCGCTCGAGGCCGAGGGGCTGATTTCGGGCTCGGAGTCTGATTACGGCCTGTGGGTCGATACCGTGGACGGAGAGAAAGCGGACGACACGCTCCAGCAGTGGTGGGGGTACACCGTCAACGGCGAGTTCGCGGAGTACGGTGTAGACCAGCAACCGGTCACGGACGGCGACGTCTACGAATTTACCTTGAATGAAGGATACTGATCGCAGCAAGACGACAACGAGGGAACTGGCCGAACTGTCGATCCTCTGCGCGATGATGTTCGCGGGCAAGGAAGCCCTGCGGATGATTCCAAACGTCCATCCGGTCACAGTGATCATCCTGTTGGCTGTGATTTTGTACGGGTGGAAGGCGCTGTATCCGGTGTTCGGCTTTGTTTTCCTGGAATTTTTTGTGTACGGCTTCGGGGTCTGGTCGATCATGTACCTGTACATCTGGCCGCTGCTCGTGGTCATCGCGATGCCGCTCCGGGAGAGCCGGAACTGGCTGCTCTGGGCGGTGCTGGCGTGCTTCTACGGGCTGGGCTTCGGAGCACTCTGCTCGATCCCGTACATCTTCATCAGCGGCTTCAAGGCGGCCGTGGCGTTCTGGATCGCGGGGATCCCGTTCGACATCGTTCACGGAATCTCGAATTTTCTACTGACGCTGGTGCTGCTGCCGCTGCTATACAAGATCGTTTTCAAGCTGAAAAACCGCTAGGCCCGCGGATGGACCGCAAGGCCAAGAGTGTGTGAGGAGTTGGACCGGATGCCTCTTCTGAACGTGATGCCGGAGGGCAGACAATTTGAGTTCGCCGCGGGGGAAAGCCTGCTGGCCGTCCTGCTGCGCGCAGGGCTGCCGGTCGACAACGCCTGCGGTGGCAGAGGCGTCTGCGGAAAGTGCCGGGTGCGGGTGCTGGGGGGCGACGCCGGTGCGGTGACTGATACCGAGCGGCAGGTCCTCCGGCGGGAGGACTTGGACCGCGGCGTACGGCTGGCGTGCCTGGTGCATCCTGCCAGCGACCTCACGGTCGAACTGCTGCATCGGGATCGGCGGAACGACGTCCTGACGTCCGGCTATCTGCCGGCGTTTGCGCATGACGTCGACTTCAGCCGGTACGCTGCGTGTGAAGAACCATACGGGGTCGCGGTCGACATCGGTACGACGACGGTGGTCTGCTCCCTGGTCGACCTGCGGAGCGGGCGGGAAACCGCCGCAGCCGCAGCGGTCAACGCGCAGGTGCACTTCGGGCAGGACGTGCTGTCGCGGATCACGTACGAGATCGAACACCCGGAGACCGGGGCACGGCAGCTGCAGACTGCCATCGTGGAGGCGCTGAACGGACTGGTCCGGACCGCGTGCGACCGCGCAGGCGTTGCGCCGGAGCAGATCTGCGAATACGCGGTCAGCGCGAACACGACGATGCTGCACATGCTGGTCGGTGCGGACGCGCGGCCGATCGGGACGGTCCCGTTTACGCCTGCCTTTACCGCGGCGCAGGACCTGGCCGCGGCGGCCGTCGGCCTCGTGGGAGCGCCCGGCGCCAGGCTTTACTGCCTGCCGTCGGTGTCCGCCTATGTCGGTGCGGACATCGTCGCCGGCGCCTACGTCTGCGATCTGCGGGGGGAGCAGGGCAACGTCATCTTTATCGATATCGGGACCAACGGAGAGATCGTCCTCGCGAGCCACGGCAAGCTGCTGGCCTGCTCGTGCGCAGCCGGACCGGCGCTCGAGGGGATGAACATCAGCGCCGGCATGCGGGCCGCGGACGGCGCGGTCGAGGACGTGGAGCTCACGCCGGACGGGCTTCAGCTCACGGTCATCGGCGGCGGACCGCCGGCCGGAATCTGCGGCAGCGGAATTCTCGCCGCGACGCGGGAGCTACTCCGCACCGGGATCGTACGCCGGACGGGGGCGTTCGTCCGCGCGGACAAATTTTACGATAACGACTACCGGAGGCGATATCTCATAACGGATTCGAACGGCAGACGGTCTTTCCGGCTGACGGACGGTCCGGAGCCGCTCCGCATCACGCAGGGCGATATCCGTCAGGTGCAGCTCGCCAAAGGCGCGATTTTGTCCGGCTTTACCGCTTTATTGCAGCGCGCCGGAATCACCATGGCGGACCTCGACAAGGTCGTGATCGCGGGACAGTTCGGAGCGCATCTGCCGGCCCGGAGCCTGACCGGCACGGGCATCCTGCCGTTCGAGGTCGAGGACCGGATTCGGTACGTCGGAAACACGTCGGCGACGGGGGCTTACATGGCCCTGCTGTCGCAACGGGTCCGGCGGGAGATGGAGGCGCTGGCGCGCGGGATCGAGTACTTCGAGCTCGGTGCGCTGGATCACTATGAAGAACTTTTAGCGGATTGCCTGACGTTTCCGGCGGTCCGGTGATGAGGAGGAATTGAGGAATGAAAAAACGAATCGCCGCCTTGATTCTGGCGACGCTCGTGGCTTGCCTCGCGGCGTGCGGCGCTGACGACACGGTCAAGAGCACCGAACCGGAGGAAGTGGAGACCGAGGACGTCGTCGAGGAGATCGAGGAGGAAATCGAAGAGCCGGAAGAAGAGGAACCGGAGGTGGAGCCGGAGGAAGAGGAACCGGAGGAAGATCCGGAGATGGCGTTCTCTCCGATGCCCGGCGCGTGGGACATCCCGTCCAGGGACGCAGTCAAACTGCCGGATGACGTGCAGAAGGCGTACAAAGAAGCGATGGAAGGCTTCCCAAGCGAAGTCAAGCCGGTCGCTTATGTTGCGCGGCAGGTCGTCGGCGGAACCAACTACATGATCCTCTGCGAGTCCACATCAGAGTATTCGGACCCGGGCTACCAGATGGTCGTCATTTACGTCACCCCAAAAGGCAGCGCGATGGTTTCGACGGTCAAAGAGTTCGACATCAAGTCGTTCCTCGTCAGCGACGGCCTCGGAACCATCGACGAAGGCATCGTCAGCGGCTGGGAGATTCCGGAGGACTACACCAGGGAAGAACTCCCGGAGGATGCGGCGGCGGCGTTCAAGGCGGTAACCGCAGAGATGAAAGGTGACAAGCCGGTTCCGATGCTCCTGCTTGGGACGCAGGCCGTTGCGGGCACGAACTATACGTTCCTCTGCGCGGTGCCGGCGTCAGACGGCGGTCCGATGACAAAGCTGCAGGTTCTGGCGGTCAGCGTGGACCTCGACGACAACGTTGAGCTCGTCAACGCCTGCACAATCGACCCGGCCAACTTCAGCGAGTAATCACTTTTTCAGATAACAAAAGACCTCTCCCCGGACGGAACCGGAGAGAGGTCTTTCTTTGTAGAGAAAGCATGTGATGGCTATTCCTCAGCTATCAGTTTGTTCAGCAGGGCGAGGAGCTGGGCTTTCTCGTCCTCGGTCAGGGCGGCAAAGATCGGTGTGATGTTCTCTGCGCGCTCGTCCTCGACCTCGCAGGCGCGCGCCTGACCCTTCTCGGTGAGGGTGATGATGGTGGCGCGCTTGTCCGTCGGGTCCACCGTGCGGACGATGTAGCCGTCGGACTCCAGCCGGTCGATGAACTCGGACATGGAAGACGGGTTCACGCGGAGCTGCTCCGCGAGCGCCTTCTGGCGCAGGCCGTCCTCCGCGGCGAGCAGTGCGGTGAGCACGCGTTCGCGGGAGAGGGGACCTCTGCCGTGCGGCCCGTGGTGCGGTCCGTGATGATGGCAGCCCTCTGGCCCATGCGGCGGCATCGGTCCGCGAGGTCCGAAGCCTTCCGGTCCGCGGTGGCAGCCCTCCGGTCCCATGCCCGGTCCATGCGGCGGCATTGGCCTGCGAGGTCCGAAGCCTTCCGGCCCGCGGTGGCAGCCCTCCGGTCCCATGCCCGGTCCATGCGGCGGCATTGGCCTGCGAGGTCCGAAGCCTTCCGGCCCGCGCGGCCCGCAGCCGAACATCTGATGTTTTACTTTTCTCGAAGTGCGCATGAGCGCCTCAAACAGTTCCATTTCAATCGGTCGATTCATGTATTTATCCTTTCATTTTCTTCTGATATGCGATATATTTGTTTGGTACCGAAGTAATAGTAACACGCCCGATTGGATTTGTCAATATATTTTGCTACCGAAATATTTTTGCGAAGAAATGCAAGTGGCATTCGCGGCCTTTTGCAGATATAATAAAGACAAAGATTACAGGGAGGCAGGGGGAAACAGTGATTACGACGATCGTTTTCGATATCGGAGGGGTTCTGATCGGATTCGACTGGGAGAGTTACAGCCATTCGTTGTTTGACAAGGAGACGGCGCGCGAGGTATCTGCTGCGATGTTTGAGACCGGCTATTGGGACGAACTGGACGTGGCCGTGCGGACGGAGGAGGAAATCCTGGCGTCGTTTTACCGTGCGCGGCCGGCGTATCGGGAGCAGATTCTCGAGGCGTTCGAGCGGGTCGGCGAATGCGTTACGCGCCGGGACTGGGTGATTCCGTACATCCAGGACCTCAAGGCGCGCGGATACCGGGTGCTCTACCTGTCGAATTATTCGGAGCACGTCATGCGGGCGAACCGCGCGGCGCTGGATTTCGTGCCGCACATGGACGGCGGCGTCTTCTCGTGCGATGAGCACGTCATCAAGCCGGACCCGGCGATTTACCGGCGGCTGATCGCGAAATACGGGCTCACGCCGGAGGAGTGTCTCTTCATCGACGACCGCCAGAACAATGTGGACGCGGCGCGTACGCTCGGGATGCGGGCGATTCTGTTTGAAAACGAAGGGCAGATGCGTTCGGACGTGGAACGCGAATGCAGAGGATAGTCATGGCAAAGCGCAAGTATTCATCAAAAAAACCATATAAAAAGGTCTACAAGAGGCAGCCGAGCGAGGCGGAGATCAAAAGGAACCGGACCAGAAGGGTGCTCCGGGTGATCCTCGTCATCGTGGCGCTGGCGCTTTACGTTGCAATTGAAAACGGCTTCTTTGACAAGTTCCTCGGCCACGAGAAAGACAATACGATCTCTCTGGACGACATCCCGGAGTACTCCGGCGAACCGTACGTAGTAATCAACGGGAACGTACCGGAGTTTTCGGACGAGGAGATCGTGACGGAGTCGTACGAATTCTACAGTCCGCTGGACGGGCTCGGGCGGTGCGGCACGGCGATGGCCTGCATCGGAAAGGACCTCATGCCGACCGGGGAGCGGCAGCAGATCTCGAGCATCCATCCGACCGGCTGGCACAGCAACCGGTACGACTTTGTCGACCAGGAGATGCTTTTCAACCGGTGCCATCTAATCGCGTTCCAGCTCGCGGGCGAAGACCTGAACGACCGCAACCTCATCACGGGGACGCGGTACCTCAACACGATTGGCATGCTGCCGTTCGAGGAGGAGGTCGGGTACTACGTGCGGCGGACGGGCAACCACGTCATGTACCGGGTGTCACCGATTTTCAAGGGAAATGAACTCGTCGCCCGCGGCGTGCACATGGAGGCGCTGTCGGTCGAGGACGGCGGCAAGGGGATCTGCTTCAACGTTTACTGCTACAACGTCCAGCCGCGGATCGAGATCGACTACGCGACCGGTGACAACTGGGAGGTAGAGGTCGAAGAAGACCTGGACGACGCCGCGTAAAAACGAGTGCCGGTGTGCGGCCACGGGGCCAGTGCGGAACGTCCTCGTCGCAGACGGTCATAACGACTCATCAAAAGGGATTTCGAGAGTTACGCAGTGCGCCTCCCGGCGCGTGCGTCAACTCTTGCGAAATCCCTCTTTTGATTTCGTCGGTGACCGCAACTGCTCCTGCGGAGTGTTCCGCACGGGCCCCGTGGCCGCACACCGGCATTCGCTTCAACACGATCCGAGAGGAATAAGACTGTATTTACTACTCTCTTGTTACCGCCTGCTTTCTGCGCTGCCACAGGCTGCTGTCAGGGGCTTGCCGATAGCCGGTGCTTAGCGACAGCCGAGCCCATCGGCGAAGGCTGACATGAGCGTCTCCGCTCGATGTCAGTCGAGACGATGAGCGAAGGCTGAGCTTAGCACCGTTGCGTCATCGGCACGAGGCGAGAGCCGTACCCTGACAGCAGCCTGTGGCAACGCAGAGACCAACAGGCGGCAAAAAGGTGAAAAAGTAGTTGACGGTATACATTATGTGGCATATAATGAACTAAAGAAAGGCCATATATTGTGCCTGGACCAAATAAATAATAAAATGACAGCAGAGAAGAAGCCGGGCAGCCGGCTTTTTCTCTGTCTTGTGAAGAATTCGAGCACAGAAACCTCACAGAATCTGCGGGAGCCGATAACACATTTTATTGAATCAGACGCGAGAATGTGGTACTCTATTAGCGTGGGAAAGTATGTACTATAGATATTTCAGATACTGCATGTTTAAGGGAGGTACCCATGGCCAAAGAAATCCCTCATGTCGCAATAGGTGAAAAGCAAGTCGAGAGCATCGGCAAGGTCGCGATCAGCATGCTTGCGGTCGGACTGACGGCGGGGCTGACCCTGATTGCCGCTGCAAAGAGACTGGGTGAACTGATTGCCGAGGACAAAGATGGAAAATAATAATCAAATCGATAAACCGTTCGGCAGATCGCTGGACAACCCGATCAGCGAGGAAGAGATCAAGGCGGCTGCAAACGCGCTGGAGGCGGCGCTTGTGACCGCGACTGATTCGATCCGCGAGCAGATGCAGTTTCCGCCAAAGCGCCCGGGCAAGAATGTCGGCCTCATGCGGGCGGAGCCGGGCGAGGTCGTTTACGGCTGCGACAGCGCCGTGATGCGCAAGCTCGGCGGCAATGCCACCATCGTACAGGAGGTCGCACTGACCCCGGAGGACGTGGCGGCGCTCGTTAACGTGGGACATCATGTGACGGTGCAGTCCGGTGCGGGACGCGGCGCAGGGTATCCTGACAGCGCATACGAGGACGCCGGCGCGGCTTTGGTGTACAGTGACGAGCGGCTGATCGAGGGCGCGGACTGCCTGCTCAAGGCGGGCGGCTTCACGCTCGAAGAGGTCAGGCACTTCCGCAAGGGTCAGATCGCTTTCGGCAGGGTCAGTCCGACCGACCGGAGCGACATTGTGGACGCGCTGCTGGAGAGCGGTGCGACGGTCTTCGCGCTCGAGCGGCTTCCGATCGGGAGCGACGCACCGGCTCGGTGCGACGGCTTTGACATCGCCTGGGAGCGGAGCGACACTTCGGACCACAGCATCACCGACTTCTGCCTCAGACTGTTTGACAAAGGCGTCCAGGTCGCCTGCGCGGACGATGCGACCCTGCGCGATGGTCTGATCACGTACGAGGGGATCCTGACGGACGAGCGCACGGCGCAGGCACAGGGCCGCAAGTGGGAAACCCCGGTGGACGCGCTCAACATTGCGCTCTGGTCGATTGACAGAGGAGAGGATGAAGAATGAAAGTAACATGGATCGGACATGCTTGTTTTAAGGTCGAGTCCGGCGGGTATTCGATCGTGATCGACCCGTATGAGGACGGCTCGATTCCGGGACTCGCTCCTGTGAGGGAGCGGGCGAACCGCGTGCTTTGCTCGCACGGCCATTTCGACCACAACGCGGCGCACAACGTCGAACTCGTCGATCCTGGCGCACCGGAACGCATTCACGTGATCGAACTCGAGACGTTCCACGACGACCAGCAGGGCAAACTCCGCGGCACGACCAAGATCTTCGTGCTCGACGACGGCGAGACACGCGTCGTGCACATGGGCGACATCGGCTGCGCATTATCGGAGGCGGAAAAGGTCTTCCTCGCCGGAGCAGACGTTCTGTTGATTCCGGTCGGCGGCACCTATACGATTGGACCGCGCGAGGCTGCGTACCTGACGTTGGAGCTTGACGCGAGATATACCGTCCCGATGCACTATAGCAGCAAAGAAGAAAGCTTCGGTCTTAGCAATATCGGGAATGTTTACGACTATGCGGGACTGCTTTCGGGCATCGTCATCCTGTCGACCAGCACGGTCGACACGGACAACGACCTGCCGGGACGCGTCATCATCCTGCAGCCGGCCAACCGCGCCGGAACGGCTGTCTGACATCTGTTTGCCGGGGCAGCCCGGGGGAACAGTCAGTAATAAAATTCATATACAACAACTTATCACTATTGTAAAAAAGAAAAGGGGAACACTATGGATTTACTGAGTATTCTTTTGAAGACGATGCTCCAGTCGTCGTCCGTTAACTCCGTCGCAAAAAAGACCGGCGTCAAGTCTGACATGGTCACCAAGCTGCTCCGCATCGGCCTGCCGCTCCTGATCCTCTACCTGACCAAGAACGCAAAGTCCAAGGACGGCGCTTCGTCGCTTCTGTCCGCGATCGGCCAGCACAAGAACGACAAGAAAGTCGAAGACCAGCTCGCAGAGGCGGACGCGGTCGACGGCGACAAGATCCTCGGCCACATCTTCGGCAAGGATAAGGACAACGTCCTCAGCCAGATCGCAAGCCAGGCCGGCACCAGCAAGAAAGAAGCGAACTCCGTTCTGAGCAACATCACACCGGTCCTGCTCTCGCTGCTTCTCAGCTCGACCATGAGCGCAAAGAAGAAGAAAAAACAGGGCTTTGACCTCTCCGACGGCCTCGACCTGACGGACGTCCTCGCACTGGTCGGCAGCGCGAGCGGCCAGCAGAGCGGCGGCGGCATCGCGGGCGACCTGCTCGGCACCCTCCTCGGCGGCGGCCAGACCCAGGCCAAACCACAGGCGAAGCCACAGCAGCAGACCGTTCAGGCGACTGACATCCTGAGCACACTGCTCGGCGCGGGCCAGGCGCAGGCGAAGCCGCAACAGCAGCAGACCGTTCAGGCGACCGACATCCTGAGCACGCTCCTCGGCGCGGGCCAGGCACAGGCGCAGCCACAGCAGCCGCAGGCGGCTGACATCCTGAGCACACTGCTCGGCAGCGGCCAGCTCAGCAAGAAGGAAGTCAACGGAACCGAGCTCATCACCTCGCTCCTCAGCATGATGAAATAATCCATGCGTTAAGGGACTGGAGAGACTGGAACCACTGGATGGACCGGACCTATGAGCCGGAAAACCTTTCAGTTGCAGACACATGAAAAAGAAACCGCAACAAGTCGAAACTTGTTGCGGCTTTTTGTTGTGTGGATTGTTCCGGCGAAGCGTGCGGCTATTTGGTGATCAGCCGGCTCTCGATATAGTAGCGTTTTTCGTTGGCCTCGCCCATGGAGAACGTCTTGCGCGGGAGCGCGCCGTCCGCGGCGACGGCCGGGAAGAGCAGGAACTTGTCCATGGCCGGCAGCAGGAAACCGCAGTTGCCGTCCGCCGCGGCGAGCCGTTCGACGACGGCTGACCCGTGGATGTAGTCGATGTCAGCCGCGGCGCGCTCCTTGACGATGACGTCCAAGACGCTCTGCAGCGCACCGACCTCGAGCTTGAAGACCGGCTTTTCGACGATGATCAGGCCCCTGTTTTCGCCCACGATGAACGGAATGCGGAACGCATCCTCCGGAACGCGGGACAGCTCGTCCGCGAGGTCCGGGGATTTTTTATCGATGATATATGCATTACCGTTCTGCTCGGCGAGCAGGTCTGTGGCCTCAGCCACGATGTCAATGCCGCGCTGGCCGTTCTTCGCGAAGAGCATGCGGTGGATCGGTTCAAAGACGATGCCGCTGTCGTGGATGTTTTCGATTTCGCAGAGCGCGTAGCGCGCCGGGTGCGTCGCGATCTCCTCTGGCGTGAGAGTCTTCTTGAGGTTCTCCCAGTTGGTCTTGGCGGTCGCGAGCGAATGGTTGCCGTCGCCCATGGCCTGGAAGATCACGTTACCGTCGCCGTACTGTTCGACCGCTTTGTCGTAGAGCGCGGAGAGCGCCGCCTGCATGCCGCCGAGGTCCTTTTCCTCGATGAAGCAGCCCGTGACGTGCCCGCCCTCCATCATGAGGTCGGTGTCGTAGATCTGCCGCATCGGCGCGTCGACCAGCGGCTCGATGACGGTCTTGTCCGGGTCGTCGATCAGGATGATGATGTGCGGCATCTCGATCGGGGCGCCGGCGCGGATCCGGAGGCGCGGCGGGATGCGCTCGATGACCGTCCCTTCCGTCGCGCGGGTCAGCGTCTTGGACCCTTTGGTGAAGTCATATGCCTCGAGGTCGGTCGCGATGACCAGGCCGAGCCGCGAGCGGCCCTCGGCCGTCCGCTTGACCAGCATGCAGCCCGGCGGCAGCTGAACGAGCGTCCCGTCGGACAGGTACCGGTCCATGGACGCGCGGATTTCGCGGATGCGGTCGGTTTCGCCCGGCTTGTCCAGATAGATCTCCGGCAGCATCAGTCGCAGTGTTGACGGCGCGTCGCCGACGACCTCCTCGACCTCATTCCAGTATTCCGGCTCCGAAGTATATTGGTCGCAGGCGACGACGGCCCATTTATAAAAGTCCGTCCCCTCGCGTGGAATCAGCATTTCCGGGATGTGCAGCCCGAAGGTTTCGTAATCATAGATCGCCATCCGTGTGTCCTCCTTTGATCATGGGTGCCAGAATTCTGAGCGGTTTTACTACCTATATTATCCACGAAAAACCACCGCAACGCAAGAAAAAAGTGCTTGCGTACCGCGGAACTGTCTGATATAATCATAAAGCTGTCGCGGTGATCTACCGGTGGCCGTCATCGACGGACCGCCGGGGTCCAGGCTTCCCCGGGCAGACTATTCAAAGAAAGAGGTAAGAAGCATGAAGGAAGGAATCCATCCTAAGTATAAGGAATGTAAAGTTACTTGCGCATGCGGGAATACTTTTATGACGCTCTCGACTTCCGAGACCATGAGAGTTGACGTCTGCTCCGAGTGCCATCCGTTCTTCACGGGCCAGCAGAAATTTGCGAACCGTGGCGGCCGCATCGAGAAGTTCAAGAACAAATACAACCTTTAGGGACAGATACCAAAGAGGATGTTTCTTTGAGTTGCTCAGAGAGCATCCTCTTTTATTGTGCCGAAGCGGCGGCGATGATATAATGGACCTGTAGAAAGGAAGACCATAGATGTTTGATAAGTTAGACTTTACATTAGAGAAATACGACGAGCTTTCCGGCAAGGTCGCGGACCCGGCGATCATCTCCAACCAGCCGGAGTGGCGCAGGTTAATGAAGGAGATGGGGGAGCTCGAGCCGATCGTCAAGGAATACAAGGCGTACAAACAAGCCAAACAGGACCTCGACGACGCGCGGGAGATCTTTGAGACCGAGGACGACGAGGAGATGCGCGAGATGGCCCGCGAGGAAATCCGCGATCTCGAGGGCAGAATCGCGCAGTCCGAGCAGACGCTCAAGGTTCTGCTCCTGCCAAAGGACCCGAACGATGACAAGAACGTCATCCTCGAGGTTCGTGCGGGAACCGGCGGCGAGGAGGCGGCGCTCTTCGGCGGCGACCTGCTCCGGATGTACCTCCGCTACGCGGAGCGCCGGCGCTGGAAGACCGAGATCATCGACGTCAACGACACCGGCATCGGCGGTGTTAAGGAAGCGACCGTGCTCATCAAGGGCAAGGGCGCGTATTCGCGTCTCAAATACGAATCCGGCGTACACCGGGTGCAGAGAGTGCCGGAGACCGAGTCGAGCGGCCGGATCCACACGTCCGCCGCGTCGATCGCGGTGCTGCCGGAGGTGGACGACGTCGAAGTCGACCTCGATCCGAACGACGTCCGCGTCGACGTCTACCGGGCGAGCGGCAACGGCGGCCAGTGCGTCAACACGACCGACTCCGCCGTCCGCCTGACGCACATCCCGACCGGCCTCGTCGTCACCTGCCAGGACGAAAAATCCCAGATCAAGAACAAAGAGAAGGCTTTCAAGGTCCTCAAGTCCCGGCTGTACGATCTGTACCTCCAGGAGCAGAACGACAAGATCGCCGCGGACCGCAAGAGCCAGGTCGGCTCCGGTGACCGCTCCGAGCGCATCCGCACGTACAACTTCCCGCAGGGCCGCGTGACCGACCACCGGATCAACGTGACGCTGTACAAACTGGACACGTTCCTCGACGGAGACATCGACGAGATCGTCGACGGCCTGATCACGCACGACCAGGCGGAAAAAATGAAGAACTTCTGAATGGAGAAATAAGACATTGAAGACGATACGTCTACAAGTGAATCAGACGGACATCGACCGGGCGGGCGAGATGATCCGCCGGGGCGGGCTGGTTGCCTTCCCGACCGAGACGGTCTACGGCCTCGGTGCGGACGCGACCAATGAGGCCGCGGTCCGGTCTGTCTACGCGGCCAAGGGCCGGCCGAGCGACAACCCGATGATCGTCCACATCGCCGACATGGAGCAGCTGGACGAGCTGGTGACGGAGGTCCCTTCGGTCGCGCGGGCCATGATGGAGATCTACTGGCCGGGCCCGATTACTTTTGTACTGAAGAAAAGCGACGTCGTCCCGATGGTCACGACCGGCGGGCTGGATACGATCGCGATCCGGATGCCGTCCAACCGGACCGCGCGGCGGCTGATCCGCGCGGCGCGGCGACCGATTGCGGCGCCGAGCGCCAACCTGTCCGGCCGCCCGAGCCCGACGACCGCACTCGACGTGCTGGAGGACATGGACGGCAGGATCGACGCCGTCATCATGGGGGACACCTGTGACGTCGGCATCGAGTCGACCGTGTGCGACCTGACCGGCGACGTCCCGACCATCCTCCGCCCGGGCTACATCACGGCGGAGATGATCCAGGCGAAACTCGGCATCGACGTCGTGTACGACCGGTCGCTCTTCATTTCGCCGGAGAACGCGGACTTCCATCCGAAGTCCCCGGGCATGAAATACAAACATTACTCCCCAAAGGCCAACGTCATCATCGTCCGGGGCGGGGACACCGAGATGCGGGCGACGCGCGCGTACAGTATCCTTTCCCTGGCGCTCAGCGGCGACAAGAACGCAAAGGTCGTCGACTACAAGGGCGATTCCCGGGAGGCGGCGCACGACTTCTTCGCACGGCTCCGCGAGCTCGACCGCGAGGGCGTCGACACAATCATCGTCACCGGGTTGCCGGAGGAGGGCTTCGGCTTTTCGGTCATGAACCGCATGCTCAAAGCCGCCGGCTACAACGTCGTCGACAGCGACAAAATGTGAAATCGGGGACGGTTCCGTTTTTTCATCTTTTTCATAAATGAGAGGAGACACCATGAGAGTTGTCATCGGAAGCGATCATGCAGGATTTGAATTAAAAGAAAAGATCAAGGAAAAACTGACGAACGAGGGGTACGAGGTCCTGGACGTCGGAACGTACTCCGCCGAGTCCGTCGACTATCCGATCTACGGCCACGCCATCGGCCACGCGGTCGCGGGGGGCGAGGCGGACCGCGGCGTAGCGGTCTGCGGCTCCGGCATCGGAATTTCGATCGCCTGCAACAAAGTCCGCGGAATCCGCTGCGCGCTCTGCACGTCCGTCGCGATGGCCGAGATGTCGCGCCGCCACAACGACGCGAACGTCATCGCCATGGGTGCCCGGATGATCAGCGAGGAGCTCGCGTTCGAGATGCTCGACACCTGGTTCGCGACGGATTTTGAGGGCGGAAAGCACCTCCGCCGCATCAATATGCTTGAGGACGACGTGAATTAATAGTATAATATTAAAAACACTTACGATACTGTGAAGGAGAGCAACCATGGACAAAAAGGGCAAAGTATACGTATTCGATCATCCGCTGATCCAGCATAAGGTCTCGCTGATGCGCGACAAGAACACCAATGTCAAGGAATTCCGCGAGCTCGCGTCCGAAGTCGCGATGCTGATGGGCTTCGAGGCGACGAGAGACCTTCCGCTCAAGGACGTTAACATCGAGACACCGATGTGCGCGACGACGGTCAAGATGCTGGCGGGCGAGGACATCGCCATCGTCCCGATCCTCCGTGCCGGACTCGGCTTCGTCGACGGCATGCTGGCGCTCGTACCGAACGCCAAGGTCGGCCACATCGGCCTGTACAGAGACCCGGAGACGCACATGCCGATCGAGTACTACTGCAAGCTTCCTGCAGACATAGATAAACGCAAGATCTTCGTCGTCGACCCGATGCTCGCGACCGGCGGCAGCGCCGTCGCAGCCATCGACTTCATCAAGCGGAGGGGCGGACAGAACATCGCGTTCATGTGCCTCATCGCCGCGCCGGAGGGCATCGACGCCGTCCATCAGGCGCATCCTGACGTCGACATCTACATCGCGGCTAAGGACGACGGCCTGAATGAGAAGGCTTACATCCTGCCGGGCCTCGGCGACGCCGGCGACCGCCTCTACGGCACCAAATAAGATCGGACAACAATCAAAGAGCGGGCCGTACCGGCCCGCTTTTCGCGTGCTATGGACTTCACCGTTACCGGATCCATTTGTCCGTCGGGGTCATCCCGCCGAAGCCCCAGTCCTCGTCGGAGTTCCGGACGACCAGGTCGAAGCCGTTCTTCTCGAGAACCCGCGCGGAGCTCTGGTTGCCGGGCAGGGTGCTCGCCGTGATGATTTCGGTGTCAGTCTCGTTGTACAGATAATCCACCAGGAGGGCGACCACGTCGCTCGCGATGCCCCGGCCCCAGTACCGTTCGATCAGCCGGTATCCGAGGCTGATCTTGTGGACCGGGTCACGGAACCCGTAGAACTCGGCCAGCCCGCAAAAATCCATGCCGTCATTCAGGTAAATTCCCATCAGCAGGGACTCCTTGTTGCGGAACGTGTCTTCATACATGTTGCGGATCAACGGGTCCATGTCGTCCGACTGCTTTTCGTACAAAAAAGTCGGCAGATATCGGTAAACGTTGTCGTTGCCGGTCAGCTCGGCCAGCCCGGCCGCGTCCTCCGGCATGACCCGCTTGACGGTGATCCGCCCGTCGGTCAGATATGGGACTTCGTCAAAGACTTTTTTCTTGGCCATGATGTCAAAAAACAGGACGCCGGGGCCCTCGGGCCCGCGGCGTCTATTGAAAAGCATGAAATAATTACTTAACTTCGACGGCGAAGAATTTCTTCTTGCCCTTCTGGATGACGCACTTGCCGCCAATGAAGTCGTCCAGTGTGACGATTCTCTTCTTGTCAGTCACGGTCTGGCCGTTGACCTTGACGCCGCCGCCGTCGATGGTTCTCATCGCGTCAGAGGTACCGGTCGCGAGCTTGAGCTCGACCATGAGCTGCGCGAGCCCCTTGCCGTTCTCGAACTCGGCCTTGTCTCTCGTCTCGGTCGGCATGTTGGCGACATCGCCGCCGCCGAAGACCGCTCTGGAGTCTTCGAGAGCTTTCTTGGCCTTTTCCTCACCGTGAACCAGCTTGGTGACTTCGTACGCCAGGATCTCCTTGGCCTCGTTGATCGCGGAGCCTTCGAGTGCGGACAGCCGGTTGACCTCGTCCATCGGGAGGAAGGTCAGCATGCGGAGGCACTTGTTGACGTCGGCGTCCGCGACGTTTCTCCAGTACTGGAAGAACTCGTAGACCGGAACTCTCGTCTCGTCGAGCCAGAGCGCGCCCTTGGCGGTCTTGCCCATTTTCTTGCCTTCGCTGGTGGTCAGAAGCGATACGGTCAGACCGAAGACCTCGTCTCCCATGATTTTTCTCGTCAGGTCGACGCCGCCGATGATGTTGGACCACTGGTCGTTGCCGCCCATCTGGGCCATCAGACCGAAGTCTCTGTGCATCACGAAGAAGTCGTAGCTCTGGAGAAGCATGTATGAAAACTCGAAGAACGATAAACCTTCATTTCTGTCCATGCGGATCTTGAAGCAGTCCGCGCGCAGCATGTTATTGACGTTGAAGTTGGCGCCCACGTATCTCGCGAATTCCGTGAACTTGCAAGGACGGATCCACTCGGCGTTGTTGACGCTGACGGCCTTGCCCGGGAGCGGCTCTCTGTTCTGGTGTCCAGGTACGTATACGCCGCCGTTCCCTTCGTATTCCACTCATCGTCGAAGTCGATGTACTTGTCGAACAGTCTCTTGAACGCTCTGCAGTTCTCGTCGATCGTGTTGATCGTCATGACCTGTCTCATGTCGCTCCTGCCGGAAGGGTCACCGATTTCGCCTGTGCCGCCGCCGAGCAGGAATACCGGCGTATGGCCGTATTTCTGCATGTACATCATCGTGATCATCGGGATGAAGTGTCCTACGTGGAGGCAGTCTGCGGTCGGGTCAAATCCGATGTAGAATTTGATCTTTTCTCTTCCGAGGAGCTCTCTAAAGGCCTCAGGGTTGGTGCACTGCTCGATAAAGCCACGCTCCTCGAGCACGTCATAGACGTTTGTGTGCTTACTAACATTGTCAGGGATAAATGATTTCATCGTTCTTCTCCTTAATTCTATTATGTGGATGAGTGATTTATATAATGCGGTCAGATGCCGCTATTATATCATAAATAAAAAGCCCCGCAACAGGCTTTTGCTGCGGAGTCCGGAATTCGTTCCTCGATTGATCAGTGCGGTTATCTCATACAACAAAACCTATTCTTCACTTGTCATGAAGAATAGTAGTAATAGTTGTTGTTATTGACCAGCAGAGTTCTGTTCATGAGGTCCGATCCTTTCCAATATTTATTAAAGTATAACAACCCGATTGTGATTTGTCAACACGGATATTATACATTTTTGTGAAATCGGATAAAATAGGGGTGACGAGGCGGTTTGTTATTGTTGATGTGTGTGACTGTAGGATGAGGAGGTGGCAGAGTCCGCGGAGCAGGGCCTTCCGGCAGCCGGGACTTAGCGACTGGCAAGCGGAACGCGCCGCCCGAGCGTAGTACCGCTGCGTTGCCGGAACGAGGCGAGAGCCGTACCTGCTCCGCGGGCTCTGCCACCTCCTGCTTTGCCAACCACCCACAAATTGAAATTAACAAAGTGCAGTCCGTTTCACCCTTGTTTCATCACAAAAGTATGCTATAATGCGTCTTGCGCTTGCAGATGGACCCCTGCAGGTTAGAAAGGACAGAGAATGCTCAAATACCTCGCCGGACCGCTCATCGGGGCGGTAATCGGCTATTTTACGAACTACATAGCGGTAAAGATGCTCTTCCGGCCGCGGACCGAGAAGCGGATCTTTGGTGTCCGCGTACCGCTGACGCCGGGCGCGATTCCAAAGGGCAAGGCCCGGCTCGCGCGGGCTGCCGGCGAAGTGGTCTCCAAACACCTCGTGACCGAGGAGGACATCGGCGGCAGGTTCCTGTCGGCTGAGGCGGAGACCGCGGTCGTCGACAAGGTGATGGAGGTCCTGGGACAGGAGATCCGGGAGGACATGCGCTTCATCACGGAGGACGACGCGGCGTACCAGCGGCTGATCTACCGGATCGACGATACGGTCACGCGGGAGATCGTCAGCGCGCTCCAGCGGGTAGACTTGTTCGATCTGCTCTATCCGACGGTTCGGGAGCTCGTCATGGAGCGGGTGGACGGCACGGTCCTCACCATGGTCGTCAATGAAAAAATGTGCGACCAGATGACGATTTCGTTTGCGATCAAAATAAAAGACTTTCTTGCGAAAGAGGGATATGATAAGATATTTTCTGTCGTATCCGGCCAGTCGGAATCGGTCCGCGGGAGGTCGCTGCTCGGACTGCTCCGGTCGTCCGACGTCGACGAGACCGGCCTGCGGGACTTCATCGCTTCGACCTACCGGAACGCGGTGCAGGCGGGCATCGCCGCCGCCGTCCGGCAGATCGACATCGCCGGCATCATCGAGAGCAAGATCAACGAGATGCCGGCGGAGGAGCTCGAGCGGCTCGTGCTCTCGGTCATGAAGAAAGAACTCGACACCATCGTCCGCCTCGGTGCGCTCATCGGCGCTCTGATCGGGGCATTGAATATCTTTATCTAATCAAAAGGGAGGATAGCTATGAAAGAATTTGTCATCGAAATGGAAAACGGTGCGGTAATGGAGGGCGAACTCTACGAGGACATCGCTCCGGAGACCGTCGCGAACTTCGTGTCGCTGGTGGAGAAGGGATTCTATGACGGACTTACGTTCCACAGAGTCATTCCGGGCTTTATGATCCAGGGCGGCTGCCCGAACGGAACCGGAACCGGCGGCCCGGGTTACACGATCAAGGGCGAATTCACCGCGAACGGCTTCAAGAACGACCTGAAGCATACCCGCGGCGTACTTTCGATGGCGAGAGCCATGCATCCGAACTCGGCCGGCTCGCAGTTCTTCATCATGGTCGCGGACTCCCCGCACCTCGACGGACAGTATGCGGCCTTCGGCAAGATCGTCTCCGGCATGGAGGAGGCGGACCGCATCGTCAGCGTCAAGCGCGACTTCCGCGACAAGCCGCGCGAACCGCAGCGGATCAAGTCCATCCGGATGAAATAATACGATTGAGGTGCATCGTTGGACCATCAGAGACTGCTGAAAGTCATCTTAGATATCGGGAAAGAAATGATCATCTCCGGCGCCGAGATCTGGCGCGTGGAGGACAGTGTACGCAGAATGCTGGACGCGTATGGTTTTGCGCGCCACAACGTCTGGGTCATTTCGTCGTGCATTCAGGCGACCGTTGAGACGAACGACGGGGAGATCTACACGCAGATCCGGGAGGTCGGCGGCATTGCGACCAACCTGGACCGGCTGGACTACCTCAACAATCTGTCGCGGTTTGCGTGCGCGAACACGCCGGACCCGGCGGTACTCGAGATCAAACTGGCGGAAGTCCTGGCGCGGCCGGGACTCAGGCGGTGGGTCAAGTATCTGGCTTCGGTCATGGCTGCGTCCTGCTTTACGGTGTTCTTCAACGGGGACGCGGCGGACGCCTTTGTAGCCGGAATGGTCGTTCTGGCAGCTACACGGGTCGGTGAGACCATCCGTCGGCACGAGACGAATCCGTTGATTTACAACACGCTGATCGCCTTCATGATGGAAGTCATGACGATCCTGCTGGTCTACGGGCAGGTCGGTCACAACATGAGTACGATCACCATCGGCGTCATCATGCTGCTGATCAGCGGACTGGGGCTGACCAACGGTATCCGGGACCTGTTGCAGCGGAACACACTGTCCGGCATCAGTACCATCAGCAACGCCGTCCTCGGCGCGGCCGGCATCGCGATCGGAATCTCGCTGGCGATGCTCGCGTTCCGGGAGACGGTGAACCTGATTCAGATCTACGAACTGATTCCAAATGCCGCACTCCAGCTCCTCTTCGGTACGGTCGGATGCGTCGGCTTTGCGCTTCTGTTCGGGATCAAGGGCCGGCAGATCATCTTTTCCGGCATCGGCGCCTTCTGCACCTGGGCGGTGTACCTTCTGGCCTACCAATACATCGAAGCGACGAACTTCGTGGCGACGCTGGTCGCGGCCGCCTTTGTCGCGGCGTATGCAGGCATCATGGCGCGGGTCAACAAAGCCCCGGCTACGATTTTCCTGACGGCGAGCGTCTTCCCGCTGATTCCGGGCGCTTCGCTCTACTATACGGTCTTCGGCCTGATGATGAAGAACCACGAGATGTACACGCAGCAGGGCTATTCATTGCTCACTACATGCCTCGGGATTGCGTTCGGCTTCATCATCGTCGAGGTCCTCACCAAATACGCTTCGCTGATTGCGCACGGATATCTGGGAATCGGGAAGAAATAAAAAACATTTTGCGAATGACAAAACATGCACATAACAAAACAGCGCGGTGAACTCGCCGCGCCGTTTTGTTTTTTATTGTGTTACCCTTCGGGAAATTACTCTGCAGTATCGAGTCCGCCAATGCCCCACTTGTCGCAGATCTCCTGGTATTTGCCGTTGGCCATGATGTTGGCAAGGCCGGTGTTCAGCTTCTCGAGGAGCTCCGGATTATCCTTCGCGACCGCCATCTTGAGCATTCCATCACCGGTCTCATAGGAGAACGGGCCCGCGAGTTTGTACTTGCCGCCGCTCTTCGCAACGTACTCGTCCAGAACCGGCTTGTCGCCGACGATGACCTGGATGTCGCCGTTCTCGAGCTGGAGTACCATGGTCGTGGTCTGGTCGAGGATGACGACCTCGGCCGCCTTGCCGTCCGCGACGAATGCCTGTGCGTAATCAGCGCAGGTCGTTCCGGTCTGGGCGCCGATCTTGGCATCCGTCGGGATGTCCGCTTCGCTGTTGATGTCGCTGTCGGCCATGACCATGAGGAAGTTGCCGGAGTTGTAATACGGATTGGTGAACGCGACGTGCTCCGCACGCTCCGGATTCTCACTGATGCCGGCGATGATCATGTCCGCCTGGTGAGACTCGACGGTTGGAATCAGTGCGTCGAAGTTGATGTTCTGGATCTCGACGTTGAAGCCCTGGTCCTCCGCGATTGCATAAATCAGGTCGATGTCGAAGCCGACGATGTTGCCTTCCTCGTCCACGCTCTCGAACGGAGGGTAGGTCGCTTCGGTGACCGCGACGATTGTCAGGGTCTCGCCCTCGTCGCCGCCGCCCTCATCCTCCGATCCGCCGCCGCTGCAGGCCGCAAAGACGATCGCCATGGTCAGGCAGAGGCAGATGGCCAGTAATTTCTTTAACGTATTGGTTTTCATTGTGTAGTCCTCCCGAAAAGTATTTTCTTGCGTAAATGCGTTTAAGTATGCACCAACTATAACGCATAAACCTGGGGTTGTCAACAACTTTTCTGAAAAAATATGAATAATTATGTATAAATATAAGTGCAATATGCGGTCTTGACAGATGAATTGCGTATAAATATAATCAGTATTGTGCCGGGGAGAGGCATCTCAAAGGCACTTCAAAATGATGCATATAATAATGGAGGAATTCATGAAACCGGATATCATTCCTGAGATCTTATTTCTGAAGCAGGAGGACGTCATCAAGGCGGGCCTGCTCGACATGGACATGATTCTCGCAGAGACAGAGAAGACGTTCCGCGCGCAGGGCGAGGGCAAGGTCATCCAGCCGCCAAAGATGAAGCTGGGCATGCCGGACGACGACAACTGGGAGTCGTTTGGCAACGCGATGCCGGCTTATATAAATGATGGAACCGAGGAGGTCTGCGGCATCAAGTGGGCCGCGGAGTCGGTAAATAATCCAAAGATGCAGGGCGTCCCATACGGAATCGACGTCGTAATCCTGTCGAATCCAAAGACGATGTTCCCGAAGGCGATCCTCGACGGAACGATCACGACCGCCATGCGGACGAGCGCAACGGCCGGCGTCTTTGCAAAATACCTGGCGGTGCCGGGCGCCAAGACGGCTGCCCTGATCGGTGCCGGCGTCATCGGCCGCACCATGATCATGGCGATGACCGCGGCAATCCCGACCCTCGAGGAGATTCACCTGGTCGATCTTGACCTCGCCAAAGCCGAGGACGTCGCGGCGGAATTCGCGGAGGGCGGCCTTTACAAGATTGCGGCCAAGGTCGTCCCGATGACCAGCGCACAGGAAGCGGTCCAAGGCGCGGACATCATCGTGACCGAGACGACGTCGCGGAAACCTTTCATCAAGAAAGAATGGCTGAAGCCGAACGTGACGTGCATACAGATGGAGCGCGAGTCGTTCGAGCACGACTGCCTGCTCGCGGCGGACATCGTCGCGGTCGACAGCTACGAGCAGCTGCTGCACCACGCGGGCATCGTGCAGACGCTCAACGAGGAGGGCAAGATCACCAAGGACGACGCCGTCGAGCTCAAGGACATCGTAACAGGTGCGGTGCCGGCCCGGACGTCGGACGGGCAGATGGTCTTCTGCAAGACGATGGGCATGGGCATGGTCGACATCGCCATCGCGAACAAACTGTACCACCAGGCGAAGGACATGGGCATCGGCACCGAGCTGACGCTCTGGGATACGCCGCTGTGGGTGTAGTATAAAGATGGAGAGCCGGCTGTGCCGGGATGAGGGTCCCGTACAGGCGGCTTTCCGGCAGCCGGTGCTTAGTGATTCGCGAGCATCCGCGAAGCGAGAACTTAGCACCGCTGCGTCGCCGGACCGAGGCGGGAGCCGTACGCCTGTACGGGCCCCTCAGTTCAGCACAGCCAGCGCTTCAATCTTTAGACAATATATATAATTAGTAAAACAAGAAGGGATACATAACGATGGATAAGAAACCTGATCTGTTACCGGAGATCCTGCTACTCAAGCAGGAGGAAGTCATCCAGGCGGGCCTGCTCGACATGTCGCTGATCCTCGAGGCGACGGAGCACACTTTTAAGATGCTCGGCGAAGGCAACGTCATCCAGCCGGCCAAAATCTTCCTGCCGATGCCGGACTTCGACCACTGGAAGTCCTACGGCATGTCGATGCCGGCTTACGTCGGCGGCGAGAACGAGGTCGTCGGCTTTAAGTGGGCGGCGGAGGCCGTGGACAACGTCAAGATGTACAAGGTCCCTTACGGCCTGGACGTCGTGCTGCTGTCCGACCCGAAGACGATGATGCCGAAGGCGATCATGGACGGGACGATCATCACGGCGATGCGGACGGCCGCGGCGGCCGGCGTCGTCGCAAAATACAACGCGCGCAAGGACTCCAAGGTCGCAGCGCTGATCGGCGCGGGCGTCATCGGCCGCACGATGATCATGTCGCAGGCCGCGGCGGTTCCGAGCCTTGAGGAGATCCGGAT
The DNA here is from genome assembly GCA_017433975.1 of Mogibacterium sp. Lineage (GTDB taxonomy): Bacteria > Bacillota > Clostridia > Peptostreptococcales > Anaerovoracaceae > RGIG2439. The sequence goes on along the minus strand of JAFRGD010000004.1, from coordinate 10,755 downwards.
CGTGGACCTCGACCTCGCGAAGGCGGAGGCGCTTGCGGCGGAGTTCGCCGAGGGCGGGCTTTACAAGGTCGCACCGAAGGTCGTACCGATGAGCAGCGTAGAGGAGGCGGTCACCGGGGCGGACCTCATCGTAACCGAGACGACCGCGCGGAGCACCTTTATCAAAAAAGACTGGCTCAAGGCCAACTGCACCTGCATTCAGATGGAGTCGTATTCCTTTGACGACGAGATCATGCTCGCCGCAGACCACATCGTCCTCGACAGTTTCGAACAAATCTCGCACCTCGACTCGCCGGTGCGCCGGCTCTCCGCCAAGGGGCTGCTGGCACAGGCGCAGTGCGTTGAGATCAAGGACGTCGTCACCGGCAAGGCGCCGGGGCGGACGTCGGACGACCAGTTCGTCTTCTGCGAGACCATGGGCATGGGCTGCGTCGACATCGCTTGCGCCAACATGCTCTACCTCCGCGCCAAGGAGATGGGCATCGGGACCAAGTGGACCATGTGGGACAACCCGATTTGGACGTAATGCCGGACGCGAACATTTTGTGATAGATTCAAAAGCGGACCTTGTCGCGGTCCGCTTTTTTATTGTCGGACATGCGCGCAGATGATATACTGATATCACATGAACAAAAGGGGGAAGACGGATGAAAAAGAGATGGCTGGCGCTGTTGCTGCTGCTCGCGATGGCGGTGACGCTCGCCGCGTGCGGCGGATCGTCGGACCAGGGCGGCGTCCCGGAGGAAACCGGAAAGAACAATGAAGCCCTCGAAATCGAGCCTCCTTCGGAGGTGGTCTATACAGGGGACGGAACGCTGATGGCGGACGTACCGTATCTCGAGCACCCGATTCTGGGGGACGGCGGGGAGGCGGCCAATTCGCGCCACGCGACGAGATACTTCACGATAACCAAGGGCGGAACGGCCTTCCGCATTCCGGACTACTATGGAGAGCTCGAGAGCAAGCGCGGCGACGACAATCTGCACGCCCCGGTGACGTCGTATTACGCCGCAACCGGGGAGAACCTCGGGATGATTGAGATCACCGGCTTTGACGCGAGCGAGTCAAAGCTGAAGGATTACGATTTGTATGACGCGCACTACATCATATTTGAGAGGAAGCGCGAAGACCTGACCGCGATGGAGAATCTCCGCGACCTCCAGGAGGGCGACGTGACGATGTTTCTGCTCAATAATGGGATGTTTGCGGTGACGAAACGGTACACGTACAATCTGTCCGGCGTCGACTGCGAGCACATTCTGACGGCGATCAACAACCCACGGGCAAGGACGCTGATGTACGTCGAACTGATCCAGGCGGCCGGTGCGGAGTACGATTACATCGCGGACTACGAACAGGTCGTCCTGACCGCGGATCTGGCGAAAGAGTAATTGTTTCAATGGAAGAAGGAGAAAACCGACATGGCTTACAACATTTTAGTCATCAACCCGGGCGCGACGTCCACCAAGATCGGCTGGTTCGAGGACGAAACGCCGGTGTTTACCAAGAATATCATGCACTCCGTGGAGGAGCTCGACGCGCTTCCGACCAAGTTGGAAAAGATCCAGTACCGCAAGAAGATCCTCATGCAAGTCCTCAAGGACGAGGGCTTTGACGTGAGCAAGCTCGACGCCATCGCGGCGCGGGGCGGCACCATCTTCAACATGCAGGGCGGCGCGTATGAGGTCAACGACGACCTCGTGGAGGCGTGTCTCAAGCCGGAAAACGGTCACGCGTCCAATTACGCGGCGGTCATCGGTAAGGAAATCGCGGACGAGCTCGGGATTAAAGCGTACATCTACGACGCGGTCGGAACCAACGAAACGCTGCCGATCGCGCGGATGACCGGTCTCAAGGGGATCATCCGCAAGAACGGAACCCACGCGCTGAACACGCGCGCGGTCGCGAAGAAAGCGGCCAAGAGCCTCGGCCGCAAATACGCGGACTGCTGCTTCGTCGTCGTGCACATGGGCGGCGGCGTGAGCATCAACATCCACAAGGACGGCAAGATCATCGACACAATCTCCACGGGTGAGGGCCCGATGTCCACGACCCGCGCGGGCGTCCTCTCCACCGGTGAGGTCCTCAACATGGCGACCAGCGGAAACTACACCAAGCAGGAACTGCGGGAGATGTTCGACTCCAAGGGCGGCCTGATTTCGCTTCTCGGGACCAACGACCTCTTTGAAGTCGAGGACCGTTACAAAGCCGGCGACCCGGAGGCGGTCCGCGTGCTGGAGTTCTGGGCGTACCAGCTCGGCAAGTATACCGCGCTCATGGCTTCCGTCGGAAAGGGCCAGATCGATCAGATCATTCTGACCGGCGGCCCGGCATATTGTAAGCCTTTGACGGACCTGATCATCGACCGCGTGGGCTGGATCGCACCGGTCAACATCATCCCGGGAGCCCTCGAAATGGAAGCGCTCGCTTCGGGCGTCCTCGAGGTCCTGCACGGCGAGGAAGTCCCAAAACTGTTCCACATCGAGAATTATCAAAGCTATTAATACGTGGATCGTATTAAATGAAGCGGCCTGCGGGCCGCTTTTATTTTTCTGCTTGACGGTATTCAATGAATACCTTATAATATACAATGTATAAGGAGAACTTCGCCATGACGATCAAAGCCATTCGATTGCGGACCGGGCTCACGCAGCGCGAGTTCGCGGGGGTGTACCACATTCCCCTCCAGACACTCAAGCAATGGGAATCGAACCGGGGCAGCACCAGTTTCCGGGCGCCCCCGGATTATGTTGTGCACATGATTCGCAGATTGGCGGAACAGGATTTTCCGGAGGAAGGCATTGTCAAGGATCAGAAGGCTGGACATCGATAATACGAACGGGTACAAGCGCCGCAAGGGCGGCTGGCTGGTGCGGTACAAGAGCATCCGCGGCTGCACGGCGCGGCGGGTCCGTCGGCCGCGTGCGGAGGAACAGGCGGCGCCTGACGAACCGCAAACCGCCCAACGCCCGCGTCACAATACGACGCGCGGCGTGGATTGGGTTGTTGTCGGGATCTGCGTGTTCACCGTCTTCTTTGGCGTGTTCATGTACAATATCCTTCGCGGCAACCATCCGGTCGCGGTGAGCGGGGAGGAGATCGACGGCAATATTACATACATCGAGCGGACGCAGACGGCTTCGACCGAGGAGATCGAGGAGTCGGTCAGCCTGCTGAACGACCTCGACGCGGGACCGCGCGAGGGGGAGAGCGAGCGGGCCAGATACATGCGCCTGATGGGGGACGCCGTCGTCGTGGGTGACTCCCTGACCGAGGGCCTGACGGTGTACGGCTGGCTGTCAGACGGGCAGGTGTTCAGCACGATCGGAGCGTCGGTCGTCAATGCGGACGACATGTTCGACAAGGCGGCTGCCCTCCACCCGAAATACGCGTTCTTCGCCTTCGGCATGAACGACATGGGGAACTACCGCGGCAATCCGGAACCGTTCATCGAGCGGTACAACGAGCTTCTCGACCGCTTCGTGGCGGAGTCGCCAAAGACCCGCGTCTTCATCTGCAGCATCTCTGTGCCGAGGGATTCCGCGATCCGCCGCAACAGATCCATCGGTCACTATGAGGAGTTCAACGACGCGCTCCGGCAGATGGCCAAGGACCGCGGCATCACCTTCGTCGACTCGACGAGCATCTTCGTCGACCATCCGGAGCTGTACGCCGGCGACGGCATCCACGCACAGCCGAGCTATTATCCGTACTGGCTCGACAACATGATCCGGGCCGCCGGGCTCCGCCGCAGGAAATGACTGCGGGAACGGACTTACATGGGAAGCAGTTTATAACTGCATTATTGATCATTCAGACAATCATTACGCGATGAGAAAAGACACGTACACGACACCAAAGCATGATAAACAAACCACGGCTCCGGAGAGCACCCGTGTGACCTCTCCAGGCAGCGGTTTTCGTGCGATCGGCGCGGCCATCGTCAAGGCGGCGTTCGTCGCCCTGCTTGCCGTGTTCCTGGTTGCGGTGTACCGGTACGTCGACGCGAAGGACGTCTCGCTCGACGTCATGCGCGAGTGGCTCACGGCGGAGACCGACCTCTCGTCCATGGAGGCGTGCGACGAGCGGCAGCTCCGGCAGTTCATCGGAGTCGAACCGAGCGAGTATGTAGATTTCATCTATTATAAAGGGAGCGAAGCGCTCTCGGTGGATGAGCTTCTCATCATCAAAGTGGAGGATAAAAGCACGCTGGACGGGATCATGGACCGCGTGGAGCGGCGGGTCAACACCCAGATCGGTGCCTTCGAGAGCTATGGGCCGGAGCAGGTCCGGCGGCTGGAGGACGCGGTCTTCATCCGGCGCGGAAACTTCCTGTTCTTCTGCGTGGCGGACGACCCGTCCGTCTATGAGGAGGTGTTCCGGGATGTTGTTTAGCAGCATTTTCTTCCTCTTTTACTTCCTCCCGGCCACGCTCGCGGTGTATTACCTGGTTCCGCGGCGGTTCCTCGGCGTGCGGAACGCTGCGGCGCTGATCGCCAGCCTCATCTTCTACAGCTGGGGCGAGCCGAACTACGTCTTCCTGATGATCTATAGCGCCGCGTTCAACTACTTCATGGCGCGGCAGATCCGGAGCGAGCAGGACCGCGGCGGCACGGGGCGGCGGAACCTCGTCTTCACCGTGATCGTCAACCTGTTCATCCTGGGCTTTTTCAAGTACTTCGGGTTCCTGATGGACACGGTCAGCCACATCACACACGTGAACATCCAGTACACCGCGCTTGCACTGCCGATCGGAATCTCGTTCTACACGTTCCAGGCGATGTCGTACATCATCGACGTGTACTGGCGGCGGGTCGAGCCGCAGCGGCGGTTCCTGCGGTTCGCATTGTACCTTTCGTTGTTCCCGCAGCTGATCGCCGGCCCGATCGTGCGGTACCGGGACGTCGCGGACCAGTTGGAGCACCGCGACTTCACGCTGGCGGGCTTCGGCGCGGGCGCGGAGCGGTTCATCTTCGGCCTCGGCAAAAAAGTCCTCCTTGCGAACAACTTCGGCGCGTTGTACCAGACGGTGACGGGGCTCGGGAGCAGCCGCGTTTCGGTTCTGACGTACTGGGTCGGAATCATCGCGTACACGCTGCAGATCTATTATGACTTCAGCGGCTACTCCGACATGGCCATCGGCCTGGGTAAGATGCTGGGCTTCGACTTCAACGAGAACTTCAACTACCCGTACGTCGCGAAGAGCGTCACGGAGTTCTGGCGGCGGTGGCACATGTCGCTGTCGTCGTGGTTCCGGGAATACGTATATATCCCGCTCGGCGGGAGCCGCGTCAGCGCGCCGCGGCACATCATGAATCTGCTCATCGTGTGGGCCCTGACGGGACTTTGGCACGGGGCAAGCTGGAACTTCGTGGTGTGGGGGCTGTACTACGGTGTGGTCCTCATCATCGAAAAATACGTCATTGGCAAGGGGCTCGCGCGGGCTCCGGGTGCCGTGCAACGGTTTTACACGCTGTTCGTGGTCGTCCTTGGCTGGGTGATTTTCAGTATTACTGACCTCGGCGCGGCCTGGCGGTACCTCGGGATCCTCTTCGGCGCGGGAAACTTCCCGCTGGCGGACATGACAACGGCGTACCTCCTGCGGACGCACGTCACGCTGCTGCTCTTTGGAATCGTGCTCGCAGGCCCGACGCCGCACCGGACGTTTGAGGCGTTCAGCCGGAACCGCCGGCTGCCGGCATTGATTCTGCTCTTTACGGTCTTTATACTGTCCGTGAGCTACCTGGTCTACGGGTCCTACAACCCGTTCCTGTACTTCCGCTTCTGACGGCTGAAGCCGGGCGCCCGGCGCCCTCCATGCTGCTCAATATCGATACAAATGGAACAGAAAAAGAAACAAAACCAGACAACAGAACAGAAGAATACCAAGCCGGGGCCGCGGCAGCGGCGCCTCGCATGGAAGGCTGCGAAGGACCGCTTTAGTAGAGCGGCGGCGGTCCTCTTTATCGTGGCGCTGGCGGCGGTACCGGTTGCCGGGTACTTCCTCCCGGACAACAGTTTTTCGGCGGAGGAGAACCGGATGCTCCGGGAGTGGCCGGGAATTTCGGTGACAGAGTATTTTGAAGGGCGGGCGGAACGTAAGCTGGAGAGTTACGTGGAGGACCAGTTCCCGCTGCGGAACGGCTTCATCCGCATGAAGTCCGCCATGGACATGACCGCGGGCATGCTGGAGTCGAACGACGTGATCAAGTGCGAAGATCACTATCTGATGGAAGAGATCAAGACGCCGGACGCGGCCAACCTGGAGCGGACGGTGGCGGCGCTCGCGGCGTTCCGGGAGCGGTATCCAAAGGTGCGCATGTACTTCCTGCTCGCGCCGAACGCGGCCAATATCCTGGAGGACAAGCTTCCGGCGACGGTCCGGATGGAGGACCAGGACCGGTACATGGACGCGTTCTTCGCGGCGGTCTCGGAGGCCGGCATCACGCCGATCGACGTCCGTGACGCTTTCCGCGCGAACAAGGACGACGTACAGTTGTACTACCGGACAGACCACCACTGGACCAGCGACGGGGCGTATCTGGCATATCAGACCGCCTGCGAGGTCATGGGCCTCGGGAAGCCGGCGGAGTACACCGCGCGCGTCGTTAAGAACGACTTCAACGGGACTTTGTACTCACGAAGCGGCTACACCAACGGCCTTTCGGACGAAATCAAGATTTATACGATGACGGACGAAGACGCGTGGCAGCCGTCCGTGATCTACTACGCGGACACCAAAGAAAAAACGACGGAGTTCTTCCGGCTCGACAACCTCGAGACCAAGGACGCGTACTCCGTCTTCGGGGGCAGCAACCACCCGATGTACACAATCAAAACGCCGGTCGAGATCAACCGGCGGCTGTTGATTATCAAAGATTCCTACGCGAACAGCTTCATCCCGTTCATCCCGCAGTATTACCGGGAGGTCGTGGTCGTGGACCCGCGGTACTACTTCGAGAACATCGATGATCTGATGACCTCGGAAGGGGTGACGGACGTGCTGTTCCTGTACAATGCGAACACGTTCTTCCTCGACGAGTCGCTCGCGATGACGCTGGTGGACGAGCGGTGATCCGTTACATCGGGAGGGTGGCGGTGATGGTCAGGGACTTCTCATCGTCGGTCGCGGCGGTGATCCGGCCGTTGTGCGCGGTGACGACAGCCTGCGCGATGGAGAGGCCGATGCCGTAGCCGCCGGTTTCTTTGTTCCGGGACTTTTCGCTGCGGTAGAACCGCTCAAACAGGTGCGGAACGTCTTCCCTCGAGACGTGGTCCGCGGTATTGTATACGATCAGGCGGAATTGTTTGCCGCCTGTTTTATTTGCGCTGATGGAGACCTTGCCACCCTCATTGGAATACTTAAACGCGTTGTCGAGAAGGATGGTGAGGAGCTTTTTGACGGCTTCGTCGTCGCCGGTCATGTCGATGCCGTCGGCGATCTCGACCGTATATTCTTTGCCGTCGAGCAGCGCGCGGGACTCAAACGACTTTGCGGTCTCTCTGGCCAGGTCGGTGAAGGAGAAGGAGTTCAACTTCTGCTGCGACCGCTGCGACTCCTCCATGCGGGAGAGGTAGACGAGGTCGTTGGTGAGGTCCGCAAGGCGCTTGGTCTGCGCGCGGATGTCGTCGAGCCACTCGCTTTGCCCGGATTCCATCTCGATGACAGCGGTGTCCGCGTCGATGATGGTGAGCGGGGTCTTGATTTCGTGGCCCGCGTCGGTGATGAAGCGCTTTTGTTTATCGTAACTCTCGGCGACCGGCCGGACGATCCGGCGGGACACGAGGACGATCAGGACCGCAACCGCGGCAAAGGCGAGCGCGCCAACTTTGATGCTCGCATACAGGAAGTTCTGATAGTTGCCGAGGGACCGCGCGCAGTCGAGAAAGATGTACATCGTGGAAGAAGGCGTACTGCTGTCCGTTCCGTTCCCGATGGCGGTCATCTTGACGCAGGTATAACGGTAGTCCGAGATGAATCCCGAGGTTTTGCCGGCGTTGTACAGACTCAGCGCGTACTTGGAGGCGGTCAGTTCGTCGACCGCCGCGACCATTTCGGTGTTGGAATCGATGACGCTTCCATCCGCATCGATGGTGACCGAAAAGTACCGGGTATCAAAAGGGGTCTCCGGGGAGTTGATAACGTCCCGGCGGTTCCCTTTGAATGGCTTGCGGTCCTCAAAGAAATCGCCCCAGTCGTCATCGTCGTCGTCATCGTCGTCGCGGAACTGCGGACCGAAGCCGCCCTGGCTGCCCGGCCCTCCGTGCATTCCACTATTAGGACCGTTGAACGACCCGCCGTTTTGAACGAGGAGGTTGAGGAGTTCGTCTGCGCTGTCCCGGACGTTTGCGTAATTCAAATAGTTGATCGACCCCAGAATAACGCAAAGGACGACCAGGACGGACGAGAGCGAGAGCGCGATGAACTTGTTACGCAGTTTGTTGATCATTTCGTTATGCCGGATCCTGTCAATCCGTGACTTTTTCCAGGGAGTAGCCGACGTTGCGCGTGGCCTTGATGCGGATGTCCGCGCCGATCTGGGTCAGTTTTTTGCGGAGATACGAAATATACACCCAGACGATGTTGATCTCGGCGTCGCTGTCGTAGCCCCAGACCTTGTCAAAGAGCCGCTCGGTCGAGATGACGTGGCCCGGATTGTTCAGCAGGAGTTCCATGACCTGGTATTCCTTGCCCGAGAGCTTGACGGTGCCGCCTTCCGCGGTGAGGTCGTAGGTGGTGCTTTCGAGCGTCACGTTGCCCATGCGGAGCGTGGCGTCGAGCTGCGTTGTGGCCGTGCGGGTCATGGCGCGGATCCGCGCGAGGAGTTCCTTTGGGTCGAACGGCTTGGTCAGGTAATCGTTCGCGCCGAGGTCGAGCCCGGCGACCTTGTCGTCGATTTCCGAGCGGGCGGTCAGCAAAAGCACCGGGATATTGTTCTTGTCCGCCCGGAGCGTTCGCAGGACCGTCAGACCGTCGACTTTTGGCATCATGATATCGAGAATCAGCCCGTCGTAATTGTCCGCCGCGAGGTAGTCGAGCGCCTCCGCGCCGTCATATACCGCATCGACAGAATAATTATTATGTTCCAATATTGTCACGAGAGCCCGGGAGAGGGACTTCTCGTCTTCGGCGAGCAATAAGCGCATGGTGATACCTCCTTGATGGTATCGATCGTATCAGCCGAACCTTAATTGTAGTTTAATGGCTGTGAAAAAGCGTTCAAGCGGCTTGTTTCTGCCTGCGGCGGTACCGGCGGCTGACCGAGATCGAGAGGATCACGAGGAGCACCACGGCGACGATATAGATGATGAGAATCGCGAGCGCGGTGTCACTGAAGAACCCCTCCGGCAGCATGTTGATCATGTCGTCCTTGGCCGGGTACAGGATCCACAGGTCGTTATCAAAAAAGATGTGATGGAAGATCACGAAGTACTTGTTGAAATCGGACGCGAAGAGCCCTGCGATGACCCCGGCGACGGCAAACAGGACGAGCGAAGTACCGGTAAAGCACCGCGCCAGCGTGATACGCACCGGGACCGGCTCTTTCGGAAGCTGGTCGGGCGCGGCGGTCTTGAGGACGACGTTGGCCGGCTGCTGCAGCTCGCGCAGGGCGCGGCGGCGCTGCGCGAACAGACAGATCAGGAGCACCAGGCAGATCGCGAGCGCGATGTGGGCGAGCCGGAGCCCTCCAATGAAGAGGCCCCGCACGTCGTCCATGTGCGCTTTTTCACGGTCGGTGAAGAACTCCTGCATCACACCGTCGCGCTCCGCGTAGATGACGAGGTCTTCGCGGTCGCCGCGCAGGTAGTCCATCATCTGGTCCGTGACGTCAAGCAGCGACTCCATCGAAATCTCCTTGATCATGTGGTCGCGCACGTTGTATTTGGTGTACTCGCGTTCATACCAATGCGAGCCCGTCCCGTAGAGCAGCAGCTCAGCGGACCCGATCAGGAGCGCGAACAGGAGCAGAATGGAGAAAAGAATACCCAATAACCGTCTCATGCCGTTCCGGTCCTTTCTTTATAGTATATCGATCTGGCACGGCCGCATGGCTGCGAGCGCGGTGTCGTGCTGCTCCGGGGTGACGCCCGCGCAGCAGGAGGCTTTGACGGAGATCGGGACCTCCGGAAAGGCGGCCTTGAGGATCATCGCGTTGGAGATCACGCAGATGTCCGTGCAGATGCCGATGAGTTCGATGCGATCGATCATGGAATCCAGCGTCCTGTCGTCGGTGGCGTGTGCGGCGACGATCTGCCGGATGACGAACGGCAGGTCGGTCGAGCCGAACGACGGCTTGTCGAGCAGGACCGCACCGGCAGCCTCGGCAGCCGCCTGCACCTGCGGGTTCAGCTGCCATCCGTCCGTCCCTTTGACGCAGTGGACGACCGGGAGCTTCCGCCCCTCCTGCGAATCCAGATACCGCGGTCCGTGCGTGTCCCGCGTACAGATGACGGGACCGGCCCAACACTGAATCTCTTTCACTACATTATCAACGACGGCCACGGCCTCGGCGGTTCCGAGCGCGCCGTCCACGAAATCGTTCTGCATGTCGATGACGACCAGAAATTTCATATTGCACCTCTTTTTTTATAATGAGTTATGCGGTTCCTGCCGCCGGGCGGCCGGCGGTGTACTGCAAGGGTACGGCTCGCGCCTCGTGCCGACGACGCAGCGGTGCTAAGCTCAAACTTCGCCGCCGGCTCGTTTATCGCTAAGCACCGGCTGTCGGCAAGCCCCTTGCCGCACACCGCCGG